>JAJDDX010000166.1 GCA_029260055.1 Phycisphaerae bacterium
CCGAGTTCACATGGCTGTGGTCAGCACGCCTTCGCGCGGCGAACACAGCAACGGCAAACCGCGCTGCGTAAACCTGTGATCTTCAACGGGCTGCTAGGGTGGTGATGCCCATTCTAGTACGTTGCCTCTGAATCACTTTGGGTCGAGGTCCCATGAAACAGCTCATTGCGTGCTGCTACTCCCGCGCCCCGAGTGCTTCCATTTGTGACGCGATGCTCGGGCGCGATCGGCCAGTTGTCCGAATCGACGCCTTGAGCCAGGGTATCATCCCAGATCGGATCGCGCTCCGCATCAGGTAATACACCCAATTGAGTGCGATTCAGAAGTCGACTCTTGAGTCGCATGCCATTCATCATCGTGGCGCTCGCCGGGCAGGGGCGTGCTGGAAGCATCGGCCTGCTCAATAGGTCACGTCCCCCACCCTGCGGGAGTACCCGAAGGATGGGGCACCCGCACCAGCCGAGGTAGCCGCCGCTCCGGAGTAGCAGTGGGCCGGGTCGGTCGGCCGTCAGACACGCGTCGTAAGCCATCGGCCGCCGGTGTAGCGGATCGTCGAGGTGGCTGCGCGCCATATCATATCGCCACACATTCCTGCCCACGCGCCTATGAGCCCACCGTTGCAGACGATGCCGAAGAAGTACCCCATCGGAAGGCGCACGAAGACGATGCCAGTCAGTGTGATCCAGAAGGGGACGCGCGTGTCACCCGCGCCGCGCAGGCCGCCGATGTATACGATCGACATGGCTAGTATCGGCTGGAACACCGCGAGCAGTCTGAACGGGCCGGCTCCGGCCGCGCGGACGATTTCGTCGTTGCTCATCCAGGCGTAGATGGTGGGGGCGCCGAAGAAGAAGAGGATGGCGATCCCGGACGAGAGCAGTCCGCATTGGAATACACCTTCGTGTCCGGCTCGCTTGGCACGGGCGGGTTGGTTGGCACCGATGGATTGACCGATCATCGTCGCCACCGCGGTTCCCCATGCAAACGCGGGCAGATAGGTGAGCGCTTCGACGCGCATGGCGATGATGTGCGCGGCGAACATGGCCTGTCCGTAGGGAGGGCCGGCAAGCTGAGCGATGATCCGGAGGAGTGCGACGTGTCCGGCCCACATGACGGCGCCGTCGGCGGCGGCCGGCAAGCCTATCCGCAGGATCCGTCGGGCGCGGTCGATGTTCACACGCAGCTCACTTCTTCGGAGCTTCAGGCCCGCTTTTCCGCGCCAGAGCACCATGATGGCCAGGCAGGCGCCGAGCGTTCGGGCAAAGACGGTCCCGATGGCGATGCCGGTGACGCCGAGTGCGGGGAAGGGGCCGAGTCCTCGGACCAACGTAAGGGAGGCGATGATATTGACGGTGTTGATGACGGTGTAGATCACCATGGGCGTACGCATATCACCGGCACCGCGCAGGGCGGCGCAGGCCACGATGGTGACGCTCATGGCGACGTAGCCGAGCGAGTCGATTCGAAGGTAGGTCGTCGTGATGTCGCCGGCGGGCCCCGCCAGCTTGGCGTACCAGGCGAGTCCCGGAGCCAGGCTGAAGAGCAATGCGAACACGAGCACGCCGACGATACCACCGAGCGTCACCGACTGGTTGGCGATGCGGCTCGCGTCGTCGGTGTTGTCTTCGCCGATGCGTCGTGACACGAGTGCCGTCGTGCCGGTGCCCACGAGCATGACGATCATGGAGGCCAGCCAAGCGACATAGGCACCGAGTCCGACGGCGGACGTGGCGGCCGAGCTGACCGTCCCGGCGAGATAGGTGTCAAACAGGCCGACCAGCGTGTTGAGCATCTGCTCACCGAGGACGGGAAGCGCGAGGATGAACAAGGTTCGCCTAACCGAGCCGGTCGTGATGGCTTGGATTGCCGGAATGCGTTGCACGAGAGCCTCCGCCACCCGCTGAGCTACATTGGCAATCTGGGACGTCCAGGACGGCGGGGCGGGAGCGTATCCGTGCCGGGCTCACCGGTCAAACAAGCACGGGGCGGGCTGCGCAAAGCCGAGTGGCGGGACAACATGATTGAACCACCGCCGCAAGCCGCTATACTCGATTCGAGTCGAGTTTGTCGCCAGGCGATCTTGGCGTAAAGCACTGAACTGAGCTGACATCGGCCGGTTGCCACTGAGCCGGGAGCAATATCGAAACATGCGGCCCGACCTACTACGCAACGTGTCCCACCCGGACACCACGGATCGTGCCGGCACGGTCTTCATGATCGTGCTGCGGGTACTGTTCGTCCTGGCGCTGATCGCGGTTGGCTGGACGCTGGCGGTCGACAAGCGTCTGGAAACCCAACACCGCGACCTGATCGTGATCGGCTTCATGGGCGCAGCTCTGATCGTGATCGCCTTGGATATTTTCGTGCCGCGAAAATCACTCTCGGCGGTCTCCGGGCTGTTCTTCGGTCTGATCGTCGGCATGGTCGTGGCCTACGGGTTGTCGCTGATTCTCGAGCTCGTCGTCAAGGTGATCGAGGTCAATCTCTATTACGGCGCAGAGGGCGAGCTTAGGGACGTAGTCGCCCGCAGCCCGGCTGTGGAGTCGTTCGTCAGCGCGATCAAGTTGGCTACCGGCGTCGTCTGCTGCTACTTGGCGGTCAGCTTCATCCTCCAGACGAAAGACGACGTTCGCTTCGTGATTCCGTATGTCGAGTTCTCCAAGCAGACGAAAGGGGCCAGGCCTTTGGTGCTGGACACCTCCGTCATCATCGACGGCCGCATCGCGGATATCGCGAATACGCGAATCCTGGAGTCGGAATGCGTCGTGCCCCGGTTCGTGCTGCAGGAGCTTCAGACGGTGGCGGACAGCGCGGACAAACTCAAGCGTACACGAGGTCGCCGCGGCCTGGACATGCTGAACAAGCTTCAGGGTAGCGAAAACATCGACATCAGGATTCTCGACGTCACGCCGGAACGCAGCGCCGCCGGCGCAGGTGTCGACGAAATGCTCGTCGACCTGGCGTTGCAGCTTGACGGCAACGTGGTGACCAACGATTACAACTTGAACAAGATCGCTCAGTTGCGCGGCGTGACGGTGATCAATATCAACGATCTCGCGAACGCCTTGAAACCGGTGGTGCTGCCCGGTGAGGCCTTGGTCACGAAAATCATCAAGCCGGGCGAAGAGGCGGGACAGGGAATCGGATACCTCGAGGACGGGACGATGGTGGTCGCCGAAGGTGCTCGCGACCGAATCGGTGAGGCCGTCCAACTGACGGTGACCAGCGTGCTCCAGACGTCGGCGGGCCGAATGATCTTTGGCCGCCTGGATGGCACGCCCGCTCCCGAACGCCGCCGCCCCAGGCCGCCCCAGTGATGCCAACGTGGCCGGCGCCGCGAGACGGGCTCCTTCGCCGAAGTTCGTTGCACGAATACGATAGCGAGGAGGTTAGACGCGGGTCATGTCGAAATACGCCGTGATTATTCCAGCCGCCGGGAATGCGGAACGTTTCGGTGGCCCGGAGAAGAAGACGTTCGCCAAGATCGATGGTCGCCCGATGTTCCTGCGCACGCTCGAGCGATTTGTCACGCGCCCGGATGTCTGCCAGACGCTTCTTGTGGTCGCTCCGGAGGACAGCGACACGATGAAGACCAAGTTTGGGCCTAATCTCGGCTTCATGGGCGTCAAGCTCATCGAGGGAGGGGCTCGCAGGTGCGACAGCGTGGCCGCCGCGCTCGAAGCCCTCTCGGAGGATGCGGATTACGTAGCTGTCCACGACGCCGCGAGGCCGTGTGTAACGGACCGATGGATTGATGCCGTGTTCGCCGCGGCCGCGAAATCGGGAGCGGCCATCCTGGCCTTGCCGGTGACCGGGACGCTGAAGCAAGTCGGCGATTCGAAAGTCGTGGACGCGACCGTCGCCCGTGAAGGGCTCTACGAGGCGCAAACCCCGCAGGTTTTCCGCAAGGAAGTACTCGTCGCCGCTTACGAGCGTCTCGGCGGCACCGAAGAGGCCATGACCGACGACAGCCAAGTGGTGGAGGCGTCGGGACACCCGGTCACGGTTGTGATATCCGACACGACCAACATAAAAGTCACAACGAAGGGCGACCTCTCCCTGGCCGCCGCCATCCTGAAGTCTCGCCCGGTGAAGAAGGCGCCGCGCCTCGGCGCTTTCGAAGAGGCTCAATGGTAGGCCCGCCTCCTTCCTCCAGCTTGACATTCTTGCCCGTCGCGGGTCTAATCTGACCGGTACAAATGGGAAGGATTCTCACACCTCGATGGCAAGGAGAGGCCATGTTCACCAGACCGATCCGCAAAGTTGGCGTGGCTTGTTTGCTGGCCTGCGCGTGCGCATGGGCGGGCGGCTGTAACATCGACGGCCTGTGGGCGGACGGACGCGCGCCCGAGGGACCGGTGGCACGGGAGCCGGCGCCGAATTCGCCAGGCGCCGCGGGCGATAGCGAGGACTTCGTCGTCCATGCCGAAGAGGTCGACCTCGTCGAACAGCTCATCTCGCATCGTGACGCGTATCATGTGGCTCTCAAGCGGCTGCGAGACTACTACGGCCGCCGAGGCAACGCGACGAAGCTCGGTTGGGCGGAATTCGAATTGAAGGGCGTGCGCAATGTCATGGCCTTTCGATATCTTCTCGACGCGGAGATTCCGTCCGAGTCGCTACGTCCCGTCGACACCGTCACCGAGGCGGACACACTCTATGACCAGGGTATCGAGTTGATGCGGAAGGGCGGACACGGCGTGCCGGGTGTCTTCCGCCGTGATCTCATGGTCGAGGCAGCCGGCGTCTTTCGCGACCTCATCTCGCGTTTTCCCACCAGCGACAAGATCGACGATGCGGCCTTCTTCGAGGGCGAGATCTACAAGGAATACCTGCCGGGCCTCGAAGTGATCGCGTTGAAGTGGTACGAACGGGCGTGGACGTGGAACCCCGCCACCCCGCACCCGGCACGTTTCCAGGCAGCCGTGGTTTCGGACTTCAGGCTGCACGACCGTGACCGGGCGTTGGAGCTGTACCACGCGGTGATCAACATCGAGACCACGGATCGGACGAATGTGCGTTTCGCGATGCGCCGCATCTACGAATTGACGCAAGACGGCAGCGCCCGCGCAGACGCCGGATAAACCGCGCGCCGCGCGTCGGCGCGCCCGGATGAACACCTCCCACGATGGCTCGTGTCTTCGCCGCGCTGGCTGCGGCTAACGTCATACTGCTCGCCGGCACCGCGGCTCTCGGCCTGCTCGGTGTCGATGACAATGCCGATCGACACGTACTCCTCGCCGTGCTCACGCTGCTGCTTAGCTGCTTCGTTCAGGTCGTCGTCTTTACCTACTTCACGGTCACAGGCAAGCTGGTCGGACAGGCGGTCCATCTCGCCAAGAGAGGATTGACCGCGGTTCACGAGGCCAGGCGGATCAAACGCTCAGCCACACACGGTGTAGCGATCGTCGTCGCGTCACTCATGCCGGTCATCGTGACCGGGGCGGTCGCCTGGCGGACGCAGGATTCCACGACCTGGCATGTGGCGGCGGTGTTCCTGCTCGTCGCCGCCCACGCTATGGCGTTTAGGCGGGAATACTCGCTAATCCAGGAGAATACCGCCCTCGTGAGCCGTGCGATTGACGATTACACTTCGCGCGAGCGAGATTCCGGAGATGTCCCGGATGAAGAAGAGTCGACCAAAGAGGATGCGTAGCCGCTACGCGCGGATCGGGCTGTTGCATTCTGGTAGAGTCCTGTATATTAGTATCCTAGTATCCTGTTATAATAGAATACAGTAGCCGAAGATATCGGAGAGCTGGCCGTGAAGAAGAAAGTGAAGCGGGCCAAGGCGAAGACGACCGGTCGCCGCACGGCCAAGAAGAAGGCGGCCACCAAAGCCCGTAGTGCAGTAAAGCGGAAATCGCCGAAGAGCAAGGCGAAGCCGCAGCGTACCTCAAAGAAGGGCGTTCGCAAAAAGGGCGGCCCGAAGGCGCTTCCGCGGCAAATGACGCGCCTTCGGGTGCTCGATCCCGAA
>JAJDDX010000167.1 GCA_029260055.1 Phycisphaerae bacterium
GGCAAGCTGCTGCTTGCCCATGCCACCCTCTTTGTACGCACATCGCGAGTCCCGCCGGGGCGGGCGAAGGTCAGTCCGAGTCGGTGCCCTGTCGGATGTAGGCTGCGCGGTGTATCGACGACCCCGCGCGGGCGAACTTGATCTCGAAGTTGGTCCCTTGCCACTCCGGGCCGGGTGCGACGCCCAAGGCGTCCCAATCCGTTTCCGTCAGCTCGGCCTGAGCCGAAAGCAACGCGTAGGCCTCGGCGAAGTACTCGTCGTGGTCGGACTGGAAGAGCCACTTGCCACCCGGCGCCAGGGCACGAATCGCGTCCGCGACAAACCGGGGTTGGAAAAGCCGTCGTTTGTGATGTCGCTTCTTGGGCCATGGGTCGGGATGGTAGACGTGCAGCACGGAGACGCACCCCGGCGGGAGGTGGTTCGCCACGAAATGGGTCGCATCCGTGCGCATGACGCGCACGTTGGTGAGCTGCCACCGGGCCATGCGATCCGCAGCATACCGGTAGTACTTGTTCGCCCATTCGATGCCCAGCATACGGATATCGGGGTTGTCTTTGGCGCGGCTGAGCAGGAACCCGCCCTTGCCGCACCCGATTTCGAGCTCGAACGGCCCTCGTGATGCGAACCACGCCATCGGATCGACAACCACGCCTTCGCCGGGTGGATCAGCCGTAATATCTTCAATCGAGATCATGCTCAAACCGCCGCGTCATATGCGGGTCGCACGCCGCGCCGCCGACAAACTCACAGGCTCGGCTGCCCGTGGCGTTTCGAGGCGTTGCCCATTACACAAAACAGTCGTTATACTAATTGCTACCCAGACCGGCGTACACGCCTGAAGATGTAGTGACGGTCGATGAGTCGGGAAATCGGGTCCGAATGAAGCGCAAGCTCCTCGAAAACGTCAAGAAGATCGAACAGCGGATCGCCGACGCTTGCCACAAGGCCAAACGCGATCCGTCGAGCGTCACCCTCGTAGCCGTCACCAAGAACGCAAGCGCCGACATCATCCGGACGCTCGTGGACCTCGGCGTGGAGCATGTCGGCGAAAGCCGCGTGCAAGAGCTGACGAAACGCGCGGCGATGGTCAACGAGTGGCTGGGTCGACGCGCTCGCGACCTGTCCGCCGGTGCCAAACCTCGGCCACACTGGCACATGATCGGCCACCTCCAGCGCAACAAGGTCCGGGCTGTGCTTCCGTGGGCCGATCTGATTCATTCCGTCGACAGCCTCCGCCTGGCGGAGGAGATCGACACCCACTCGGCCAAGCTCGAACGCACCACGTCGGTCCTGCTTCAGGTGAACGTCGGTGACGAGCCGCAGAAACAGGGCGTCGCCGTGGCGGCCGCCACCCACCTCGCCGAGCAGATCGCCTCGCTCGATCATGTCGAACTGCGAGGGCTCACGGGTATCGCACCGCTGACGGACGACGCCGATCGCATCCGGCACGTGTTCGAGCGGGCGCGCGAGCTATTCGACGAGATTGTGGGCGAGCGAACCTGCGGGCCGCAGTTCAAGGACCTGTCGCTCGGCATGAGCCACGACTTCGAACACGGCATCGAGTTCGGCGCGACGTACGTGCGGATCGGCTCGGCGCTGTTCGAGGGGATCGAGTTGGCTCAGCAAACAGGCTCTGCCAAGCAATCCGCATAGAGCGCTCCGTTGCGGCAACTCGTTCATCAGTGCATTCTGGTGTTCTTTAAGAGCCGATCTGACGGGCGGCATGGGTCCCGGCGCGCCGGGACTTGCCCGTGCAGACTGGCCACCAATGGACACGGGCAAGCTGCTGCTTGCCCATGCCACCCGTCATTGGTCACTTGACAGGGCACCCGCTGCACTGCGGAATCTTCTGGACCACCCACCGGCGGTTCGGATATAATCGCCGGTGGTAGTCACACATCCAGCCATATCGAAAGGCAGGTGCCGCATGCTGCTCAGGATCAGCTCCGAATCGTTGTTCGTCGTCTGCTTGCTGTGCGGTCCGGCGGTAGCGGCACCGAACGAGACGCCGCCCGAAGATGAGCAAACGGCGATCGACAGAGGCGAAGTCGCGGCCAAGCCTCCGACCCCGGCGCGGCTCTATCGCGAAGATGCTGAGCATGACCGATCATCCAGGCCGCAGCGCTACATTCCCCGTTACCGGTATCGACCCGGATACGATGCGGATCGGTACGGCAGCTACCTCCGCTACCGCGGGATCACAGTCGCCCCCACGCTCATTGTGGAGGGCGCGTACGACGACGAAATCGAGCGTGCCTATCAACAAGGCCTTGCCGACGGCCGACATCA
This sequence comes from Phycisphaerae bacterium, assembly GCA_029260055.1. GTDB lineage: Bacteria > Planctomycetota > Phycisphaerae > UBA1845 > UBA1845 > JADFOB01. The sequence goes on from JAJDDX010000167.1 coordinate 2,290, forward strand.
GGAACGATTCGAGGTCCAGGCGGAGCGCGGCCTCGCCGGCTACCAACGAGCGATGGCAAAAGGACATGAGCACTTCGTCGCCGGCCGCTATGGGTCGGCTGCGCGGGATTTCATCCTCGCAGCCACGTTGAACCAGGGCGATCCGACATCGCGGCTGTGTGCAACGCACACGCAGGTGGCGCTCGGTGAATACGAAGCCGCGGCGAAACTACTCCGCAGGGCCCTTTCGCTCCAACCTCGCTTGCTCTACCTGCCGCTCGATATCCGCAGCGCGTACGGCCGCGATGCGGACTTCGAGACGCATTTCGCCACGCTGCGACAGGCGGCCGAGTGCGAGCCACAAGACGCCGATCGCTGGCTCCTCGTCGGATACTACTATTACTACACCGGCGACACGGCCCATGCGACACAAGCCCTCGGTCGCGCCGTCGCGCTTTCGAGGCAGGATCGCCAGATCAAGCGTTTCTTCGACCTGGCACGCATGACGACCGATCCCCCGACGGCGACCACGAGCACGCGACCGACAAAAGGCACATGACCGGGACGTCACGAGGGGTTTTCCCGAAGCTCTTGCCGCCCTTCACAGCCGGCGCCATCCGCGTCACAATCGTGGCGTGAGCAAGCCCGCCGAAATCCCGCACCCACGATTCGCAAGCGTCGGTTCATCCGCGCGCAGCCCGGGAACCGTAACGATCGTTGTCGGGTGCATGTTCAGCGGCAAGACTACCGAACTGCTCCGGCGAATCGAGCAGTATCCGCCCGAAGCGGTCCTGGCCGTCAAACATCCGATCGACACGCGGTACAGCGCCGAGAAGATCGTCTCGCACGGCGGGCAGGCACGATTCGCGCAGGTCGTGGCCGAGGCGCACGAGATCGCCTCGCGAACGCCCGCCGGCACCAGATTGCTGGCCATCGATGAAGGCCATTTTTTCGGCGAGGCGCTGGTCGGAGCGGTATCAGCCGCGACGGCGGAGGGGATCGACGTATTGGTCACGGCGTTGGATCGCGATAGCTGGGGGCATCCGTTTCCCGTCGCTGCGCGCCTCGTGGAATTGGCAGATGAGCCGGTCATCAAGGATGCCGTCTGCGCCCGGTGTCAGGCCCGCGCCGACCGCACGCAACGCCTCACGCCGATCGTCAACGGCAACTTGGTGGGCGGGCCGGAAAGCTACGAGCCTCGCTGTCAGAATTGCTGGTCGCCGCCGCCGGAGAGCCCGCCGGATTGAGTGGCGAACGCGGTCGCGCCGGCGGGCGAACGGTCACGTCGTCTTGTTCGGCTCCCACAGCACGCGGCGTGCATCGAAGACCGGCCCTTGCTCGCAGCAGAGCTCATATCGCCAGCCGTCCTGCGCATCCGCGTCTTTGACTTCGACGACACACGATTGGCACGTGCCGGTACCGCAGGCCATCGCACGTTCCATGCAGACGTGGCACTCAATACCGCGCTCGACGCAGTATTCCGCTACGAAACGCATCATCCGCTCGGGACCGCAGGTGTAGACGACGAGTTGGTCGGCCTTGATCGGGTTCGTTGCGTGGTAGGCGGCCATCGCTGCGCCGATGTGTCCGTGAAAGCCCAGCGAGCCGTCGTCGGTGCTGATGACCACGGGTGTATCGCGCTCGGTGAACTCAGTCGCGGCGGCTACGGCCTCCGCGGCATCCGATCGTGGCGGCACCGATGGATCGATGGTCAGCGCGATCAGGTCGCGCGACTGAGCCCCGTAGAACGCCACCGGCCTTACTCCCTCAGCCACAAGTGACTGAGCCGTAAGCAACATCGGCGGCAGGCCAACGCCGCCGGCGATGAGCCAGGCAGTCGGCTTGGCCTTGTTGATCGGAAAACCGTTCCCCAGCGGCGCCAACATGCTGACCGCATCGCCGACACCGAGCGACGCCATCCAGCGCGTGCCCGTCCCGACGACACGGTAGATCGCGTCAACCTCAACGCCCTCGTCCGTGCGGCGAACATCCGCCATGCTGAACGCGCGACGAAGCATCGGCGCCCCGCCGGCGGTCTGCCGCGCGTCGGAAGGCTGCTCCACGCTCGAGCAGCCGTTCGTCGGCGCAACGGCAGCGTTGATGTGGATGAACTGACCGGCCACCGCGCGCGGCAGCGACGGGGTGGCGAGCGTCAGACAGTAGTGGTCACGGCACAGGAGGCGGTTGCCGACGACGCGTGCGTCGAGGATCGCACGCTTCGGTTCTTCGGTCGCGGCTGTCTTCATCTTGCTGCAAGCGCGTCCATCTGGGCGTAAAAAACTTCCGGGGCCGGAGCATAGCCCCGACCCCGGAAGTCCGCCACGGCTAAAAGCCGCGTTCATTAGCAACGCCGTGCCGGTAGGCTCGGCGAGAGCTTTCTCATATGGTCATCGGACAACCTGTTTCTACCCCAAAGCCCAGGGGCAGTCAAACGCCTGGGGGCGACATCTCACAGTGCGTCGAACATCCATAAACCACTATGTATTAATAACTTACATTACCTTCGCCGCCTGAGCAATCCAAGGTTAGCTGTCGCCGGAACGAGGCAAGCCGCGCTGGAATTCTCGGCCTTCCGACGGGCTCCGCCGAGGCCGAAACGGCCCTTGGGCCGGGCCAAGTGTCGCGGTGGCATGAACGCACGTAACCTACTGCAGATTCAGTGGTTAAGCGCACGACCTTACCGCATCGGCTTGCGAGGCGTATGATCACAGCGTCACCCCGCGTGGCGAACCGAGTTGCGCAGGACTCTGCAGCCCGGCCAACCATCAACCACGCGGGCACTGGTCGACACCCTGGGAGTGAGTCCACCGCCCGATCGCGTGTTCTAGCGCGTCATGAAGACCGCCGTATCGTCGGGACCACCCTCCGAGCTGGAAACGCGCCAGCCGGCTGGGCGAGGAGATGCACGCGCACATCCACCACGCTCAGCCGGCTGTGTCTACGCGCCCATGCGTGCGATTTCCGGCTACAATCAACTGCGGCGGCGGCATCGGAAGTCACGTCGCCGCGATCCTGCCCGCAATCGGAAAGGCAACATGGCACAGGAGAACCCGAACCGGCTGGCTGAGTGGGTCGTGCTCGTGCGGCGCCAGTGGCCCGTCCTCAAGCAGCATCTGGCCGATTGGCTTGGGGCATGCCGCGAGAACCCGACTCTGATCTGGGCCACGCCGAGCGTTCGATACGGAACGTGGCTTGTGGGAGGCCTTATCGCCGTGTGGTTCGTGGTGTGGCTCTCAGGCTCGCTCGTGCCGCCGCCGCCGGCTGCGGCGAAGCCGGAAGCGACGACAGCCGACTACCACGTCATCTGCACCGATCCGGATTGCAGCCACCACTTCGTGATCAACCGGAGTTTCGGGTTCACGAGTTTTCCCGTGGATTGCCCTAAGTGCAAGCGGGAGATAGGCGAGCGAGCCATCCGGTGCAACTCGGAAAGCTGCCAAGGCCGATGGGTCGCGCCGATCGAAACTGACACCGGGTCGGAATGCCCCTACTGCGATCACGTCTTCGACTAATCGGCATGCAGCGCGGCACCCGAAGCCATTCAAAAAAAGGCGGCTCGACGAGCCGCGTTTGGCCCGCCGAACCGCCGCTATCGCTCTAGTCTTGACTGAGCCTGCCCCGTACTGCGTTCCTGCTCGAAGAACGGGTTTCCCTGGGTGGCATGGGCAAACTCGTTTGCCCGTGTCCAGCGGAGGCGCTCACGGGCAAGCTTCGCTTGCCCATGCCACCCGTGGTTCGCGTGACACTGAGCCCTAGTTCAGCATGTCGAGGTCGTTGAGCAGTTCCTCGGTCTGATCGAGAAGACCCTCGAACAGCTTCATCGCGTCCTGCATCGGCTCGGGCGTGGTCATATCGACCCGCGCCAACTTCAGCACGTCGATCGGATACTTGCTGCCGCCCGCTCTGAGGAACGACATGTAAGCCTCGCGCGCGCCGGGCTCGCCCTTCATGATCCGAGCGGCGATGTTCGAGGCGGCGCAATAGCTCGTCGCATATTTGTAGACGTAGAAGTTGTAGTAGAAGTGCGGGATGCGAATCCAGTAGTTGTCGACCACGTCGTCATGGGCGTAGGACGGGCCGTAGTACTTCGTCATGATCTCGCGATAGGTCGCGCCGAGCGCGTCGGCCGTCAGCGGCTGACCCACCTCGGCCATCTCGTGGATCTTCTGCTCGAACTCGCTGAACATCGTCTGACGGAAGACGGTGCCACGCATGCCTTCGAGGAACTCGCCAAGCAGGAAGAGCTTCTTCTTGGGGTCCTTGGTTTGCTCGAGGATGTGGTGCTGGAGCAGAATCTCGTTGCAGGTCGAGGCCACCTCGGCGCAGAAGATGTTGTAGTCCGAGTAGACGTAGGGCTGCGTGCCGCGCGAGAACAGGGAGTGCATCGAGTGCCCCATCTCGTGCGCCAGCGTGGACATGGACTCATAGCCGCCGTGGAAGTTCAACAGGATGTAAGGCTGCGTGAGGAACGTGCCGCTCGAGTAAGCACCGCTGCGCTTGCCCTTCGTCGGGTACACGTCGACCCATCGCGAATCGAACCCCTTCTTCATCGGCTTGATGTACTCGTCACCCAGCGGCTTGCAGGCCACGAGAGTCGCCTCGACGGCTTCCTCATAGGTATATTCGAGCGTCTGGTTCGCGATGAACGGGGCGAATAGATCGTACGCGTGAACGCCGTCTGAGAACTTCAGCGCCCGCTTGCGAAGGTCCTGGTAGCGGTGCAGCAGGTGGAGGTTCTCGTTGACCGTCTTGACCAGCGTGTTGTAGACCTCGATCGGGATGTTGCCGCCGTCCAGCGATGCCGCGAGGCAACTGTCGTAGTCGCGCGCCTTGACGTTGAAGATGTGGTTCTGGACCGAACCGTTGAGCAGGGCAGCGGCCGTGTTGCGATAGTTCGCGTAGGTCCCGACGATGCCGTCATAGGCGGCCTTGCGGACGCCGCGGTCGCTCGAACGCATGAACTTATAGAACGCAGAGTCGTCGAGTTCCGCCGTGTCGCCGTTTTCGTCCTTGATGGTGGGGAAGGTGATGTCGGCGTTGGTGAGCAGGCTGTATGCGGTGCCCGCCACGCCGCGCACCTCGCCGGCCATGGCCATCAGTTCCTCTTCGCGCGGCGTGAGGATGTGCTTCTTCTGGCGGAAGAGGTCGTCGAACGCGTGGCGGTAGAGTTCCAGCTCCGGCTTCTCGCGCATCCAGGAGTCGAGCGTCTCGAACGGAATCGAGGTCAGTTCGGGCTCGGCCCACGACATCGCCTGGCCGTACTTGATGAACATCGACCGGGCACGCGACCGCATGGCCTGCGTCTCGCCGACGCGCGTATCCTGATCGGCCAGAAGCTGAGCGTACACGTAGGCGCGTTCGAGCTGCGGCTCGATCTTGTCGCGGGTCTCGATGGCCTCGAGAAGCTGGTCGGGGCCCTGGGCAAGCGTGCCCTTGAACGAGGCCATCTTCTCGATCAGCTTGTCGACGACCTTCATTTCCGCTTCCCACGCCTCGACGTTGGGGAAGATCGCTTCCGTCGCCCAGCGGTGCTTGGTGTCGATGTCGCTTCGCTCGGGTACGGTCTTCGTATCCGCCTCGACCACGTTAGCGGCAAACGCCGTCAGAACACTTACCATGACCAGTGTCATCCACTTTGCTGTCGTTACCTGCCGTTTCATCGGATTATCTCTTGGCGGGATTGCGGTTTGTGCCGTCGACAGCGACCCCGCGTGCCACCATCGAACACCCATAAGACTCTGAGCGTAGCGTCCCGAGGCGCCCGCGGCAACACAACGGCACCTCTGCGGGACTCTGTGCGGCGGATTCGGCCCTGATTCGCGTCGACCGGGCGCGTGCCGAAGGCATTCGGAGGTACCTCAGTTTCCGCACCTTTTGTCGGAACATGTAAGCACCACCGGTCCGGTTACAGGCCGGCGGGCAAAGCAAAAGCAGTGCAGCCGCGCGAGGGCCGCGCTCAACCTCGGTAACCTCGCTAACCCGGTGCTGATACGCCACTTACGATGAGGTGATTCGATGCCCGCGGTCGATCCGGCGTCGCCTTGTCGCGGCTTGCGGCGAGACTACACTCTTGGCCTGGAATCTTGAGCCACGTGCGGCACCCAGGCCTCGCGCCGAATTCGCCGCCGATCGGCAAGGGTCACGGACTCGGACCGCTGCCGGCAACCCACCAATCGGGAGGAAAAGAACCGTGCTGAATCGTCTTGTGCAACGAACCATGATCGTCGCAGCCGTGATGGCCACAGGCTGTGCGGCCCACGCGCAGAGCTTCCTGATGCGCAGCGCCGATATTCACAAGGACCGCGTGGTCTTCACCTACGAGGGCGACCTGTGGCTGGCACCGACCGACGGTGGCGACGCCCGACGCATCACTAACGACCCCGGCCGGGAGCGCTCAGCGAAGTTCTCGCCGGACGGATCGATGCTCGCCTTTACCGCGCAGTATGACGGCGGCACCGATGTCTACGTCATGAAGGCAAGCGGCGGCGTGCCCGTGCGCCTCACCTTCCACCCGACATCGGACAACGTCCTCGGCTGGTTCCCCGACGGTAAGCACGTCCTGTTCCGCACGCGCCGCGAATACCCCAGCCGCGCCGAGACCATCTACAAGATCGCCATCGACGGCGGCATGCCCGTCAAGCTGCCCGTGGACCGCGCGGGGCTGACCGCACTGTCACCCGACGGCAAACAGATTGCCTACAACCGGCTCAGCCGCGAAGCGAGGACGTGGAAGCGTCACCAGGGCGGCACCGCACAGGACATCTGGATGGGAAGCCTCGATAAAGGCGACTTCCACAAGATCACCGATTGGATCGGCAGCGACAACTACCCGATGTGGCAGGGCAACGCGATCTACTTCAACTCGGATCGCGAGTTCGGGACGCTGAACATCTACAAATACGACATCGCCACCGGCAAGACGACGGCGATGACCTCGTACAAGGACTACGACGTCAAGAACCCGTCCATCGGACCCGGACAGATCGTGTACCAGTACGGCGAGAGGCTGCACACGCTCGACCTCGGCACCGGGAAGAGCACGGCGCTTTCGATCAACATGTCGAGCGACCTCGTGCGCATGCGGCCCGAGTTCGTGAGGGTCTCGCCGTCGACCGGGTCGTTTGGCCTATCCCCCAGCGGTACGCGAATGATCCTCGAAGCCCGCGGGGAGATACTCAACCTGCCCGCCGAGGACGGCGAACCGATCAACCTGACCAAAACCACCGACACGCGTGAGAAGAACGCAGCTTGGTCACCGAACGGTAAGTGGATCGCCTTCATCTCCGACAAGACGGGCGAAGAGGAGGTCTTCCTCGTTGACCAGAAGGGCGAGACGGAGTGGAAGCAGCTCACCACCGGCGGGATGGGCTTCCGCCAACAACTCGTCTGGTCGCCGGACAGCAAGCACCTGATCTTCTCCGATAAGTTCCTGAAGCTGAACCTCGTGGACGCCGAGACGGGCAAGATCACCGTCGTGGCTCAGGGCGAATACGACGACGGCTGGTATCGTTGGGGCATCCAAGACTACTCCTGGTCGCCGGACAGCAAGTGGATCGCGTATACCAAGCTCGAACGGAGCGAGTACGAGAACATCTACCTTTACTCGATGAAGGAAGGCGAGAGCTACGCCGTCACGGACGAAATGACCGCCGACTGGAGCCCGTCGTTCGACCCCGACGGCAAGTACCTCTACTTCCTGTCGAATCGCCATTTCGCCCCGATCATGGGCTCGGTGGATCAGAACTTCATCTGCTTCGACATGGCGCAGCCCTTCATCGTCGTGCTCGAAGACGACGAACCCTCACCCTTCGCGCCAAAGGACTCCGAGGAGGAAGTTGAAGAGGATGAACAAGCCGACGACGACGGTGATGAAGACGCCGAGGACGATGACGACGGTGACGACGATGATGGGGACGATGACGGCGACGACGACGATGGTGATGACGACGACGGCATCGAGATCGACCTGGAAGGCATCGGCGGGCGCATCATCGCCGCCAAGGGCGTGTCGCCCGGCAACTATTTCCGCCTCGAAGCTCTGAAAAACGGCTTTGTCTACCTCGCCAAGGACGAGCCGGAATTCGAGAAGTACCAGGCCGTCAACGACCAGTCACGCGGCTCGCTAGACCTCTACCGCTACAAGATCGACGATGCCAAGGCCAAGCAGGTCCTCGGCGGCATCGCCAACTACCACATCTCAGCCGACGGCAAGAAGCTCGTCTATCGTGCCGGCAGTCGATACGGCGTGGTCGATGCCGGTAAGAAAGCCTCGGTCGGCGACGGCAAGGTCGACCTCGGCAGCGCCCGCATCCGCGTCGATCGCAACAAGGAATTCCTCCAGATCTTCAACGAGGCATGGCGCGTCCAGCGCGACTGGTTCTACGACGCGAACATGCACGGCGTGGACTGGAAGGCCATGGGCGACAAGTACCGCAAGCTCGTTGCCTTCTGCGGCGACCGGAGCGATCTGAACTACCTCATCGGCGAGATGATCGGCGAACTCAACACCGGGCACACCTACGTCTTCGGCGGCGATATCGAAAGGAACGCCAAGCGCGTCTCGACGGGAATGCTCGGGGCTGGTTTCACGGCGGAACCGGGCTCCGACTATTACCGCATCAGCCACATCATCCCCGGTACGCAGTGGAACAGCCGCGAGCGATCACCACTCGCCGAGGTCGGCTGTCCGATCAACGAGGGCGATTACCTGATCGCGATCGACGGCGAGCCGGTCACGACGAAGGACAACATCTACAGCTTCCTCCAGAACAAGAGCGGCGCGGTCGTGACGTTGACCTACAACGACAAGCCGTTCACCGACGACGCCAAGACCTACCGCACGAGAACGCTGCGAAGCGAGAGATCCATTCGTTATCGTGAATGGGTCGACAACAACCGTGCGAAGGTGGACGCAGCCAGCGGCGGACAGGTCGGCTACCTGCACATCCCGAACATGGGACGCAGCGGCCTAGTCGAGTTCTCCCGGGTCTTCTTCCCGCATCACTACAAGAAGGGCTTCGTCATCGACGAGCGCTACAACGGCGGCGGGTTCACCTCGGCGATGATCATCGATCGGCTCGAGCGCGAGATGTTCGCCATGACCCAGCCGCGCGAGGGCAAGGCCCTCCACGACCCCGAGCGCGTCTTCCACGGACATATGATCGTGCTGGTCAACGCGGACACGGGCTCAGCCGGCGAGTGGTTCGCCGAGGCGATCAAAGCCAAGAAGCTCGCTCCGGTGCTCGGGATGCGCACGTGGGGCGGTGCCGTCGGCATCGAGCTGCATCAACCGCTCACCGACGGCGGCGGCACGACGCCTCCGCAGTTCGCCCCGTACAACCTGAAACGCGAGTGGATCATCGAAGGCCACGGCGTAGACCCGGACATCGAAGTGCCGAACATGCCGGGCGATGTGCTCAAGGGCAAGGACGCACAACTCGAAGCGGGTATCGACTGGGTCATGAAGAGACTGCAAGAGAACCCGAAGGAGATTCCCGCGCCGCCGGCCTACCCGATCAAAAGCAAGTAGCCGTCGGTACGATCACTACGCGACCCAAGGCGTCCGCCACCTGACGGACGCCTTTTTTTGTCGATCCGCTATCCGCTCGGGTGCCACTGGTGGCTTGCCACCAGTGCTTCGCGGCGCTTGTGCGTGGCCACCCGAGGGATATCCCCAACACGCCACGAGGCGCGCAGCTTCTGCACGTGCCCGCACCACGGCCGGCACAGTGCCGCCACACCGAGCCCACGTTCTCGGGCAGATGAGAATGGACTGGCTCCTACCTTTCGCCGATGCCGTGGTAAGCGGCCGCGCACGTTGCCGCGCGCCGCCGTTGTACCGAACGCTATCGGACGTACACACCGGCGAACGGCTCAAGAGTCCGGGTTCGTGCATCGCACGATCATCTCACCCGGACGAGTGCGAGAAAGAGGGTCCATGCGACGCGAAGCGCCGCCAACTCCGGAGTCAAGCACATGAATCGTTACAGGATCTGGTTTGTGGCACTCGCTCTGTTTGCGGGTCTGACGCTTCTTAGCTGCAACACAGAGTCCGGCCCCGCCGCGCAACCGAACGCCAATGGCGGCCCCGGCACCGAAGGTGTGACTGTCGTCGACGAGTGCGCCGAACAAGGCCAGTACGGCAACGGCACGTGCGATGAGGGCTGCCCCGAGCCCGACCCGGATTGCGGCGAACACCCGGACCAGGACCACTGCATCCTCGAGGGGCTGTACGGCAACGGCGAGTGCAACCCGGAGTGCCCTGAACCCGACCCCGACTGCGCAAGCGACGAACCCGGAGACGACCCGGGTGACGATCCGAGCGATCAACCGGGCGAAGAAGATCCGTGCGCCGAGCAAGGCAGGTACGGCAACGGCACCTGCGACGAGGATTGCCTCCATCCCGATCCCGATTGCGGCGAACATACCGACGAGGACTTCTGCATCGTCGACGGACTCTACGGCAACGGCGACTGCAACGCCGAGTGCCCGGAGCCCGACCCGGATTGTGACCAGCAGGAGCCGGGTGATCCGGATCAGTGCGCCGAGTTGGACAAGTACGGCGACGGCACCTGCGACGAGGACTGCGAGATGCCCGACCCGGATTGCGGCGAGAACCCTGAGGAGGACTTCTGCATCGTCGACGGACTCTACGGCAACGGCGGCTGCGATCCCGATTGCCCTGAGCCTGACCCCGATTGCGCCGAAGAAGAAGGTTGCGGCGACGGTACGTGCGACCCGGGCACCGGCGAGAGCGAGCATACGTGTCCGGAGGATTGCGGACTTCCCTCCTGCGCAGATTGCGGCGATGGCGTGTGCGATGCCGAGTGCGATGAGGACATCGGCAACTGCACGGCTGACTGCTTCTGCGGCAACGGATTCTGCGATGACGGTGAGGATGCGACGAACTGTCCAGCCGACTGCAGCTCGCCGAACTGCGGCGACGGGCTCTGCGCGTACGTCGACGGCGAAGATGCGACCAACTGCACGGCCGACTGTGACAACGTGTGTCTGACGAACTGCGCCCCGGGCGTCGATCCATGTCACACGCCAGCCGGCTGCACCGCGAGCGGTACGTCGGTCACGTGCGATTTCGGCCAGTGGCACTGCTGCGGCGATGGCATCTGCCAGGGGGTCGCAGCCACCTACACGGAAGACAGCACGACTTGCCCCGCGGACTGTGTCACCGTGCCGGCCACGTGCGGCGACGGGTACTGCATCCAGTCGCACAGCGAAACCACAGTCAACTGCCCGTCCGATTGCCCGCCCGACGCCAGTTGTACCAACGACTACGATTGCTACGGAGTAGGCCAGTGCGTCAGCGGCACCTGCCAAGTGACGGGCTCCTGCGGTGACGGCACCTGCGACAAATACAACGGCGAGACCACGGCGAACTGCCCGGACGACTGCGATAACACGTACTGTAACTCGAACTGTTTTCCTGAAGTGAACCCGGCCGCTCCCGTGGGCTGCCAGTACGTCGTAACTTGTGCACCGAACTCGTGTGGCGTGGGAACCGCTTCCCAACTCTGTTTCTGTGGCGACGGTATCTGCAACGGGGCGATCGCCAACGAAGACTCGGCCACCTGCGCTACCGATTGCTACTGCGGTAACGGGTCCTGCGACGCGACGGAGAACAACAGCAGTTGCCCAGCTGACTGCTACTGCGGTAACGGGAACTGCGAAACGTCAGACGAGACCCTCGCCACGTGCCCGGCGGATTGTTACTCCTGACTCGGCTGAAAAGGAAACAGAAGCGGGCGAGACGCCGGCGGGCGCAGGACCTGCGACATCGGCAACCAGGAGCCACATACCAAGAACTTCGGAGTACACACGATGAACCGCCTGAGAATCTGGTGTGTCACGCTCACCCTGCTCGGCACCCTATCGCTCATGAGCTGTAGCGGCGATACCGCCGGACCTCCCGATCCGAGTCCAAACGGCGGACCCGGCACCGAGGGTGCAACCGTCGTCGATGAGTGCATCGAAGAGGGCAAGTACGGCAACGGAACGTGCGACGAAGAGTGCCCAGAGCCCGACCCCGATTGCGGCGAGCGTCCCGAGGACGACTTCTGCATCATCGACGGGCTCTACGGCAACGGCGGCTGCGATCCCGACTGCCCGCAGCCCGATCCCGATTGTGCGGCCGACGAGCCCGGCGATGATCCAGGTGGCGAACCGGATGGCGAACCGGGCGGGGAGGACCGTTGCACCGAGGAGGATCGATACGGGAACGGAGTGTGCGACGAAGATTGCCCCCATCCCGACCCGGACTGCGGTGAACATGCGGAAGAGGACTTCTGCATCGTCGACGGCCTCTACGGCAACGGTGGGTGTAATTCCGAATGCCCCGAACTCGACCCGGATTGCGAGCATGAAGAACCGGGCGAGTGGGATCCCTGCGGGGAGCAGGACAGATACGGCGACGGCATCTGCGATGAGGATTGCTTTCAGCCCGACCCGGACTGCGGCGAGCACCCCGAAGACGACTTCTGCATCGTCGACGGCCTCTACGACAACGGCGACTGCAACCCCGAGTGCCCCGAGTTCGATCCCGACTGCGCCGAAGAAGAAGGCTGCGGCGACGGAACCTGCGACCCGGGATCGGGCGAGGATGAGCAGAACTGTCCGGCAGACTGCGGCGGCTCATGCGCAATCTGCGGTGACGGCGTCTGCGACTCCGAGTGCGACGAAGACGAAGCGTTCTGTCCGCAGGACTGCTTCTGCGGCAACGGCTTCTGCGATCCGGGCGAGACGGTCGACTCCTGCGCCATCGATTGCGAGGTACTGACCTGCGGAGACGGTCTGTGCGACGCCGATGGCGGCGAGGACCAAACGACCTGCCCGCAGGATTGCGGCACCGCGTCGTGCGAGGACTGCGGCGACGGCGTGTGCGATACCGATTGCGGCGAGAGTTCGACCAATTGCGCCACGGACTGCTACTGCGGCAATGGGTTCTGCGAGGCCAGTGAGGACTCGACCTCATGCCCGGCGGATTGCGCCGCCGCCACCTGCGGCGACGGGAAATGCGTCTTCGCCGACGGAGAGACCGCCGTTTCATGTTCGACGGATTGTGCCTCGGGAGGCACCTGCACGACGGCGTATGATTGTATCAGCACAGAGGAGTGCGTCAGCGGAACGTGCCAGTACGCCGGCAGCTGCGGCGACAGCAAATGCGATTACTACTTCGGCGAGACCTCCGCTACGTGCGCCGCTGATTGCGCCGGCCCCTGCCTGACCGATTGCGACGTGGTCGCGAACCCGAATGACTACCAGGGCTGCTTCTACATGACGTATTGCGAGGTTCTGACCGGCGGCGTGACGACCACCTGCTCGGCGAGAGGGGGGGCGACATACTGCCGATGCGGAGACGGCGTCTGCGCCGGGGAGAACGGCACACTCGACGAGACCTACGCAAGCTGCCCGCAGGATTGCTACTGCGGCGAGGGCTACTGCGCGGACGAGGAATCGCCCGCGACCTGCCCCGCGGATTGCTTCTGCGGCGACAACCAGTGCTCGATAGGGGAAAGCTCCGCGACCTGTCCGGAAGATTGCGGGAGCGTCTAGGACAACGCCTCGGCAAGGCGGCGGCGACTGACGGTGCCTGCACCGCACGCCGCCCACTGGTCCGCTGCTCAACTCCCCTCCCACTCGAGGAGGGGCGGCCGGACCGTAACTCTCCTCCTTACTAAGGAGGGGGTGGGTAAGGTTCCTTCCTCACCCGCCCCCGGCCCGGCCTACCAGGCCGTCGAAGAATGCAGCGTCGCCGCTTGTGGGCGACGAAGAGGCGCGTGGCACGCCACCCACAAGGGGTGGCGCTACACAACTGCGCTCGATCCCCGCTTTCTCAACGGCCGGCTACACTTCCGAGAGCAAACCCAGGTCAGACGCGACGCGATGGCGACCGGCTTAGTGCTGATACCTGGCCTCTCCCCTCAAGCCGCTCTGTTCGGGCCAAAAAGGCACGTCTCACCCGACGGGACCGATGGGTGATGCATCCTCTGGCCATTTGGTGCCGGCCTGTCACATTTCCCTTGGTACCGGCGGCCGGAGTTGGGTATCATGGCGAGGGTGCTGCGGGTTCTTCGATCCTGTGGGCTCACCGAACCGGGACCGCTGATTCCAAGTCCAAAGGACTTGGCCGGAGTGCCCCATCCTTGCGCGGCAAGGGTGGGAGACGGATGCAGGCTTACCTTGGAGGGGCCATCGTGCGACGTACCGCCATCGTCTTTCTGTTCATCCTGACCGCGGCACCGATCGCAGCCGCCCAGACCATCCACTACGTCGATGACGACGCAGCCCCCGGCGGCGATGGCCTGTTATGGCCGACGGCCTACGACACGCTGCCTCCGGCGCTGACAGCCGCCCAGCCCGGCGATCAGATCTGGGTAGCGGCTGGGACCTACGTCGGCAACTTCACGCTTGCTATCGGCGTCGAGATGTACGGCGGCTTCGCCGGCACGGAAACGCTCCTGGATCAGCGCGACTGGGTGGCCAACGAAACGATCCTCGATGGCAACCAAACCGGTAGTGTCGTGACCGGCACTATCAGCGCAACCGAGACGACTCGGATCGACGGTTTCACGATCACACGCGGCAGCGCCGGCGACTACGGCGGCGGGCTGCGTCTGTCCTCCTCTTCCCCGACGATCGCGAACAACACGATCACGGGCAACACCGCCGTCTTCAACGGCGGCGGACTATACCTGAGCGGATCCTCTTCCACGATCGTAAACAACACGATTGTGAACAATGGGGCCGGCGGCTTCGGCGGCGGCATCCACGTCAACGTCTCTGTCGCCGCCACGATCGCGAACAACACGATTATGAACAACAATGCCAGTGACGGAGGCGGTCTGTCGGCGCGTTCCTCGTCTCCCACGATCGTGAACAACACCATCACGGGCAATACCGCCACCGCCTACGGCGGTGGGCTGTACCTGGACGACGCCTCCGCGACGATCGCTAATACGATCGTTGCGTTCAATTCGTCCGGAGTCTATCGCGTTGTTCAAACCGCCACCCCGACGCTGAGCCACAACTGCGTCTACGGAAACAGCGCCTACAACTATGGGAACCTCAACCCGACCGGGACGAACGGCAACATCTCCGTCGACCCGCGGCTTGTCGACTGGCCGAACGGTGATGTGCATCTCCATCCGGTTTCACCCTGCGTGGGGGGCGGTGACAACGCCTTTGTCTGGGGCGCCTTCGACATGGACGGGCAACCCCGCATCCTCCCGTCCGGTGGAACTGCGGACATCGGTGCCGATGAAGCGCATGAGTTGGAGTGGATACCCGTGATTATACGGGTCAGCCCCGATGGGAATGATGCGAACGACGGTTCTTCCTGGGCTCTGGCCAAGCGAACCGTGAACGGCGGCCTGGAGGCAACACTGGCGTACGGCGGCGAAGTTTGGGTTCGCGCCGGCACGTACCACGAACGGATCACGCTCTATCCCTACGCCCACGTCTACGGCGGCTTCACGGGGACGGAAACCGAACGGGATGAGCGCGACTGGGTCGCCCACGTCACCATTCTTGATGGCCAGCAACTAGGATCAGTCGTAACTGTGCTATCGGGGCACGGCGTGAGTACCATCGACGGGTTCACCATCACGGGCGGCAGTACGGTAGACGGCGGTGGGCTCTATGTGGTTTCGTCCTCGCCGACCGTCGCAAATAACACCATCACGGGGAACACCGCCGAAGGCACGGGCGGCGGAATCTACTTGACCGGCTCGTCCACGATGGCGACCATCGCGAACAACATTATCGCCGGTAACAGCGCCACCGATGGCGGAGGTCTGTTCATTTTGTTCGCTCCGGCGACGATCGCGTACAACGAGATTAGAAGCAACATAGCCGTGGCAGGCGGTGGGTTAACGCTATCCAACTGTTCGCCAACAATTGCGAACAACGCAATCACCGCCAACCATGCTGATGAAGACGGCGGCGGGCTGAGGCTGTACTGGTCTTCGGCGACAATTGCTGACAACACCGTCGCTGACAACAACGCCGGCGGGGGAGGTGGCGGGTTCTGGCTGTCCGAGTCTTCGCCCACGGTCATGAACACGATCGTGGCGTTCAACTCGTCCGGTGTCTATTCCGAAGCCAGTGCCCCGGCACTACGCCACAATTGCGTCTTCGGCAACGAGGACTACGAATACTCCGGACTGCCCGATCCCACCGGGACGAACGGCAATATCGCCGCCGACCCCGAGTTTGCCGATCCGAAGTATGGGAACATGCACATTCAGCCGGACTCACCTTGCGTGGACGCCGGGCTCAATTCCGATGCATGGGGCGAATTCGACATGGACGGCGAACCCCGCATCCACCCAGTGGGTGGAACCGTGGACATCGGGGCCGATGAATCGGACGGCACAGTCTGGGTAAGCGGGCCCTACGCGATCGTGCGAGTCAGTCCCTCAGGAGATGACATGAACGACGGCGCTTCCTGGGCCTCAGCCAAGCGTACGATGCAGGCAGGCATTGATGCAGCCGCCGCGCTGGGCGGCGAGGTCTGGGCGCGGGCTGGCACGTACGAGGAGCGCGTCATGCTCCACCCCTATGCACATGTGTATGGGGGGTTTGCCGGTGCCGAGACCCTCCGGGACGAGCGGGATTGGGTCGCCAACGTTACGATCCTTGACGGTCGGCAGGAAGGATCCGTGATAAGAGCCCTGGCTGGTCAGGGGGCAAGTACCATCGACGGCTTCACGATTACAGGCGGCAACGCGCTAAGCGGCGGCGGGCTCTATGTGTGGAATTCCTCGCCCATGGTCACGAACAACAGCATCACGGGTAACAATGCGACCTACACCGGCGGCGGCCTGTTCCTGAGAAACTCCTCCGCCACAATCGCGAATAACAAGGTCACGGGCAATAGCGCCGAGATCGGAGGCGCGCTCCGCCTGGTGGAGTCCTCGCCGACGATCGCGAATAACACGATCACCGGTAACAGCTCCATGTCCGGCGGCGGGTTATACCTATACCAATCTTCTCCAACGATCGCGAACACCATCGTCGCGTTCAACTCGTCCGGAGTCGTGCTGAACCAAAGCGCGCCGACACTGCTACACAACTGCGTCTACGGCAACACCGCGTTCGACTACACGAGCGGCGACCCCACGGGGACAGACGGCAATATCTCCGTAGATCCGCGGCTTGCCGATCCGCGGCACGGAGACGTGCATATTCAGCCAGGCTCTCCCTGCGTGGACGCCGGAGACAACGCCAACGTGTCGGGCGGCTACGATGTCGACGGCGACCCCCGCGTTTTACCGCTGGGCGGGGCTGTCGACATCGGCGCCGATGAGTCCGACGGTACGGCGTGGGCGGCGGGACCCTATCCGGTCGTGCGCGTCACCACGGATGGGAACGACATGAACGACGGTTCTTCTTGGGCGTTGGCCAAGCGTAGCGTTCAGACGGGTATCGACAGGGCTTCCGCACTGCGCGGCGAGGTTTGGGTTCGATCCGGTGTCTACGACGAATTGATCACCCTCCACCCCTACGCCTACGTCTACGGAGGCTTCGCCGGCACGGAGACCGAGCGGACCGAGCGGGACTGGGTCGCCAATGCCACGGTCCTTGACGGGCAGCAGCAAGGCTCAGTGGTCACCGCCCAAGCGGGCCACGGAGTCGGCACCATCGACGGTTTCACGATCAGGGGCGGCAGCGCGGAAAATGGTGGCGGACTGTACCTGTATCACGCCTCCCCGGCGGTCGCGAACAACACGATTACGGACAACTACGCGGTCGCAGATGGCGCCGGCCTGTACCTATACTACTCCCTCCAGACGATCACAGGTAACACGATCACTGGCAACAGCGCGGGTGGTCGTGGCGGTGGAGTCTACCTCGACCACTCCTCCTCGACGATCGCGAACGACACGATCTCTGGTAACAGCGCAAGCGAGGGTGGTGGCCTGTACGTGGACGGACCCTCCCCGACGATCGCGAACACCATTGTCGCGTTCAATTCGTCCGGGGTTTATCGCCGGTTCGGCACTGTCACCCATCGCTCCAACTGCGTCTATGGTAACACTGCGTACGACTACTCCGGCCTCACCGACCCGACCGGAACGGACGGGAACGTGTCAACAGACCCGCTATTTGTTCGCGAGCCGGACGCCGGCCCCGATGGTCTGTGGGCCACGGATGACGATGACTACGGCAACCTGCACCTGTCCCTCGACTCGCCTGTTATCGACGCCGGTGATAACGCTGAAGTGCCAGCCGACGAACTCGATTTCGACGGCGACGGCGACACGACCGAGCCGATGCCGTTCGACCTCGACGGTTACGACCGCTTCGTGGATGACCCGCTGACGCCCGACACGGGAGCGGGTGTCGCGCCTATCGTCGATATGGGAGCGTACGAGTTCGGGCCCGACGACTGCCGCCACGGCGGCGGTCTGGATCACGACGGCGACGTGGACCTCGTCAACTTCGCCGCGTTCGAGCGGTGCGTGACCGGGCCGGGTGTCCAGCCGTCGACCGGGTGCGAGTGCTTCGACCTTGACGCAACCGGCCGCGTCGACCTGGCCGATGTGGCGGTGTTCCAAATGTCGTTTACTGAGCAGTAGCGAAACGTCGAAAAGTCCAAACGTCCAAACGTCCAAAAAGTCGAAACATCCACACGGAAGAACTACAGAGTTCACAGAGGGCACAGAGAATCCTCCGGATCCCCAGCGGCACACGGTTGCCCGAGGCGCCTCCGTGTGCTCTGTGATCTCTGTGGTAGAAGATCGAAAGGCTAACTGCGTCCGGCAAGAAGGCAGAACCTCCCCCAGCCCCTCCTTGTCAAGGAGGGGAGCATCGTGCGCCGCCCACAAGGGACGGCGCTACAGCGCTGTACCGCGAGTTTACGGATTCGCTTCGATATCGATCGAACCGTTGTCGGTGCGCACATCGACGATCGCGCCGCCGCCGTTGATCGTACCGGTGAAGCTACCGTTGCCCGCGCTCACGTCGGTCACGCTGTCAAACCCGCCGAGTTCCACATCGACCGTGCCGTTTTGGCTCTCAGCCGTCACGTCCGCGTTGGCGTTGTAGGGCAAGTCGAGGTTGATCGACCCGTTGGCTGTCGCGAGCGTCACCGTGTCGTCATCCGCCAGCTCGACGATGTCGACGCGGATGGAACCGTTGTCGGTGCTCGCGTCGACGCTGCCGTGGTGCGACATCACGCGGATGCTGCCGTTTTCGCTGTTGACCGTCACGGGCCCCTGAGCGTTCGAGATCCGGATCGTGCCGTTTCTGGTCGATAGCGTCACCGGCGTGTCGGCATCGTCGACGATCAGCGTGCCCGAATCGTGCTCACCGACCAGCGCATGCCCCGGCGGCAGCGTGACTACAAGGCTGACCTGCGCGATCAGCGTCGACGTGGTGACCCAGGAAAGGTGAATCTCGTCGTCGTCGAAGCTCGCTTCGAAATCGCCAAGCGTGCCCGTCGCCGCCGCCGGCCGCGGTGCGTCGATGTGAAGATCACCGTCGGCGCTCTCACCCGGCGGCGTCACCGTCACGACGATGAGCGGCAGCAGATCGAGAGCGCCCTCCTGCGTATCGGCCAGGGCAATCCGCGTGATCTCGATCGTCGCTTCCGTGGCTTCCGGATCAACGGTCGCGTACGTGGTGCCGATCTCGTTGTTGACGCGAATGGCTGCTCCTTCCGGAAGCGTCACGGTGTCGGTCGCGGTCGCGGACGCCCGCTCTGGCGAGATCCCCTGGAAGGTGAAGCTGAAGGCCGCGCAGCCGGCGAGGGCCGCCAGGCCGATTCCGCTCAGACCGATGGCGCTGCGGATCATGCTGGACCGTGTCATGGTGCATCCGTCCTTTCGTGACAGACATGCTCAAAGCGTACCTGCGCGAGCTGGCCCACAACGGGCCGCGCCCGACACTGTAACGTTAAGTCCCGCAACTGACCGGTCAATCCCGTTTCGTTTGCACGCCCCCTCCGGTTGGGACGCGAGGCCGCCGGTCGCCGCAGCCGGCTTCCCCCCTTGCCAAGCCCACCGACTGCGCTCGGTGGGGTCCCACGCCGGGGGGTCCGTCCGCCGAAGAACCTCCCCCGACCCCTCCTTGGTAAGGAGGGGAGCGACGCTGCCGCTGCCCGGGAAGGACGAGTGGCTCGCTACGGCGCCGGCCGAACCGGCGTGTGAGTTTCCCTGTGAAAAGGCGGTTTTCCAGCTACCGGCATGCATCTTGCTACGGTTTGGACCGTACGCGGAAATTCCGCTAACATGCCGGGCCCGCCGCGTTCCGCGGTGCGGCGTGCCCCGATTCGGTATGCGGGTAGGAGAAGAAAGCGTTGAGAATCCTGAGTATTATCAAGCAAGTTCCCGACTCGAACGCCACGATTAAAGTGCTCCCGGATGGTAGCGGTATCGACACCGCCGGGTTGAAGCTTGTCCTCGACCCGTTCGACGAGTTCGGCGTCGAGTTGGCGTTGCAGACACGCGAGAAGCGATCCGACGTGACCGAGGTCGTCGCGATGACGCTCGGGCCGGACAAGGCGGCTGAGGCCTTGCGGATCGCCCTGGCGATGGGCGCCGACTCCGGCGTTCACATCAACGACGCGAAGTTCGAATCGCAGAACGAACTCTTCGCCGCCTCTGTGCTGGCCGAAGCGATCAAGCAGGACGCCGACGGTTTCGACCTGATCGTCTGCGGCAAGTACACGATCGACCTGGACAGCGGCGCGGTCGGCCCGGCACTGGCCGAGTTCCTCGGCATCCCGCACGTCGGAGCGACCACCGGGCTCGAGATCGCCGACGACGGCAAGGGCTTTACCGCTCGCCGCCGCATCGAAGGCGCCGAGGAGGTCATCACCGGTACGCTTCCCGTCGTGCTGACCATCGAAAAGGGCATGGTCGAGCCGCGCTACCCGTCGCTGCCGAACCTGATGAAGGCCAAGAAAAAGCCGGTCAAGGCACTGACCTCCGCTGAACTCACGGTCGACGACTCACTCAAGGCGGCCACGGAGTTTATCTCTGTCGCCCCGCCGCCACCGAGGCCCGAGTGCAAGTTCGTCGAGGGTGAGCCGGAAGAGATGGCGAAGGAACTGTGCAGACTTCTTCGGGAGGAGGCCAAGGTCGTCTGACGACCGGCGAGATAACCATGAACAACAACATACTCGTTTTCATCGAACAGCGTGGCGGCAAGATTCTGCCGGCCTCCTTTCAACTGCTGGCCCTGGCGAATGAACTCGCGACGACGGCGGGCGGCCAGGCGGAGGCGTGCGTCCTCGGCGATAGCGTCTCCGGTTTGACCGATGCCATCGCGGCGCAGGGCGCCAAGAAGATCTACACCGCTGAAGCACCCGATCTGGGCAGCTACGCAGCCGGGCCCTTCACGACGGCACTGGCGGCCGTCCTGGATGCGGCCGATCCGCGCACGCTGCTTATCCCGACGACGGCGATGGGTCGCGATCTTGCGTCGCGCATCGCCGCCCGGAAACGGGCGGCCCTGGCGATCGACTGCATGGAAGTCGCTCTGGACGGCAACGACCTTGTCGTCACCACGACCATGTACGCCGGCAAGTTCGCGGCGAAGTTCAAGCTCTGCGGCAGTGTGCTTCAGATCGCGACGGTGCGTTCGAACGCGTATAGCGCGACCGACCCGCAAGCCGGGGCAGCCGCCGACATCGAGGCGGTATCGCTCGGCTTCACGGACGGCGACAATCGCGCCACCTGCACCGAGATCGCGTCGACCAGTTCCGGCGTCAAGGACGTGACGGAAGCCGACGTGGTCGTCTCCGGCGGACGTGCCCTGAAATCGGAAGACAACTTCAAGATCATGCACGAGCTGGCGGAAGTGCTAGACGGCGCGGTCGGCGCTTCACGAGCCGCCTGCGACGCGGGCTATCAGCCTCACACGCGACAGGTCGGCCTGACCGGTAAGGTGGTCACGCCGCGGCTCTATATCGCCTGCGGCATCGACGGCGCGATCCAGCACCTCGCCGGCATGCGCGGCAGTAAGGTGATCGTCGCGGTCAACACCAAGGCGGACGCCCCGATCTTCAAGGTAGCCAACTACGGCTGCGTGATCGACCTGTTCACGCTCGTGCCGCTGATGACGCAGGAATTGCGTCGCCTGCAAGGCTAGAACGATCTCGGGTTCCGCGTAGCGGAGCCTCCTTCATCCC
>JAJDDX010000168.1 GCA_029260055.1 Phycisphaerae bacterium
CACGGTCGCCGGGATGTCGATCTCGAGGAATAGATTGAAGAAGCTGTCGGCGGCGAATCCGCCGGGAGAAGGCTGGCGAGATTCGACCTCTCCGAGGCTTCTCCCCGCCGCCGGTGCGGAGAATCCGGCACGCAGCACGAACGCGTCGCGCCGCCCGGTCATGTTCATGTCGAAGATTTCGGTGTGTACCTCATCGTGGCCCCCACCGCTGTTGAAGTCCGTCGGGAACGGGGCGATAGCTGCGTCGGCGGCCACCGCCGCGGGCGAGCCGAAGGCGGCGCAGGCCGTCCCATCGCCAATCAGGTCACCCGCAACTGGCGGGTCGACCGTCTGTAGGTGCGATGCGCATTCTCCGACGCAGGTGGGGCCGTCAGCCCAGATGACATACGTTCCTCCACCGGCCGCTGGGATCAGCGTGACCTTGAACACGCCCGTGGTCTGGATGAGGTGGTCCCCTGGGCCGGGGAGCGGCGCCAGCGCCGCTGGCGCCGCGCTCGGGGTGCCGGCTGGATCGGATCGTTCGACCGTGTTTGCGGCGGAAATCGGACGAACCTGGTCCGCCAGCGATCGCGGCGGCTTCTTCTCGATCGACGACGCTTCTTCCGATGAGGTCGATGCCGACGCCGCAGCCCCGCCAAGCCACAACGTGAACGACACGACAAAACAGAAGGCCACAAGGCGTCGCGCGGACGTCTCACGGAACGGTAGACGTGAGGTTGCCATTTCTAAGCTCCTTTGCTCATACGACATGTTTCAAGACGAGCCGCCGGGCGCCGCCGCTCGGTCGTGGGCCGGCGCACATCCGCGTCAATCGCGATGCGCTCAAGGATGACTCTCGCTCGAATCTGCGCAACAACGAGGTGCGACGACCCACCTAGCAGATCAACGTAGGTTTGTCAAGCAAAGGGGTGTTTTTTCGGATGGAGAGTAAAGTGAGAGGGGTAACGCCCCTGCGGCCGGCATCTTCGCAGCACTGGAGGGGTTTCCGTGTAGGTACAAACCCCCGACTGGTTCGTGAACGCTCCGTATTTGGCGGATCGAACCGGGCGAATCCCGGCGCTTGCACACGTTCTTTCGCGTCTGTGTCGCCTCCGGTGGGGGAGGGGGGATTGCCACGGTTCCCGCGCAGCATCAGCCTCTGCCCCCGGGGTTCGATGTCTTGGCCGCGCCCTTCTCGGCCCCGGCCTTCGCGTCGTTCTTCTTCATCGCATGTCTCCCATCAAGAGCATCTTCCCGCGTCGCCCTGACGCGGCACCTGTTTCCATCCATGAAGTCGACGAGGCGCACACATATCAAGGCAATTACGGAAGACTCTCAGGGAATTGTGACCATCTGACGGGTCGCGGGAGGACCGCGTAGATGAACAATCAAGAGCGGCCGAAAGACGACCGGCAACAACTCACTACCGCCGAACCCCCCAGCGTGAATGTGCCCGACGCGGCGAAGAAGGAGGAGTATGCCCCGTGGCTCAAACAGCATCGCTGGAAGCCAGGGCAAAGCGGCAACCCATCTGGCCGCCCAAAGGAAACCGGCTCGTTAGCGGCCGCTCTGCGTCGCGTGGGTGTTAGGCCCGCTAAGACGCGCGCCGAACCGGTCAAGAGCGCTGAGCAACTAGGCATGGACCCTGAAGAGGCCAGGAACATCGACGTGGTCGCCGGGCTAATCTACGACAGCATCACGCAACTGTTGATTCGCACGGTCAAAGGCCACACCGGCGCCGGCGATAAGCTCGTCGGATTGCTACAGTTTCTGCTCAAGGCTCTGGACGGCGATGAACGGCGCATCACGCTGAGCGGGCCGGGGGACCTGCAGGCGGCCCTGACCAGCGTCTCCGCCGTACTCGGCTTCAAGGCGTCGCTCGCGCCGCCGCCCGCGAACGATGCTCTGCCTTCAGCTGACGAGGTGGACGAATCATGATCACCGGGGCTCCGGATACCACGATCGAGCACACAACGGGAGAACCTCCGGCGTTGCAGTGGTGGGATCACCAGCGCCGCTGGTTCGACGATCACTCCCGGCCGCCCGTTCGCCTCGACTGGACCAGGTTCTCGGTACCAACGGGCCTTGGTTCACGAGACGGCCTGCTGCCATCGCCCGTCTCGACGATGACAGCAGGCCTCTTCAACGTCTCACGAAGCTACATGCCCCAGCCGCTTCCGCAGTCACCGATGACACATTCGTCATCCACCTCGCAGCACGCCTCGTCCGCGACACACGGCGGGTGACACGTCTGGCCGACGACTCCTTGGCCGAAGAACCAGAAACAAACCAACAACAAGAACAGAGTCTTCCGGCTCGACACGGCTTCTCCTCCTTGCAGAGGACCCTGAAGAAAGCCTCGACGCACACTTTGCACGCCGATCAAATACAGGTCAGTACTGGACGCACGCGGGTTCCACGTGACGCGGCATTCCCGGGGCATCAATGTGCGGGCGAAGCTACGGACAGGGATACCAGCACGGCTCCGCCGGATGCCTGCAATCCCACGGTTCGCAGAAGCCAGTCGGCTGACCCGACGCGTCACAGTAGTACGTGCCGCCCTGAAAGCCCTGGATCGCCCTGAAGATGTCGAGGAAGTCGATCCCATCGCCTGCGTACATGGGGACCTGCGGCTCCGTGGCCTGCCCCTGAAGGTCCACCCAGACCTTGAGGCCGGACGGTTGGTTCTGGAATCCCCAAACTGTCGCCGTGATGTCCCTGAAGTTGCGAAGACCGTCCAGCGGATCGCGGATGGTCGCACCGGCGACATCACCGTACAACGCGGCTGTCGGCTCCACCAACGATTCCGAATAGTTCGCCATGATCCCCAGATCGGCGCCCTCAAAGACCGTATCCAACAGGTAGACGTGACCGGGTGATATCGCACAATCGCCCACCTCGATGGATAAGTCTATCATCGGCCACGCAGATTCGTAGTGAGGCGCGGCGTTGAGGCGCGCGATCGCCCTGGTGAACCCGCCCGTGTTATCCTGACCTTGTCGGAATGGCGGTCCTGCCCAACCGAGAACCTTGGTGCCATCGCCACCGCATGCGGTCTCGCATAAGTGAGCCGCACCGCAGCCGTTACCGTCAACTCCCGCCTCGGCGCAGTGCTGATCCCACTCCACTTCGCAGCAGGACGGGTCACAGGCGCATACTTTCGCGCAACAGCCGGTGCCTTGGTCGTCGCAACCGAGCGTTCCGTGCCCGGTGCGGCAATCGCCGTGGCCCATGCCGCAAACACTCGGCATGGGGCACAACTCGCACAGCGCGTGGGCAAGTTGAACGCAGTCGGGAGTCCACTCATTCTCGCAGCACGACGGATCGGCATCGCAAACCCGGCCACAATAGCCCGAACCACCATCGCTGCAACCGGAGCCGGTACGCCACCTTCCGATAACGCAGTCGGTTCAGTATCACCGGTCGAGCTACAGTCGAACCTCTTTGGGAAGGTGGAGAGTAGTCGCGTGCGGAGTACATTGCGCTAACAGTGCCGTATGCTGGCCATCCGAAATCAACAACCCGGCGACCTTTTCGATCCTTGGACGCATCTGACCGGGAGGCGGAGGCGGTTGCAGAGACGATCCGGGGCAGACATGCTCCAGCTAACACCGCCGACGGCGACTGCCCGCCCGCGAACTCGCGTCGAATTATCGTGAGGGGTATCGATGGTTCTCGAAGTTCTTTACGTGACCATCGAAACGCTGGTTCTGCACCAGTTGCACGACCTGACCGTAGCCGTAGCGGTGGAGGCGGTGGTGTTCAACATTGCCGTGCCGATCCCGAAGGCCTGATCCCACGCGAATCCGGCATCCACAGGCGCGGGGTGTCCTAACGAACGCGGTGTTGGTAGTGCCTGCCCGCAGAGCGGGTTGAGTCCGGCGGCCTCTTCTTTCCCGCAACGCGACATCACGCACGCGACGTTCGCCCGAGCAATTGCCTGCCCGAGGGCGGGTGCCTTCAGGACATCGGAGAACTGCAGCGCCGTGTCACCGAAACGGTGGCATTCGCGCGCGGCGCAGGCGAGATGCACCGCGATCCGGCTGCGCGGGAACTGTGGGCGAAGGTGTACCCCGAGTTGTCGGAGGGCAAACCCGGCCTCCTCGGAGCCGCGACATCGAGAGCCGAGGCGATTGCGCTGCGGCTGTCCTGTCTGTACGCGCTGCTCGATCGGTCGGACGTAGTCCGGGTCGAGCACCTGCAGGCGGCCTTGGCTTTCTGGGCGTATTCAGAGTGCTCGGCCCGGTACATCTTCGGTGCGGCACTCGGAGACCCAGTCGCTGACGACATGCTCGCAGCATCTCGATGGTCCGCCGTCGGATCGAGCGGGTGGCACAAGCGTGCCGCTTCTCCAGGCTCAACAAGATATCAGCCGGTCCGGTTGAGCGGTGGCTTGTCGAGCAGGCTGACGCCGCCATGGCGGCCGCGACCCGCAACTCCTAGCGCGAAGCCATTGTCGGCTTCGGGAACTGGTGCCGGCGCACACGCCGTCTGACGTACAACCCTTTCGGCGACCTTCCTCGGGCCGACCAGAACGCAGACCGTCGGCATCAGCGTAGGGCGTTAACCGAGGCGGAGTTGATGCGTCTTCTCACGGTTGCCCGCCTGCGTCCGCTGGCTGAGGTTGGCCGCGAAAGGCGCTGAAGGACAACCCTGATCTGTTGACCCAACTTGAACGGACGGGACACGAGCGGGCCTTGATGTATAGGGCGCTCGCGTTGACCGGCCTGAGGAAGGGAGAACTGGCTTCGCTGACCGTCGGGCAGCTCGATTTCGACGGTCCCGCGGCGTACGCCATCCTGAACGCCGCTGACGAGAAGAACCGCCAGGGCTCAAGCATTCCCCTGCGGTCGGACCTCGCGACCGAATTCTCGTCGTGGATCGAAGAGATGCTCAGCGGATTGCAGGACGATGCCCGACGCAGCAGGAAGCCGATTCCGGCGCGCCTGCCGGCTTCCACGCCCTTGTTCGACGTCCCTTCCGGCCTCACTCGCGTCTTCGACCGTGATTTGGCGGCCGCAGGCATTCCGAAACGCGACGAGCGTGACCGTGTTGTTGATATACACGCACTTCGAGTGACGTTCCGCACCCACCTTTGTGCCGCGCACGTACCACTTCGCACGGCCCAGGCTGCGATGCGTCACTCAAAGCCCGAGTTGACTGCGAACATCTACACGGATCCGAAACTGCTCGACGTGGCCGGCGCGATCGAGACGCTGCCCGCGCTGAGCCTCACGCCCACGGACGCTACGACAATCGCGACCACAGCCGCAACGGTAGGTCCGACGCGCCGCCGGGCGACCTCCTGAGCGGCGCGGGCCGGTTACGCCAGCCGCTTCCTGATTTACGCGAGACCATGGAGACGACGAAGGTCGTAGCGGCCTCGTCGCGCGGTCACCGAAGACCATCGAGACACCGGTCGACGCCCGACGCTTCCGTTCACCTTGCACTAAACCTTGCACGTACGCGCGTCCGCGCTAGGCAATCCTGGTCAGGTGTTGGCAAGACGGACGGTGTGGTGGGGGGCTGGGGGACGCACGGCGGGATCGTCGTAACTGGCGCCCGTGTCTAAAGAAAGACGCCGCTGTCCTTCGTGGACAACGGCGTTCAAGCTAAGCGGGTGATGAGATTCGAACCCACGACATTCACGTTGGCAACGTGACGCTCTACCACTGAGCTACACCCGCATGTGGTTATCTTGCAGCAATACGTTAGCCTCGGAAAACGGGCCTGTCAACGTCCCTCGGGGGCAGTTTTGGGGGCGTTCGAGCATAGGCTGAGCCTAGCGGATGGTGGCCCGACGTGCCTAGACCAGCCTCTTACCGGACCGCTTGGATCCGCGGGCCCGCAGGCACGACGGCGCACGGGAAGCGTGTCGGCGGGCGGAGTCTGCAGGTACCTGATCAGGGTCGTCAACGGCCGGGCGGCCGCCGCGCGATGGCCGGCTGAATGCAGACGGTTCGGTTACGCCAGCACCGGTTCGATCGTGGCGCTCATGCTGCCCTGGCAATGGTTGATCCGCCAATCGCGACCGAAGGCGTGGATCTGATCCCGTTTGAGTTCGGCCCGCTCCATGGTCGTCGTGTCGAGCACGACGCGGCCCGTTTCGTCCACCTCGCAAGCCAGTTCGTAGGCGTACTCCGGCGTGTGGCCGAAGAGCTTCCGCAGCATATCAATGACGTAGACGTAAGTGTGGTCGTCATCGTCGAGTAGAATCACGTTGTAATGCGGTTGCTTCTTCGGACGGGTTTTTTGTTCCGGGAGTAGCTTGGTTGCCTGACGACTTTCTGTTTCAACGACCGTTGTCATAGTCATCTACTTCACCCAATCGTCCCAAGTTTTCGACAGGACCCTGCGGCCTCGTGCCCCTCACTGTGCATCCGACCCACCTAGCATAGTAAAACGCGCCGAAAGTTCAAGTCGACCCGCCCGCTCGCGTCGCTACTTACGTTCCGGCTGAAGAATCGTCAGCGGTGCGTCCGCCATGGGCGGTTTCGTACCGTCATCCGAAGCGTCATCGGCCAGTGTGCCGTGCAGGGTGAGTGCGGTCGCAGCGTCGATCCTGACCTTCGCGAATCGGCCGATGTTGCCCCCGCCGCCCGTAAAGACGACGATTTGATCCCGGTGCGTGCGACCGACGAGCTGATCTGAACGGCGCCATGTGACTTCTTCACCTCGAGACTGCTCCGCCTCTTGCGCCTTGATGGCGGCCTTGCTGTATCCCTCCACGAGCACTTCGACGGTCGAGCCGATCAGCTGTCGGTTCGCCTCGGTCGAGATGCGCTCCTGCAGCGCGAGTAGTTCGTTGTTGCGCTGCCGTTTCACTTTGTCCGGAATGTCGTCCTCGTCACGCTTGTCGGCGACGGTATCGGGCCGGGGCGAATACTTGAAAACGAAAATGTTCTTGAACGCGCACCGCTCGATGAGCTTCATCGACGCTTCGTGATCCGCCTGCGTTTCACCGCAGAAGCCGACGATGAAGTCGCTCGCGATGGCCAGGTCGGGCACGTACTCCCGTGCCTTATCGAGCAATTCGACATATTCGCCGGCGGTATACTGCCTGCGCATCCGTTGGAGCATGGCGTCGGAGCCGCTTTGCACCGGAATGTGCAAGTACGACGACACCTTCGGCTCGTCGCGCATGACAGCCAAAATGTCCTCGGCAAAGTCGCCGGGATAGCTCGTGACGAACCGCACCCGCTGGATGCCGTCGACGGCCGCCACCCGCGCGAGCAACTCGGCGAAACGCACCGGCTTGCCGTCTTCCTGATTGACGTAGCTGTTGACTGTCTGGCCAAGAAGCGTGACCTCCTTGGTGCCGCGGTCGGCCAGCATCTTCGCCTCGTCGACAATCTGAGAAGCGGGGCGACTACGCTCGGCGCCCCGCGTGAACGGTACGACGCAGAAGGTGCAGAACTTGTCGCACCCCCGCTGAACGCGGATGTAGGATTGAAGGACCGGCGCGTCCGGGTCCGGGCGCCGCGACAAGTCCAACGCTTCCACCGAGTCGTATTCGAGCGCCCGCTGCACCGGCGTGCTCTTTCGCGACAGCGATTGCGACAGCGCGACCGCGCGCGAGCGGTTGGCCTGCACTTCCTCGATCAAAGCCGGCACCTTGTTCAGCTCAGCCGGTCCGCAGACCAAGTCCACGTGCGGCATTTTCGTGAAGATGCCATCCGGGTCGCGCTCGGCCATGCAGCCGATGACGCCCACGACGATATCGGGCCGAAGCCCCTTCGGTTTCTTCATCGAACCGAGGCGGGAGAGGGCCTTCTGCTCGGCGTGATCGCGAACGCTGCACGTGTTGAGCAGCACGACGTCGGCCTTGGTCATGTCGGCGATGGGGTCGTAGCCGAGTGCGCGCAGTTGCCCCAGCACGAGCTCGCTGTCGAGCACGTTCATCTGGCAACCCATGGTTTCGAGATAGACGGTCCGCCGCTGCATGTCGCATACCATCGCCTAAGTCTGATCGAACCCGCTTCCGACCGGCAAGGCATTGTATCGTAGCGCCCGGCGTCCGCCAAACGGAAGGACGCTACCGTGCCCAAGCCCACGGATTGCACTCCGTGGGCTCACGCGGAAGTCGTGGTCGGGTGCCCCATCCTTCGGGTACTCCCGAAGGGTGGGGGAAGGGCGCGGCGGCGAAGGTGCGCGGGTGCCCCATCCTTCGGGTACTCCCGAAGGGTGGGGGAAGGGCGGTGGCGGAAGTGCTTTCTGAACGGAGACGGCGCTTCTTCTATCCGTCCCCCACCCTTGCTCCGCAAGGATGGGGCACCGACCTGCGGACCTAATGCTGCGATTGCATGCCGTACTTCGCGGGTGCCCCATCCTTCGGGTACTCCCGAAGGGTGGGGGAAGGGCGGCGGCGGAAGTGCTTTCTGAACGGAGACGGCGCTTCTTCTATCCGTCCCCCACCCTTGCTCCGCAAGGATGGGGCACCCGCAAGGATGGGGCACCCGCCTAGTGCTTCGACTGCATGCCGTACTTGGCGAAGTGATACATGGCGAAATCGGCCAGGCGGTGGGAGAAGCGGCGCATGATCGTGATGGCTTTGCCGTCGGCCGTCAGCGTGACTTCGGGACGTCGACGACGGCTCGACTTGACCACCGCGCGAGCGACACGCTGCGGCGTGTACTGCGTCTTGGCCACGCGAACGGCGTTCACGTCCACACTGGCGGCCGTCTCGAAAAACGGCGTGTTGGTCGAGCCCGGCGCGACCATGATCACGTCGACGCCGGTGCGCCGAAGTTCCATGCGAAGGCCCGTACTGAAAGAGGTCAGCGCAGCCTTGGTCGAACTGTAGACGGTCATCCGCGGGATGGCCTGATTGCCGACGACGGACGAGATGTTGATGATCTGCCCGCTGCGTCGCTCGAGCATCTTCGGAAGCACCGCTTGGGTCATCCGAACCGGGGCTGCGAGGTTCAGTGCCAGCATGCGGTCGAGGTGTTCGTCGGGCATCTTCTCGACCGAGGCGAAGCTCGCCCAACCGGCGTTGTTGATGAGTACGTCGATCCGCCCGAATCGCTCGCGAGCAAAGGCGATGGCAGCCTCGCGCTCGCTTGCGTCCGTGACGTCCAACCGCACGGCTGCGATACGATCGCCGCCGATCTCGCCGGCGAGGTCCTCCAGCTTGTCGAGTGATCGCGCAGCCGCCACAACCTTAGCGCCCGCACGATGAAACTCGATCGCGCAGGCTCGGCCGATGCCGCTCGACGCGCCGGTGATCAGCACAACTTTGTCTGTCAGGTCGTAGGCCATGGGCGAGACCTTACCGGCGCGGCGGCGAGGCCTCAAGCCATGACTTCAGCCGCGCGCCACTGCTCTCGAGCAGTGGTGCGGCGACCGCTACGAATGGATCCGGTTGCGGTGGATCTGCGAACCGATCGCTGTGCGGATACCCATCCGTGCGTTACACTTGCGCCGCTATGATCCGTAGTGCCATCATCGTCATCGCGTGCATGGTCGCATCGTTGCTCGCCGGACTGGGTCTCTTTGAGCTATTGGCGCCGGATCGGACTGTTCGGCTGCTGTCCGGGTGGGTGATCGTCGCACACTATTCCGCCGCGCGTACGGGTACGTCCGAAGTCGTTTTCTACGTCTGGACGGGAGCGCCGGAGAAGGTCACCGTTGTCGTCGAGGAAGACCTCCCTGACTGGTTCTACGAGGCAGGCGGGTTCCGGGCTTGCTGTATGTGGGGGATCGACGATGACGCCGGCGAGAACTGGTCTACCGTGCGGAATGGGTTCCAGGTCGCTTCACCAGTTTGGTTCCCGCCGGTGGGGGCCGTGGCCATCGGTGCGTATCCACTATCCGCCTTCATCCGCGGCCCGCTACGTCGCCGGGGTCGCCGTCGTCGCGGGCTTTGCCTCGGGTGTGGCTACGATCTAACGGGTAATGTGTCCGGTTTGTGCCCTGAATGCGCTTCGCCGGTCGACCGCGGCAAGTGACGAAGACACTGCTCCAGAGCAATGGCACACGGCCGCGAGTCAGATGCAAGCTCACGAATCGCGCATGAGCTCGCGCACTGCAATCCGTGGGCTTTACCACCCGTGGCGCTACTCGTCTTCCTCGTCCTCGTCGTAGTCCTCGAATTCGTCGTCGCCGTCAGAAAGGAAGGTCGCTGCGAAGACGTTGAGATAGGCCTCGAGCAAGCGCATCGACTTGTCACGCACGTCCAGGAACCCGACATCGAGATCGCTGAGTTCTTCGAGCTCGATCGGCGTGGTGAGGCGAAATTCCTCGGTCGTGACCCCGTCCTTTTCGATCGGCGGCTCGGGCCAGTTGAGCCCCGCGTCCACCAGGGCGGCCGCCAGGGCGTCGGTCAGCGAGACATCGTCCGCTTCGATCCCCGCGACGATCTCCTCGCCGGTCGCCGGTTCGTCGGTCACGACGCCGATGCGCACCTCGGGTACGGACGGCCAGACGCCGACCTCCAGCCATGCGGACGGGCCGACCTCGAAGCGTGTGGCGAAGAGCGACTCGTCTTCCCGCTCGAGGCGGACGGCCAGGCCGTACCGATCATCGCTGTCGGAAAAGTCCGCCACATAATCGAGGAACGAATCGACTTCCGCTCGATCTTCGTCAGAAAGCGACATGGTTATGGCACTCCGTAGGGCTCGTCATCACTCACGCGTCCCCGCTCGCCTCGCTTCTTGCGCGGGTCCACGCGATTCAGCACGGCGCGTCGCACGATGGTAAAGGGCCTCGTCACGAACCGATGCAACCTCACGTACCACGGCTTTCGATAGGAGGCCGCGAGCATCGTAGGCGACAACTGGTCGGGCCGCGTGCGCCGCTGCAACTTCACCAGATGGTAGCGATCGCCCGTCTGGAACCACCGTCGCAGCACCCGAGCGGGCCATAGTTCGCCACCCCAACCACGCGGAAGATACCAGCAGATCTGAAAATCGAAAAGGTGCGGCCTGCCGTCGTCCCCGACGAGCACGTTTTCGCACTTCTCGAGGTCCACATAGGCCATCCCGCGGTCGTGAATCGTGTCGATCAAAGCCCGCAGTTGAGGGTGAAATTCGTCCGCGACGCGCTCGCCCTTGGCCAGGGGGTGGCCCTCGACGAACTCGCGGATGAGCCCCGTCTGCTCCCAGCGGCCGATCAGCTTCGGGACACCCGCGACATCCTCCAGCTTGCGAAAGGCGGCCTCCTCGCGGGCTCGTAGCATGCGTCCGGTCCACTTCATGGGCAGCAGCAGGAAGCTTGCCGTACGCCCGACCTTGAGCAGGACACGGCGGCCGTCCTCGTCCCCGATCCCGTCGTACCGGGCGGTGACGGCGAAAAAATCGTTCTTGAAGACGCGGGATTTTCGGAAGCGAGTCCCGCCTACCTCGATCTCATCGGGGAGGGTGCGCCGGCCGAGGGCCGTTAAGCTGGGTGGAACTCGTTTACCCAACGGTCGTTACGTCCGAAAAAATATGGTCCCGATCCGCCGCAAGCGCCGAAACCGGATTGTAACCCGGCAGGCAAGCCAGTCCAATACGCGGCGGCGCACCGGGCATGGCCAGCCGGGCGTCGCGAACCGGGCGTTCCGAGTGCTCTTAGCAGGTGATTCCTAGGCACTACCCGGCTACAAGCCGGTGACCGGCGTATGAAACAGCAGTGTCACGCGTGACTCAATCCATCGTGTTGTTCGTCCTGATCCTGCTGGTGGCACTGCGCCCGCTGGTGGCGGAGTCGTATGACTCGGCTCAGAGCAACCTGACAGCCGCGCTCGGTGCCGTCAGCGACCCCTCTCCGCTCGCCACACTGGTCTTCAATGTGCTGATCCTCGCGTCGGCCCTGGCGCTGACAGTCTTACGGTGGCGCGGCCGAATCGGCGCCTACCGCAAGACCGGGCTCGAAGCGGGCACGGCGCTCATTCTGATCGCTTCGATCGTCTCGTGCTTCGTGGCGAGCAACAAGCGTCTCGCGATCAACGCGTCGATCGACTGGCTCTGCTATCCGGTTCTGGCCATCACGCTGGTGCAGATCCTGACACACCGATGGCAGCGAAACATCCTGCTTGCGGTCATCCTGGCGTCGGCGTGCGCTCAATCGGCCAACTGTCTGTGGGATCACTTCTACGGCTTCGACGACACGTGGGACCACTACGTGTCACAGAAAGAGGACCTTTGGGCGCGCCAAGGCGTGCCGCTCGATTCGCCCAAGGTCGAGCTTTTCGAGCGCAGAATGCAGGCTCGCGAGGCGCAAGGGTACCTGCCGCACAGCAACGTGACCGGATCCTATCTCGTGCTGTGTGGCTTCGCGGCGTTGTCGCTTGCGGTGGCGCGGTGGCGCCGTCGGGCGGAGGTCGGCTGGGTACGGCTCGTCGGCCCCGCTATCGGCGTGTGTATCCTGGCAGCGGCGGTGTCCCTGACCAAGAGCACCGGCGCCGTCGTGTCCGCCGTGGTCGGGCTTGCCCTGTGGCTCGTCGTGACGGTGTGTCGCAAGTGGATCGATGCGCATCGCGGGAAGGCGTTCCTTCTCGGATGGGCGTGCGTCGCAGCCGGCGCGTTCGCTGTGGCCGGGCACGGAATGTACCACGGCACGCTACCCGGAGCCTCCTTGAACTTCCGATGGCAGTATTGGACTACGTCCGCGGATATGATCGCGGACCACGGTCTCACCGGCGTCGGACGCGAGAATCTCGGCCGCCACTACCTGCAATACAAGCCGATCGAAGCTCCCGAAGAGGTCAGTAATCCACACAACCTGTTCGTACAGGCGATTGCCGAGTGGGGCATCATCGGTCTTGTGGGCTTGGTCGTTATGCTGGCGGGCGTGTCGCGTACCGTCACCCGTCCGATCTTACCCGAGCCCAGCGGCGGGGGAGCTAGCAGCGAACATGTGCCGCGCGGCCCGGCGCTCGTCTGGGCGGCTGCGGTTGGATGTGCCATGCTCGCTGCGCGGATTCCCTTGGCGGGAATCACCGATCCGGACTTCCTCTACTACACCACCGTCACCATGGGGCTGGCGTGGGGTATCGGTTTCTGGCTGTTCGCGCCGACCGCGAACGAGGAGAGGAACGTATGGCTCAGCGGCGGAATCGCGATCGGCCTGTTTGCCTTCATGCTCCACGACATGATCAACTTCGCGACCTTCGTGCCGGGCACAGCCACGACCTTATTCGCGCTACTGGCCATTTGCATCGCCGAACGGTTGCCGGGTCCGGCTGAAGCGCTCGGCGACGCGCCGACTCGGCGTCCTTGGCCTGCCGTTCTCTCGGCCGCAATGACGTTGGGGGTCGTTGTGTTCGCCGTGCTGCCAGTAGCACGCTCCGCGCATCATGTGGATCGGGCGACGACGCTTGCCGGATTGCTCGGGCAAGGCCCGACTACGGTGGATAGTGTGGATCGGCAGTTCACGGCCGCAGACGACACCGATC
The DNA here is from genome assembly GCA_029260055.1 of Phycisphaerae bacterium. GTDB lineage: Bacteria > Planctomycetota > Phycisphaerae > UBA1845 > UBA1845 > JADFOB01. The sequence continues at coordinate 13,358 of JAJDDX010000168.1, forward strand.
CGCTGGACCCGACGGCCTGCGCCATGCGGGCGGCGTGGTGGTTCGCGGTCGCCGAAGCGGCGCCACCGCTGCGGGACCGAGCCTTCGCGACGGCGGCAGCGTCGGCCGCCGAAGCAGCGCGGCGTGACCCCAAGAGCATTTCGCTCGCCCGACTCTTGGCGCAAATCCACACGGCGAAGGCGGCGCACACGGGCTTGTTGGATGATCACCTGACGGCGTTCAATCTCACGGGCCAAGTGTTGCGCTTGTATCCCACTGACCCGGCGGGACACGTCGCCGCTGCGCAGAGCCATCTGTGCGTCGCCGAAACGATGAAGGCCAAAGGGGGCGAAGCCGGGGGCCGAGACCATCTCCGTGCCGCGGTCGCTTCCTATCGCCGCGCGCTCGAACTCGACGACGCCCGGCCCGACTGGGAAGTCATCCGCGGCTTGCGCGATCACGAGCGGCGGCGCATCGAAGAGGAGATTCGCCGAGCGGAGGCGCAGCTCGGCGACGCGCCCTGACTACGGTTCGAGCACGACCCACTGTGCGTGCTCGTCGAGTGTGAAGTGCAGGATCGCGGCGTCGCGTTTCTTCAGTTCGGTCCTGCGTCCGTCGAGGCTGAGCACCACGAGCTTCTGCCATCGAATCGGGATGCGGTTCGTGTCGACCGAAAACGCCGTCACGTCTTTCGTCTGAATGGTCAGGCGGTTGCGCTTCTCATCGAAAGACCCCGTGGCCCATCCGCCGGTACGATCCTTCTTGACCGCCAGAATGCTGAGCCATTGGTTCGGGTCAGTACCCTGGACCTGGATCGTGACCCGTGTGGGGACCGGTTCCGGCTTGACCTCGACGGCGGGGGGCTTCGGGTCGGCTGCGGTGTTCTCATTCGTCGAGGGGACCGGGGACTCGTGACAACCGACAAGCAGCAGCGGCGCCAAAGCAAGTACACCCAATAGGCGCGCGGATCGCCGTCTGAACTTGTCGCGTGGGATGGAGTGGCCCGTCGCAGTCACTGGCGGCACCTCGATAGCCTTTCTCACCGCACCGGTACGAACCCTACCGCCGCACGCCGTCGGTTGCAAAAGGCGGCGTGATCTTGTACCGTCCTGCCCCTCGAAAGGACGCGGAAAACATGCCTCATCGCAATCAATCCGAACAGATCCGGTCGACGACGATCCTATCGGTCCGTCGCGGCGATACCGTGGCCATCGGTGGCGATGGACAGGTAACGCTCGGCCAAGCCACGCTCAAGCAGGACGCACGGAAGATTCGGCCGCTTGCCGAAGGCAAAGTGCTCTGTGGCTTCGCGGGCTCGGCGGCTGATTCCTTCGCCTTGCTCGAGCGATTCGAGGCCCAACTCGAACAGCATCAGAAGAACGTCCGTCGGGCGGCCATCGAACTCGCCAAACAGTGGCGGACCGATCGGGCTATGCGACGCCTCGAAGCGCTGCTGGTGGTCGTGTCGAAGGACACGACGCTCATGCTCGGCGGGTCGGGTGACGTGATCGAGCCCAGTGACGGCGTGATCGGCATCGGATCGGGCGGCATGTACGCGACAGCCGCCGCTCGTGCCCTGCTGGGTCACACGGAGCTGGACGCCAAGGAGATCGTAGATAAGGCGCTGCACATCGCCGCCGACATCTGCGTCTACACGAACCACGATATCGTCGTCGAGACGATCGACTGATCCAAAACGAATACACCACACACCATGACCGAGCTAACACCCAAACAGATCGTCGAAGCACTCGACAAGTACATCATCGGGCAGACCGCCGCCAAGCGCGCGGCTGCCGTTGCCATTCGGAACCGCTGGCGACGCCGTCAGCTTCCGGATGATCTCCGCGACGAGGTTGGGCCTAGCAACATGATCCTCATCGGGCCCACCGGTGTCGGCAAAACCGAGATCGCACGGAGGCTGGCCGGCCTGGTCAATGCGCCCTTCATCAAGGTCGAGG
>JAJDDX010000169.1 GCA_029260055.1 Phycisphaerae bacterium
GCGCTGTCACGCCGTTCGGTGTAACGGTTGACAGGCTCTGGGATGGAATCGTCGAGGGGCGGCGCGCGCTCTCCCCGGTGACGCTGTTCGACACGACCGATTTCGACGTGCACATCGGCGGCGAGATTCCCGACTTCAATCCCGGCGATTACCTTGATCGAAAGCTCGTCAAACGGCTCGACCCGTTCGTCCAACTTGCGATGATCGCCTTCGACGAGGCGGTCAAGACCGCCGGGCTCGATATGTCCAAGGTCGACCCGGAGCGCGTCTCCGTCGTTTTCGGCACGGGTATCGGCGGTCTCAACGAGCTTTCGGATCAGATGGGGCGATTGGCCACGAAGGGCCCGAGCAAGGTTTCGGCATTCACGATCCCGAAGCTGATGGTCAATGCCGCTTCCGGAAACATCTCGATCGCCTACGGCGCACGAGGCGCCAGCCTTGCGGTCAGCAGCGCGTGCGCTTCAGCTACGAACGCGATGGGCGAAGCGATTCGCTACATTCGACACAACGACGCGGACGTCGTGTTTACCGGTGGCTCGGAAGCGGGACTCACGCCGTTGGCACTCTCGGCATTCGCATCGATGAAGGCCCTGAGCACCCGGAACGACGATCCCGCCGGGGCTTCTCGTCCGTTTGATCGTGATCGCGACGGTTTCGTGCTGAGCGAAGGGGCGGGGGCGCTGATTTTCGAGGAACTCGAGCACGCGAAGCGGCGTGGAGCGACGATCCTCGCCGAGGTCGTCGGTTTTGGTGCTTCCTCGGATGCCCTTCACATCGCGCAGCCCAGCGAAGAGGGGATCGGCGCGACCGCTGCCATGCGGGCGGCCCTGAAAGATGCGCAGCTCGCGCCGGATCAGGTCGACTACATCAACGCTCATGCCACGGGCACGCCGCTGGGCGACGTGGCTGAAACCATCGCCGTCAAGAAAGTGTTCGGACCCGCCGCGAAGAAACTCGTGGTCAGCAGCACTAAAGGGGCGGTAGGGCACACGCTGGGGGCGAGCGGCGGCGTGGAACTCATCGCTACGATTCGGGCCATGCAGCAATCCACCGTTCCGCCGACGGTCAATCTGGACAACCCCGGTGAGGGGTGCGATCTCGACTACTGTCCGAACACCGCTCGGGATCGGAAAATCGACGTGGGAATGAGCAATTCCTTCGGTTTCGGCGGCCACAACGCCTGTATCGTCGTCCGGCAGTACTAGCCGCGGCGACACCTTCCTTCAAGACACCTCGCGCAAAAGGCCGATAAGTGGTAGGACGTCGCGCGGATGGCCTGCGCGCTGAAACGGCACTGGGCGAGAGCTCGAATGAGCGATTCGCAACCTGATCTTGATTCGACGGCGGGTGGCGGCGAGGACGGCATGTCCGCCGGCGCAGCCACCGCCACGGCATCGCGTCCGCCGGGCGCGGCACCGCCGAAACGGGAACTCGACCGAATACTCCACTTGTCGGTCCCCGTCGCCGTCACGCTAGCTGAGCGTCCCATGAGTATCGAGTCGATCTTGTCTCTTACCGTGGGCAGCATCATCGAGTTCGACGTCTCCTTCGAGGCGGACCTTACCCTGAGCGTCGCCGATCGTCCGATCGGTAGCGGGCTGGCCGTCAAGGTGGGGGAGAACTTCGGGCTCAGACTCAGCACCGTCGGCAGCGTCCACGATCGCATCGACGCGTTGGGCGGCGCCTAGCCCGGCTACGGGCCGGCCAATGCTCGTGCCAACTCTGCGGCTTCTTCAAGGGTAGTGATCTTCTGATTGAGTTGCGCCCGGTAGACCGCGTTGAGGATCCTGCCGAATTGCGGCCCGGGCTTCAGGCCCCACGTCGACAGATCATCACCGGTGATCATCGGAGGCGGGCAGATCGCCTCGGGCGGAACGACCGACGATCGTTCAACCAGTCGGTGGTAGGCGTCTGAAGCCTGGTCCGACGCTGCCAGATGCGCGCGCAACAGCCACAGCAATTCGGGCCAGTGCTCGTTCGCCATGAGCATTTTCAGGTCAGCCAGTTCCAGTGCGCTTTCGTCGCACGCGGCCGGCAACGATTTCAAGAGCCAAGAGACGGACGCCGTCCGGCGATTGCTTATACGCAGATCACGACAGATAGGGGCCACCTGCGACGGCGTGCGCGGCCACAGCACGGCGGCGAGCGCCAGGGAGGCGCTGACCGGGTGGGCGGGCAGTGCCGCGAGCACCCGGTTCGTTCTCTCATGATCGTCGTTGGCGCAGTCCCAGGACGGCGCGAGAAAGCGATGCAGTTTGGACCCTACGACGAGCGACCAGCCGACCGCGCGAGTCGGCGCACTCAGGATCGCTTCAAGTTCTTGCCAGGTCCGCTCCGCACTGATGAGCGCAAGTGAACCGGCGTGCTGCTGAATAGCCTCGAAAGTGTCCTCGTCGATGGAGAAGTCGAATCTCGCGGCGAATCGAAACGCGCGGAGCATGCGAAGGTGGTCCTCCTCGAAGCGGCGGACCGGGTCCCCGATCGTTCGAACGATTCCGGCATCGAGGTCCGCCCGTCCGTCGACATAGTCGATGAGCCGGTCTTGCTCAGGATCGTAAAAGAGCCCGTTGATGGTGAAGTCCCGCCGCCGCGCGTCCTCGGTGTCACTGCCGAACGTCACGGAATCCGGGTGCCGACCGTCGGAATAGGTGCCGTCGCTCCGGAACGTGGCGACTTCGATGTCATGCCCTCGGTAACGAACCAGCATGACGCCGAATTGGGCACCGACCTGCCGTGCGCGTGGAAAGATCTCGTGGACGCGC
>JAJDDX010000170.1 GCA_029260055.1 Phycisphaerae bacterium
GCCATCATGTACTGCACGTAGTGCGGCACCTGGGTGGAGGAATAGAGCACGAGCGTGCCGTCGGGGTCCCAGTCGGCGATGGCTGCGTGCGGCTCGAGCGGGCACTGGTAGATGCTGTTTCCGGTGAATGTCTCCTCGCGCACGTGGTGCGACTCGGCGAAACCCTTGTCCATATCGCCGAATAGGTGGTCGACGTGCGTGTTGACGTTCCGCTCATAGCGTTCGTGTAGGAGCGGGGCGCCTTCTGCGATCGCGTCGAACGGATCGAGCACGACGGGCAGTTCCTCGTACTCCACCTCGATGAGCGCGATGGCCTTCTCGGCGGTCTTCTCGTCGACGGCGACGACGGCTGCCACTTCGTCGCCGACGTGGCGGACCTTGTCGTGTTTCTTCGCGAGGATGTATTCGTCATAGCGGGGCGGCGAGACGCCGTACTGTGTATCGGGGACGTCGTCGCCGGTCATGACAGCCAGCACGCCTTCGAGTGCTTCCGCCTTGGACGTGTCGATCCGTTTGATGCGTCCGTGGGCGATCGGCGAGCCGAGGATCTTGCCGTGGACCATGTTCGGCAGGTTGATGTCGGCTGTGTACTGCGCGCGACCCATGACCTTGTCGACCGCATCGACGCGCGGAATGCTGACGCCGACGGTGGAGTGGCCGCGTTTGGGGCCCGGGTCGCCCGGCTTGCCCTTGGCGTCGCCGTCGCCGGGTGCCGATGTGGTTCGCTTATCACAGGTGCCGTCGTCCTTGCGGTTCGCGCATCGCTTGACGGAGCGCATGATTCCGGTGTAGCCCGTGCAGCGGCAGAGGTTGCCGGCGAGGGCTTCCTTGATCTCGTCGTCGGTCGGGCTCGGGTTATCCTCGAGCAGCGCCGTAGCCGACATGACGGTTCCCGGCGTGCAGTAGCCGCACTGGATGCCGCCTTCCTCGACGAACGCGGTCTGAACGGGTGTCAACTCACCGTCTTTCGCCAGTCCTTCGATCGTCGTGATTGCCTTGCCCTGCATCTGAACGGCGAGCAGCAGGCAACTGTTCATGTTGACGCCGTCGATAAGCACGGTGCATGCGCCGCAGTCACCGACGTTGCATCCCTTCTTCGTGCCGGTCAGGTTCAACCTGTCGCGCATGACGTCGAGAAGCGTTTCGCTCGTGTCGGCTGCGACGGTGTAGGTTTGTTCGTTTATCGTGAGTTGCAGCGGGACGATCATCGGTGGCCCTCCTTGGCTCGCGAAAGGGCGGTCTGCAGCGCCCGTCTGGCCATGACCTCGACGACCTCCCTGCGGAAGTCGGCGGAGCCGCGAATGTCGGAGATCGGCTCGGCTGCTTCCATCGCCAGGGTTGCTGCCTGCTGGAAGGCGGTCTCGTCAGCCGCGTTGCCGACGAGAGCCTCGCGGGCTGACTCGACGAGTTTCGGGATCGGGGCGACGGCACCCAGGGCGACGCGGGCGTCACTGACCACGTCGCCGCCCAGTTGCAGGCTGGCGGCCACGCCGGCGACGGCGATGGCGTTGCCTTCCCGCAGGGCGAACCTCGCGTAGGCGGCACCGAATCCCTTGGGCTGGTGCGGCACAATGACGGCGGTCAGCAGTTCATCGGGGCGTAGTTGGGTCTGTCGCACGCCGACAAAGAAGGAATCGAGCGGGAGCGTTCGCGTGCCTTCCGGCGACCATGTCTCCACCGACGCGTTCATGGTCATAAGGATCGGCGGCAGGTCGGCACAGGGGACGGCACTGACGATGTTGCCGCCGACGGTAGCGGCGTTACGCACTTGCGGGGCGGCCATCTTGGTGGCTGCGTCCAGCAGAGGGGCGAAGCGTTCCCGGACGATCGGGTTATTGGCAAGTTGCGTAACTGTAGTCAGCGCACCGATTCGCAGTCCGTCGGGCGTTTCGCTGATGCCGTGCAAGTCGGCGATGTGGCATATCGACACGAGGTGGGCGTACGAGGCTCGTCCGGTCTTGAGGTCGACCAGGAGGTCGGTGCCGCCGGCCAGCACGCGCACGTCGGGTGCATGTTGCGTTAGCAGGGCGGACGCCTCCTCGAGGTTGGCGGCCTCGTGCATCTCGATATCAGGTACGTACACGCCTGTGCTCCTAGTTCAAACTCGTCCTGCTCACCCGGTCCCGGGTGGAGTATGGCCCCGAGTTACGGTTGAGCTTGGAGTGGTGCCGTTTATGACGCCGCTCGTTCCACTCGGTCCTCTTCGACCTTCGGCCCCAGGACGCCGTTCAGGAACATCTCGATGATCTGGTTGGCGAGGCCTGCGGGTGAGCGGTCCTTCGCCGGGTTGTACCATCGGTAGAGCCAGTTCAGCATGCCGAACAGGGCCATGGTGGCGACATGCCGGTCTATGGCACAGTCAGGGGCGTGTACATCAAGCACACGAGTGACGATGTCGCGGGATAGTTCGTAGTACTGGCGCCGGATGAGCCGCGTCTGCTCGTAGGCCGGTCCCGCGAGCGACTCGAGTTCGTGCGAGCAGACTTTCAGCGCCGGCATGTTGGCTGCGAAGTAGCACACGTGGGCCCGGACCATGACGCGAAGCTGTTCCACCGGCTCCTCCACCCCGTGGAGCTTCTCTCTCAGGTTGCCCAGAAGGGAGTTGAATGTCCGGAATTGGATCAGAAACAGCATTTTCTCTTTGCTGTCGAAATAGTGGTAAATGCCCGCGAGGCTGATCCCGGCCTCCTTCGCCACGGCCCGCATCGAGGCTCTTTCATAGCCGGATTGGGCGATCAGGGTGGTGGCGACGGCCAGGATGTGGTTGAGCCGGTCGTCGTAAGTCTCGCGCAGTTCGGAGGTTCTGTTCTCTGCGGCTGCGGGCTGGTCGGGTTCGAACATGCGTTCAGGTTTCTTGTTGATCACGTCCAGTTTGGTTCCCGTTCAAGCGGACGATCGCGCAAACCAATATGCACGTTGATCGGCCGTTTGTCAACCTCCTACATCCGAAAAAAGGCGTTGACACAGCACTGTTATCGCTGATAATCGTATTCGGGCCGGAGGTCGAGTAGGTGGCGGGAGCGCGCGTTATCGGTGCGGTTTTCGTCAGATCGTCGACCGAACGTCCGTTCGGTCAACTGAGTGTATGCTTGGCACGCCGAAGGTGGCTGCCCAGCGCGTACCTATGCGGAGAGGCCCGTCATGAGCATGTTTCCCGCCCGCAAACCAGCGTCGTTCGAATTCAAAGAGGTTCAGTACGAGAAAGAGGGCTGGGTCGCCCGAGTGACCATCAACCGCCCGCACAATTTCAATGCGTACAGCACGCCGGCGCTGCAGGAACTCGCGGCCGCGTTCCAGGACGCGTCGTGGGATGACAACGTGGCGGTCGTGGTCTTCACGTCGGCCGGTCACCACTCGTTCTGCACGGGCGGCGATGTGAAGGAATATCAGAAGGAATACACGCAGAAGCCGCGCGACTACTGGAAGTACATGTGCTGCTTCAAGAACTACATCGAGTCGATCACCAACTGCTCGAAGCCGGTCATCGCCCGGCTCAACGGTATGGCGGTCGGCGGCGGCAACGAGAGCCAGCTTGCGTGTGATCTCGGCGTGATGAGCGAGCACGCGTTTATCGCACAGGTCGGTACGGGTGTCGGCTCCGTGGCATGCGGCGGCTCGACGCAGTGGCTGCCGGTGACGGTAGGCGATCGCACCGCCCGCGGTATCTTGTTCCTGAATCAGCGTTATCCGTCCTTTACATCGCTGTCGATGGGCTTGGTCAACATCGTCGTGCCGACGGTCAAGGGTCCTGATGGCGAGTTCATCACGAAGTTCACCGGCGGGCGGACGTTCCTGGCGGATTGGAACACCGACCCGTGGGATCAGCCGTTCGAGCGTCGCGCGACTGCGGGCGACATCAAGAAGGCACTGAAGGGCACGGATGACTATTCGATTGACATGTCGCGCGTCGACGAGGTTGTGGCGGACCTGTGCGACCAGATCGTCCACAAGTTCGCCGAGTGTACGCGTTACACCAAGGCTCAGGTGAACTACTGGAAGGATGCCGCGTGGCATGGCACGGTCGGACACGCACGCGACTGGCTCAGCGTCCACTATACCAGCCTGGAGCCGCACGAGGGCATGACGGCCTTCGTGGAGAAGCGCAAGGCGGACTACGTGGGCATGCGTGAGCGGGCGGCCGACCCGAACGGGTCGAGCGAGTTCCTGTGGGGGCCGTACGCCAAGCAGTGTCCCAAGTGTGATGCCAAGGGCATCCCGTCCCATTTCGAGTTCTGTGGCAAGTGTGGCGCCGGCCTGGCATAGCCCAATAGCGAGACAACAAGATGACACTTAAAGGCAAAAGAGCAATCGTAACGGGCGGCAGCCTTGGCATCGGCGCGGCGATCGCGCGTGAGCTGGGTCGCCAGGGCGCCGACGTGGCGATCAACTATCGCAAGCACGATATGGAAGCGAATCAGGTCGTCGCGGACATCGAGGCCATGGGTCGCAAGGGCCTGGCGGTCAAGGCGGACGTGGCAAGCTTCGCGGATGCGGAGCGCATGGTCGGTGAGGTCCTCGAGGCGTTCGGCGGGCTGGATATCCTGGTCAACAACGCGGGTATCAACCGCGACGGCGTCATCTGGAAGATGACGGAAGAGCAGTGGGACCAGGTGATGGAGGTCAACCTGAAGGGCTATTTCAACTACACCCGGGCGGCTGTCGGCATCTTGAAGGAGCAGGGCTCCGGCAAGATCGTCAACGTCACGTCGATCAACGGGCTTCGCGGGAAGTTCGGGCAGACGAACTACTGTGCGTCGAAGGCGGGGATCATCGGGTTCACGAAGTCGCTCGCGCGAGAGCTGGGGCGAGCGAGCGTGAACGTCAATGCTGTGGCACCGGGCCTGATCGAAACGGACATGATGAAGGACGCCCCGGCGAAGATCATCGACGCGGCACTAGCGGAGATCGTGCTGGGTCGGCTCGGCAAGCCGGAAGAGGTGGCCGAGGTGACGGCGTTTCTATGCAGCGAGGCGGCACGGCACGTGACCGGTCAGGTGATTCAGGTCGACGGCGGGCAGTACATCTAGGAGTACGTCATGGAACTGAGCGACATTGTAGCGATCAGCGCGGTGCGGACTCCGATGGGCCGATTCGGCGGCACGATCAAGG
>JAJDDX010000018.1 GCA_029260055.1 Phycisphaerae bacterium
GGTGTGTTGGTCGAGCGATTCTTGCGCCGTCCAGGATCGGACATAATGCCTTCCCGCGTAAGCTGTTATGACGGCCTCCGGCAATCCCTGGAGGCAATATGGCCAAGCAAGCAGAACCGTTCAAAACGCCGCTACCGCGTGGTTGGCCCGGCCGTGTCAGGTCGGCCGTGTTGCACGTGATCTCGCCGGCCCAATTCGCGACGAACTACACGAGGAGTTGGGCAGCCAATTGTCAAGTTGCCCGAGTGCGGTTGAAGGCGGAGAACCATCGACTCAGGCCACATGTGGCCTTGCTGACCGAGGAACTCCGCGTCAAGGATGCCCGAATGAAACGGGTCGCCGCGCCAAACCGGCCACATTATGCACCGACCGAACGATTGGCCATTCTGGAGCTGCGCGCCGCCCACGGATGGAGCGGCCGGCAAACCGCTGATGCGTTTCTTGTGACGGCCGCTACGATCGCGTCCTGGATGAAACGGCTCGACGAGCAAAGAGCCGATGCGCTTGTGCAGATCCGTGAACCGGTGAACAAGTTCCCCGAGTTCGTCCGCTACGCCGTGCAACGGCTCAAGACGTTGTGCCCGATGCTGGGCAAGGTCAAGAACGCTCAGGTACTCTGCCGCGCTGGACTGCATCTCAGTGTGACGACGGTCGCACGGATCCTCAAGGAACCGCCACGTCCGGAGCCACATACGGCAGCCGCATCGACCGGTCGCGTGGTTACGGCGAGAGAGCCGAATCACGTCTGGCACATCGACTTCACTGCTGTGTCCACAGGTGGCGGTTTCTGGGCGCCGTGGCTACCTTGCGCGGTGCCGCAATGCTGGCCGTTCTGCTGGTGGTTGGCCGTGATCATCGACCACTATTCGCGCCGGTCGATGGGCTTCGCCGTTTTTCCAGGGCGGCCCAGATCGTCTGCCGTACGCGCGTTTATTGGAAAGGCAATCGCTCGGGCGAATGCGACGCCGCGGCATCTCATCTGCGACAAGGACAGCATCTTCTGGTGCGAAGCGTTCAAACGGTGGTGCCGGCGCAAGGCAATCCGACCGCGGTACGGCGCCGTCGGGAAACACGGAAGCATCGCAGTTGTCGAACGCTTCATCAGGACCATGAAGGACGAAGCCACTCGCAGGATCCTGATTCCACCGAACCGAGCACGCTTTCGCGCGGAAGTCGGTTCCTTCTTCGCGTGGTACAACAGGTGTCGCCCACACACGACACTCGACGGAAAGACGCCCGACGAAGTCTACTTCCGATTGCAGCCAGCCAACCGACTACCACGCATAGAACCGCGAAGACGATGGCCTCGCCCGTCGCCGTGCGCGAAACCCGTTACGCTCGTCGCGGGGCAACCGGGCGATCGATTCGCAATCCACGTCGACTTCCTTGACGCAAGACAACACTTGCCGATCGTCTCATTGAGACGTGCCGCCTAGATTCGCCGGCCGATTGCTGTTGATCTAACGGAGAACGTCTGCACGCAGGTTGCTGGTCTCGCTGGCGAGTTTGTTCGCTACCTCAGACGCGCGGCTTCGAGCGCGTTTTTCGCCCACAAGAAGGCCGGCAGCTCAAGATGATCGTCCGCGCAAGAAACGCTGGACCAACACACCAACCTGTGACTTTTCGCTGGAAGAGCCTATTGAGACCCCAGACGCCGTTTTCGGTCGATTTTGCGCAGATTCGGGCCAGCCCGGGAGGACGTAAGTTGTTGTGTAGGAGTGGTTTACGGGAAGTGGCGATACAGAACTTGAACCTGTGACCTCCTGCGTGTCGAGCAGGAACTCCAGTCCGAGAACCAGCCTCACGGCCTCATGAACGCGGTTTTTCGGGGCGAGAACACGGGTCCTGGAAAGCGCTACACTGGCGCTACGGTGGCGCTACGTTGGCGCTCCGCGGGAGTTGCGGGGTGGTTGACCCCAAACAGACCCCGGAAAGCCGTGTGGATCCAGCCTATTACCTCCCCAGAACGTCGCCAGCGTCCTTTCCCGGACGCTGATTCTTCTACTGGCCGCCGCGCCTCCGGGCCCGAGCCGGCGGTGCCGAAAAACCGACCGGTCGCGTCCGCTCGAGATTCGCTCCGACATCATTCTCGGGCTGTCAGGGAAAACCCGGTAGCGGTACTCCTCGGACCTCACGAGAATGACAGACCGCCGATTAAGGAAGTGACTCGAATACCGGTCCATTGCCTAGACCCGATTCACTCGGCTACCGGTGGGGTCTTTTCGGTCGAAGTGCCAGCGTTGTCGTCCGTCGGTGATCACCTCAATCTGCGGATTCTGGCGTCGGTCGCGTTCTTAGAAACTACACGAAAGGGGACGGCGGTATGAAGAACTACATCACGTACGCCGCAGCAATCGCGATCGGATTGATGGGCTTTACGCAGGCGTTGGCTGTTGACACAGGCGTATCGATCTCAAGCAGCACGGTCTACAGGCTCAATGATGACGCGACGTATACGGAAGGCTGCTTCCCGCCGTGTCTGTGCCCAATCTGGTTCAGCGACGACATACGAGGGACGTTCGTCCTGACGCCGCGCGATCAAGGCGGCACGTTCTTCACTTACGACGTCGGCGACGTCAACTGGTACGTGTCGCAAGGCGCTGCGGAAATACGGATCACAGGATCGGGAATCTACACGCGAATTTCGGGTGTGGCTGGATGGATGCACCAACTCGAACTCGATTTGAGCGTCAACGGTGGCGAGGTTACTCATTTTGACAGTGGTCTGGTTAACGGCGGCGGCAACTTCCCCGACATCACCGGCCTTACGATTTCGATGAACGACCTGTACTGCTACGACATCGCGATCGACGTCGAGGCCTCTCCCGTCCCGCCCCGTGAGGTCGTCTGCTACCGTCTGGGTTACCCAAGCACATATCAGGAAGGGTGCTGGGATCCGTGTGATTGCCCGATCATCGAGCCGCAGCCGCTGCGCGGCTCGTTCGCGTTGGTGGAATTGGCCGACCACGGCACCGTCATCGAGTACGGCGTGGTAAACGCGGATTGGCGCGTTCTCTCGGCCTTCGAGCCGCCAAGTTCCAGGTTCGACGGCTTCGGAAGATACACGAGGATCTCCGGGGTTGCCGGCTGGATCCACCGGATGGAACTCGAACTCAGTGTGGACGGTGAAGCGCTGACGCACTTCGACAGCGGTCTTGTCAACGGCAGTAACGCGTTCCCGTCGATCGAGATCCTGCTTTCGATGAACGGTCTCTACTGCTACGACATTGCGCTGGACATTGACGCCCGGCCATGCCGGTTGCCGGTTGCCCTTCCCACCCGGTGAGGCGGTCGTGCCCTGTGGCTGCTGAAAGCGTGATCCAGGGAGCTACAGCCGCGACTCGGCACCGGTAGCTGCCGTGGCATCGTTCGAGATTGACCTGGCCCTCCGTCACGGCTCGATTGATGGATGGAGTTTCGATAGTCCGGTACATTCGTACTTTTTGGTGAATGGCCAATCGACACGCATCCTTGTTTTTTTCCGTTGGCCTGTCCACATGCGCACGCGTGTCTCCAGTGTCGTCTTCTCCCGATTCGGCGGAGGCCCTCACTGTCTGGCCATGTTGCCACCAAGTACGGCTAGAGACAAGCTTACACCTTGAAGGGAGAGGCGTTACGAGTAACAGGGCGTGGCGCAAGAATCGCTGGACCAGTACAGGGGTCTAGAATCGGCAGGGCCGCTGAGCTACTGACAAATCAGGGAGAGCACGGAGATGAGCACTACACGTTCGTTACTTCGTCCGTTTATGTGTGCGGCAGCCGCTGCCTTACTGTTCTGTGGCCCGGAAAGCCGATTCGCCGGCGCGGCTCTTGCTGACGAACCTGTAAGGCGACCGGTGGCCGACGACGGGACCCTGAGCGGGCGCATTCAGGAGGCGCGAGCCAAGGCGAATCGACCTTGTCCGCATACGAGGTCGACACCGCAATGGCAGCTCGTCGAACCGTTAGAAGCGCCGAGCATGGAGCTGGACCCGTATGCTCCTGTGGTGGACGTAGGTGGCCAGGCGGCGGCCATGCCACCGGTGCCGGGCGACCTAGAACCCACGATCGACGTTCAGATTACGCAGGAGATCATCGACAAAGCCACGGAACTCGGCACGGTGGAGGCAATGTACGAGTTCGTCCGCAATGAGTGCGCGTTCCAGGCCTACTATGGGTCGCAGAAGGGTTCCGTCGAGACGTTGCGGCAGCGGGCCGGTAACGACTATGACCTCGCCAGCCTACTGATCGCATTTCTGCGCGCCTCCAACATCCCCGCTCGTTACGCGGTCGGCATGGTGGAGATGCCTGTCGAACGCGTCACAAGCTGGCTTGCGGTGGATGATGCGCGGGTGGCGGGGAGCATCCTCTTCACGACGGGCCTGGAGGGAGTCTCGATCGTGAGTGGTCCGGACGTGGTGGCCACACGGTGCCGGCGCGTGTGGGTCGAAGCGTACGTCCCGCGTGGTTACGGGAGTCCGACTTGGGTGCCCTTGGACCCGGCGTTCTCCCTGACTTCGGTGTCCGCTGGGCTCGATATCCCGGAGGAGATGGGGCTCGATGCTCAGAACGTTGTCGACGAATACTGGGATCCATCGGACGCGGGGGTAACGCTGCCCCGGACAGAGACAATCGTCGCGTTGCTCGAACAGGACATCCAGGATTATCTCGATGTCAATCATCTCGGAATGACGGTGAACGACGTGATGCGCAAGCATGAACTCGTGGCGGAGAACCTGGGCCTTCTCCCCGCCTCGCTGCCATACGTCGTTCGATCAAGGGACTCGGTGTTCAGCGATATCCCGACCGATCGCCGGTATCAGATTCGCGTTCACCTGCACGACGGCGCGACGAATTTGATTGACCACACGATGAACCTGCCGGAGATCGCCGGCCGTCGGATCACGGTTGATTATGTGGGCGCCACACCGGCGGACGAAGCCATAATCGACGTCAATGGTGGGATATACGCCACGCCGCCAGCGACCGTGAACCTCAAGCCCGTGCTCCGCGTGGAGGGAGCGCAGGTGGCCATCGGCGCCGCGGGTCTTGGGATGGGAGTGCAGCACTCGTCCGACGTCCACTTCCTGGCTCCGGTCAATGGGCAGGGGTTGCCGCAAAACGTGGTGCCCGCAATATCCAACGTGATCATCTGCGGTGCCGCACAGGCTCTTGGGCTTGCGGTCGAGGGTGCTTCCGAAGGGTTGCTGGTCGCGCCGCCCGCGGACGATCTGGAAGGCACGCTCCCGTTACTCTACGACACGGCGATGGACTACATGGCAAGCGTGCGCAACGCCGATCTGCGGCTCGGCGCCCTTATGCACAGCTATGTCACCACCGGCGTGACCAGCGCGATTCTCGAGAATGTCGTCACGGTTACGGCCGGCGGTTTCGATTGGAAGGGCCTGCGAGTAGATGCCGATCGCAGCATCGTCGGCGTCTGGCCGGTCGATCGGTTCGGGGTGCCGGGTGAGCAAGAGCCTACGGATTTTCTGATCATCGGCGGCGCCGACGGGTCGGTGTGGGAGCACCACATCTTCGAGATGGGCTTTGGCCAGGATTCGGTCAGCACGATCAAGATCCTGGAACTCGCGATCGACGCGGGCGTAACGGTGTACAAGCGATGGGGCAGCCTCCCCTTGCCGGCGAACACGCAGCCGGCATCGGTCCGCAATGCGATTGAGAATGCCATTCTGGGCGGGAACGTCGTGACCTTCCCTGCCGATCCCATGACGGTGGGCACCCCGGCGACGGGCGAGTGGAGCGGGACGGGTTGGATCGACATGAATCCGAGCACCGGGGCGGCCGGATACTTGATCTCCGGCGGCAACAACGGCGGCGCCACGGTTGAATTCTGGCCGCCGGAGTTCATCGATCTACAGGCCGGTGACCGAGCCGTCGTGAACGTTGAGATCGAAATCACGACGCCCTCGGCCGATTCGCCCGACCCCGGCGCCGTGTACACCCGAGATAATGAGGAACACCTTGAGTTTGAATACCTGGTTCACGTGGACTACGACGACGGCAGCTCGGCTACGCTAGGACCATACACACGAACCACGCGCAACACCACCAAGACCTTCTGGCCTGGCAACTACACCTTCCATGTGTGGATCGCTCGATTCTGGTGGTGGGGAACTATCGCATCCGCCGAGCGCGACGTCAGCATTGTCGGGGTGCTCATCCGCAGAAACGATGGGTCCGACGCAGGGGCGTCTCCACCCAAGTACCTGCCAGTCGAGCCGGCAGCGGGACCTCCACTTCCCTCTGAAGCGCTGACGGCGCTCGTGATTCCCGAGCAGGCGCCGAATGGAACGGCGATGGCTACCGGCTATCAGTGGTCCGGAGGCCCGAAGCTGATGTTCGATCCCGCCAGCTCCCAGAATACCCTCGTAAAACCGGCCAGCCAGGATCCTAGCGCCGCAGTCGATGACCAGGACGTCGATGTCGTAGTCAGCCTGGTGGGTGGAAAGACCGCCCACGGCTTCGCCTCGTTCAACTTCGCCGCGGGCGGAACGGATCAAGCACATAAGATGACCGTCTACCGAATTCTCTACAAGAAGGCAGATGAGTCCGACGATGCGCCCGAATACGTGGCGGTTGGGGACCAGGAGGAGGTGAAAGGGATCCTGGAGCCGGATGGCGTCGAGGGCAGCTTCGAGGATTGGACGACTACTAGCTCCAAAGTGACCTTCTCGTACGCTTGGTGGGGACTCTTCGGCAAAGAGATCGCGCAGGTCAATGCCGGCGACGACCCGAGCGATGCGATCGAGGACGTGGAGGTCGTACCGAATTTCAAGTCGGACGGAGCGGCCACCGCGTTCCCCGGTGATCCACACAAGATGACCGTCTACGGCGTGGTGGTCAAGGCGGAGGACGGAACGTCAGATCCACCCGACGTCGTGGTGGTCGAGACGACCCAGAAACTCAAGGGCGTTATGAAGCCCACGGGGATTACAGGTCAATTCGAGGACTGGACCACTACCAGCAGCAAAGTGACTCTCGCGCATCCGTCGCCGGGACCACTTGGCAAGGACGTCGTCGAGGTTACGGCCGGCACGAATCCGAGTAACGACCGCGACGACGAGGAGATCGTGCCCAACTTCAAACTCGACGGTGCGGCAACCGCTCGCGCGTTTGACCCGCACAAGATGACGGTTCTCAGAACACGGTTGAAGCAAGTGTCATTCTCCGGCGTGGCATATCACACCATACGCGAGGATAACGACTCCGCGGATTACAGCGCACCTCATTGGCGAGATGACAACTCTGACGGCGACGCCTCCGATGCCGGTGAGCGCAGGTACCCGCTGTGCTTCACTCGCGGCACGAAAATGAAGATCGACCAGGCCAAGTTCATCTGTGAGCCCGCGGCGGCCTTGACTGGCACACCCAAGATCAAGGGTGATGGACCCGGCAGTGCGGACATCGGCGAGACCAACGCAACGGTGAGCGGGAACGAACTGACCATCACGAACGTAGAGGCCGGCAGTGCCTTCCCGAACGAGATCAACTTGATTAATCCCATGTCGATTGCGTTCGAGTTGAAACTGGATGGTGACACCACGTGGTCGGCTGCCGGGGCAAGCGACAACCGAGTTTACACTACACTGGCTGCCTCGACAGCAGGAAAGCTCTTCGAAACGCTGCTCGATGTCGGGTGCCGGAATGCGGCCGGCGGCACGGTCCCCGCCGCGGCAGTCACGTCGATCTGGGGCGATTTCTCCGGCCCGATTCCAGGTGTCACTCGCAAACCCATGGACGGTCACAACGTGGTGGACGGCGTGGAGATGAAGTACTGGAATCCGCCGAGCACTGCATGCCAAAACCTGGCAGCAATGCTCGCGCACGCCGGTGGCAACGGCACGTGCGTCGCTTGGTCTCAGCTACTGCATGAAACGCTCAAAGCGCAAGGGATAGCCGGCTCGACGATACGTGAGATCACGGCAGACCCCGCGGTCAATCCCGGCGCGAACGCGTTCATGGTGAAGAACTGGGCCTTCGGCAGGCACGTGAGAACGGGACCCGACGGCCTTAACGACACCGCTCTGGCAGGTGACGATGTTGCTCTCTTCCCGGTCGGCCAAGGGTTTCCGGACACGGATTGCATCACCGCCGGGACCAATCTGGCGACCACACCGGCGGGTGATGACGCCGTCGTAGCTGACACCGTCACGACCGGTCCCAACGGCGTTTGCAACACAACGAAGGGCGGCAACGACACGCAGACCCTTCCCGTCGGCCGTGGACACCCAGACCAAACGGCCATCACCGCCGGACCCAATGGGACCTTGGATACAACGGCAGCCGGCGATGACGGTGCGCTTGGGACCATCATTCATACCGGTGCGGACGGCATATGCCAAACGCCGGCAACCGGGGATGACGTGCAGGTCATTCCGGTGGGCTCCGGGCAACCTAACACCGTCTGCGTGACCGCGGGAACCAATCTGATTACCATACCCGCAGGCGATGATGCCACGGTTGGTGACAAGATCACTACCGGTGCGAACGGCGAATGCGAGACTACCAAGGCCGGCAATGATGTCCAGGTGATTCCGCTGGGGCAGGGAGAACCCGATGACCCCTGCGTCATGCCCGGACCTGATGGTGTCTTGAACTCCACGACAGCGGGTGATGACACGGATCAGGACGGGGTGTTCCAGGGGACACCCTATCCGTATCTCCAGGGATACGACGCCGTCAACCTGATTGGAATACCCGGTCAGGGTAACCCAGAGCCTCCCGAAGTGTTCTTGAACCACTTTATTACGCTGTACGGAGGGGAGTACTGGGATCCATCCTACGGTGCCGGTCCCTATGCGTCGCAGAACGATCATGAGAATGCGGCCATTGATGGAATCGTCTCGGGCCAGCGTGCCAAGAAGAACGATGTGGCGGTGCAGGAACTGCGTTATATGCCGTGATTCGTGTGAGTGGGGGAGAATAGTGGACGATCACCACCTGGAGAAGTTGCCATGAATCGTGTGAATATGACGGCTTTTAGCCTTTCGGTAACCTGTCTCGTCGGCTGCACTCTGCTGTGGCCTGGGGCTCTGGCGGGTCAGGAATCTAGCGACGGAAGAGAGGCGGGAGACGGTGCGAATGCTGGAGCCACGCTTGCCACGTCCTCCTATAAGCCTGCCGGCGATGAGAGACAGCTGGTCTTGTGGAAGGAGCGGCTCCCGTCCCCGAGCCCCGTAGAGCTACTTGCATATTTCAAGAAGCACCCCGAGGCCAACGCTTTTCCCAATGTGGCGTTCCTACTGATAGACTCCGCCCCGGACAAGGCTCCGAACGGGCGAGTGACCTGGGTCACCTATACCTACGAAGACCCGAAGGCGCGACCCGCCTTGTCCTGGAGCGGCGACATCGTGTCGGATTCTGCCTTGCGAGATGCGTATGTGGTACTCGTTCGCTCCGTTGGATCGCGCGCGAGCGTACGGGTCTTTCAGGCGGACCCCAGTAAGAACCTGGGGGACTATCCGTTGGACTTCACTCCCAAGAAGCATGACGAATGGCCGCCGGGCGCTGAGGCCCTCTCACCCGAGCACGGCATCTCCCTGGAACAGCGCACGTGCGGGGTCGCGCGAATACGAACCGCCCTTGAGGATGGCGTGTTGACTGTTCGGGCTGAATCCACCCAGCCAGATTGCCGCCCGGTTCAGTCGCGTTTCGACGTGAAGACTAAGAAATGGACGGGGGATTAGCGTTGGCCGGAGTTGGGACGACGCATGTGTGAATGACGGGATGTTGCGCAGGAGGGTGGAGGCTTATCGATGCGAGCCCTTCGCACGTTGGCACCGCTACGCGTTTCCGGCGACGGCCGTAGACCCACCCCGAACTGGTGCAAGCTTCCCGCGTACTTTGACGGGCGCCCTATCTCGCCTCAAGGTGCGAAGTAAGGCCTGGAGACGTGAGAAGTGTGTCGAGGCATGTCGGCTCGCGGTGCCTGCGGGAGGTACTCCCGGCGGGCCTCGCACCGGCATTGAGTCGAGGGAGTCTGTTCGGATGAGGGGAAGAGCGATGGCACATGTGGTAACCCGCAGCCTGTTGGTGTTTATGGCTTCTGTGGCCGCGGCGTCCCAGGCCGATGCGAGTGAGCCGAAGAGGCATCGAACAACAAGCGACTTGATGCGAGAGCCGCGGGCGGCGAGCCTGCTGGCAGAGCAGGCTGGCGCGATTGAGAGTTCAAGTGGAGGGCCACATCCGTTGACCGCGCCGGGGGCGGCGATGCCGCTCGGACCGGTGGCCGACGCCCTCGCCTGGCTGGAGTCGAACCAGAATCCGGATGGGTCATGGGGTAGTGCCTTTCAGCTCATCGTCACCGGTACGGTTATTGAGACATTAACGACCGTCGCTCCAGGGTCGGGTGCACGCGCTGCGGGGGCGACATGGCTGGCCGCCCAGATGGCCGCCAACCATGAGTTTCTCGCCAGGCAGATCATCGCGCTTGCCGACGTCGCGGGGCACGAGGGACGTGTTTCGGATCTCACGGACGATCTGCTCGCGGCGAGAAACCCGGAAGAGCCGGATCCCGGCCTGCCCAATTGGCCCGAAGGCGGCTGGGGCATCGCTCCCGGCTTCGAGACCGATTGCCTTACGACCGCTTTGGCTATGGAAGCCCTTGACGCCGTCGGGCTAAATGGCGGCCTCGCGGTCAATGCCGAACCGATCGCCGCGTCCGCGACGCACGTTCACGAGTGGACCATACCTTCGGACGCTACCAAGGTGCGCATCCTGATGGGTGTGGTGGGTAGTACGCTGCGCGTGCGCATGAAAGAGGGATTCCCGCCGGGCCCTGGTGATCCCTACTTCGAGTTGTCGCCCGGGAACTGGCTCATCATATTCCCCGATTTCGGGATTCCGTTCACGCCGGGGCAGAACTTCATCGGTATTCAGAACGTCGGTGCAGCCGGTAGCTACACCATGACCGCGTCGTACGAGACGCCGACCTTCGACACGCAAACGCTGGCCGAGCCGCTTGCGTATCTTCGTGAGTCGCAAAACGTCGATGGTGGTTGGGGTCTCCAGCGAGGCCAAGCCACGGATTTCTACACAACGCTCCACGTGCTGCTGGCCCTGCGGACATTCCAGAATTACGGTTTTGAGACCGAACTGGCTGACGGCATAGCCTACGTTCTTTCACTGCAGCTCATGGACGGTTCCTTCGGCTACGACGGCACGCCGGTCGCTTATGTGACGGCATTGGCTACGATCAACCTGCTTCGCGCCGAGGCCTATCCGTTCAGTACAGAGACGGAGAACGCCGTCAGCGCGCTACTTGCCATGCGGGACGTTGGCGGCTCGTGGGCCTTCGAGGCGTACGACACGGCTCTCGCCATGCTGGCCCTTGATGACCACAACCAGGCCCCGACCGCGCAGGCAGGTTCGGACCAGATGATCGTCGACGCCGGTGAGGATTGCGTCGAGTTGGTGACCCTCGATGGCACGCTCAGCACCGACGTGGATGGAACGATTGTGAGCTACATCTGGACCGAGAACGGAACCGAGTTGGCCTCCGGTCCTTCCCCCGTAATTACGCTCGCGGTGGGCATGCACACGCTGGAACTGACGGTTATTGATGACGGCGGTGAGTCGGCGAGCGATACGGTGGTCATTGATGTTTTTGGAACCGGTACTCCCACTGACGTTTGCCATTGTTGTCTCCCAGGCAACGAGTGTCTCGTTCTGGATGCGCTCGAGTGCCTTGATTCAGGGGCAAGTCCCGCGCCAGGGGCGTGCGGTTTCGAGGCATGTTGCCTTCCTGATGGCAGCTGCCGGGTGCTTGACCCGGTGTGTTGCGAGGCGGAGGGAGGAACGCCCGCCCCCGGCGAAACCTGTACGCAGACGCTAGCGTGCTGCCTGCCGAACGGCGACTGCAGGGACGTAGATCCGGTATGTTGCACGCTGATGGGAGGCGCCGCGCAGCCGCCTGGAGGATTCTGCAGCATGCCCGAGGCCTGTTGCCTCGCGGACGGCGCCTGCGAACTTCTGGACCCGGCATGCTGCCTGGATCAGGGCGGCATACCACTCGGTGCCGGGAACGCTTGCGCCACAGCGCAGGCCTGCTGTCTTCCGGACGGCTCCTGTGACGATCTCGGGCCGGACTGCTGCGCGCTGTTGGGGGGCGAGGCTCTGGGCGTCGGCACGGCATGCACCGGACCCGAGGCCTGCTGCCTGCCCGACAATACGTGTCAGGTGCTCGACCCCGCATGCTGCACCGACCTTGGCGGGGCACCGCGCGGCCCCGGGAGCGCTTGCACGGCGGACCAGGCTTGCTGCCTGCCAGACGATACATGCCAGATGCTCGATCCTGAGTGCTGCAGCGAGTTGAGCGGCACTCCGCAGGGCGCTGCGAGTGTTTGCACCGCACCCGAAGCTTGTTGCCTGCCAGGCGATACATGCCAGATGCTCGATCCTGAGTGTTGCAGCGATCAAGGCGGTACCGCGCGCGGCCCCGGGAGCACCTGCACCTCGATTGAGGCCTGCTGTCTGCCGGACGACACATGCCAAATGCTCGATCCCGAATGTTGCGGCAATCTGGGCGGCACGCCGCGCGGCCCCGGGACTACATGCACCACGCTCGATGCATGCTGTCTGCCTGATGATACGTGTCAGATGCTGGACCCGTTGTGTTGCGTCACTGCGGGCGGGACCTCGCTGCTTGGCGAGGTATGCACGGCCCCCGAGGCTTGCTGCTTCGGGGACGGCACCTGCCAGGAGCTTGCCCCTGTATGCTGTGCGGCTGCCGGAGGAACCGGCGGCGGCGCGGGCACGGCCTGCCTCGGGGACGAGGCGTGCTGCCTGGCCGACAGCACTTGCGCGGATATCGACGCAACCTGTTGCTTGGCCGACGGTGGAACGCCACTGGGTGCCGGCACAAGTTGCGGCGATCCCGTAGCTTGCTGCTTCGGCAGCGGGAGTTGCCAAGATCTTGACGAGCAGTGCTGTTTGGATGCCGGAGGGACACCGCTCGACCCCGGTTCGATTTGTTTGGGTGATGATGACAGCAACGGCGTGGACGATGCGTGCGAAGCCGCCGCCGCCCGCCCCATGCCCGACAGTCGATTCCACATCGACGGGACGACCAGAACGTGTTCTGAAACCACTGAGTGTATTTCAGGGCTCAGCGCGGGTACTGAGGCCTATTGTGTGCCGCCGCCGGAAGGCGATGGCGGGCTGGGTGTCTGCTATGTGCGAAGGAACCGCTACGTTTCGATCAATCCAAATCCGGGCAACGCCGGCACCGACACGGCGCGGCGCGTCAAGCTCACCACTGGTGAGATGCTCGGTTGGGTCGGTCAGCCCGTGGAGGTGACCATCGCCGGCCCTGAAACGAGTCCGCAGTGGTTGTCACGCGTTGAAAGTGCCGCGCACTACATGGACTGGAGCACCGTTGGCACCGTGCATGTTGGCGACTGCGAGATTTCGACGGGGACGGCCTACAACGTTTCGGCCATCGCCACCGGCGATGACGAGGGCAACGAAGCCAGGTACTCCGAGCCTCTGGTGCTCGACACGGTAAGTGCGTTCGGAGACGTGGTGGGCGGCACTATCGGCCTTCCGCCCGATGCGGACCGAAACTTCAAGGACATCTCAGCGGTCGTCCGGGGCTTCCAGAGCACGCAGACCGAGCCGAAGGCGTGGCTCGATCTTCAGGGTGGCACGGCAGCGCCGGAGATTCCCGACTTCAGCGACATCAACTTCTCCGACATCAACTGGGCCGTGCGAGGTTTCCAAGGTGCGTCCTATCCATTCGCCGCGCCGTGCGAGTGCCCGGGGCAGAGTTGTCTGTAGTCGGGAGGGGTGTGTTGGACCAGCGATCTTTGCGCGGACGATTCACGGCCGATACGAGGTTTTAGGTAGCGTCGAAGTTCCGCAGATTCCGCAAGCGATGCCCCGCGGAGGCCATTGCGCTGAAGACTGTCGTTCCTGAAAACGTCATCCCGACGGAAATAGACGCGTCGAGCAGAGTGTTGGCGTACGCACGCGCCGCCAGCAGCGGCAAATGTCTACGGAGCGGAGGGTGCATGGCGCGCGAGTCGCCCGATTTGAGAAGTGCGCGCGTAGCCCAGCCTCGGACCACCGACACAAGCAAACAGCTTCGCGGGCTCAGGCCGCACGACGATAGCGATGATGTAGACCGCCGACTTGCGGTATGGAGATCACCTTTCCTTCGGATGGATGCTCGACTCGACGCGCCACCGGTGCATTACATTCCAGCGAAAGATGAGCGCGTGATTCGTGATAGTACGCGAAGTAGCTTGCTAGAATTCGTCGTACATGGGCCTCGTTGAGCACGACGATATGATTGAGGCACTCTCGACGGATCGATCCGATCAAGCGTTCCGCGTAAGGGTTCTGCCACGGCGACCGAGGTGCGATGAGCACTTCCTCGATGCCCATGTGCTTGACACGTTGTCGGAAGAACTCGCCGTAGATCGAGTCACGATCGCGGATCAGGAAGCGAGGCGCTTCGTCGAACGGAAACGCTTCGACCATCTGCTGCGCCGTCCACTCAGCTGTCGGATGCGCAGTGGCATTGAAGTGGACGACCATGCGGCGGTCGTGTCGGAGTACGACGAAACAGAACAAGATCCGAAACGTCGCGGTCGGCACCGTGAAGAAGTCGACCGCCACGATGTCGCGAACGTGGTTATCGAGGAACGTGCGCCACGTTTGCGACGGCGGCTTTCGGTGGCGCACCTTGTACTTGTCAACTGTAGCCTTCGACGCCTCGTAGCCAAGGAGTCGAAGTTCCGAGCGGATTCGTGGAGTTCCCCAGAGCGGATTCTCCGACGACATGCGCCGGATCAGCTTGCGGATCTCGGCGTCGATCTTCGGCCGCCCGGGTCTCCTGGATCGCGACTTCCATCGCCAATAGAGCTTGAAGCCCTGCTGGTGCCACCGGACGACCGTTTCGGGTTGGACGATAACGAGGACGGAACGCCAACTCGACCACAAGCGGGAGAGCCATACCCAGAGGATTCGGTCGCACTTCCGGAGCCGCGGACGTTTGGACTTATGCTGCAGGGCTGCAAGCTGCTGTCGCAAAGCGAGGTTCTCGGCGGCAAGGTCCGCGCGGTCGAGGAGCAACCCGCGAACTACAACTACTATAATCCGCAGCCACGACATGCCGCTCTCCCACGCTCGAATCTGCTGAAATCACGAGCTGAAAGCGTAGCTTGGGCGCGAGGTGCGTCAAATCGTAACTCGTTATCCCACAAGCAGTACGAAGTTTTTGCTAGGCACAGGAGTTCCTGTGCGTACGCGCCGCCGACAATCGCGAGCGTTCGACGAACCTGGGGCGCCGTTACGCGAAAACCGCCCGACTCAAAGGGTGGGCGCGTACTTCGACCGCAGATGGTCGACACAGGCGGACCGGTTCAGGTGCTCAAGCCGCGCGGCGATAGCGATGATGCAGACCGCCGACTTCCGGTATGGCGATCACCTTTCCTTCCGACGGATGCTCGACTCGACGTGGCACCGGTGCGTTGCATTCCAGCGAAAGATGAGCGCGTGATTCGTGATAGTACGCGAAGTAGCTCGTGAGGACTCGTCGCAGGTGGGCTTCGTTGAGCACGATGACATGGTTAAGGCACTCGCGGCGGATCGAGCCGATCAGGCGTTCCGCGTAAGGGTTCTGCCATGGCGACCGAGGTGCGATGAGCACCTCCTCGATGCCCATGTTGCCAACGCGATCCTGAAAGACTCTGCCATACGTCCCGTCGCGATCGCGAATCATGAACCGTGGAGCGTCGTCGAACGGAAACGCCTCGACAATCTGCTGCGCCGTCCATACGGCTGTCGGATGGGCGGTGACGTTGAAATGAACGACCACTCGTCGATCGTGCCGCAGAACAACGAATGCAAACAGAATACGAAACGTGGCTGTCGGAACTGTGAAGAAGTCGATTGCAGCGATGTCGCGAACGTGGTTGTCCAGGAAGGTCCGCCACGTCTGCGACGGCGGCTTGCGGTGGCGCACCTTGTACTTGTCCACAGTAGCCTTCGACGCTTCGTAGCCAAGGAGTCGAAGTTCCGAGCGGATTCGTGGAGTTCCCCAGAGCGGATTCTCCGACGACATGCGTCGAATCAGCTTCCGGATCTCGGTGTCGATCTTCGGTCGGCCGGCCTTGCTCGGTCGGGACTTCCATCTCCAGAGCAGCTTGAAGCCTCGCGCATGCCATCGGACAACGGTCTCGGGTTGGACGATGACGAGGACGGATCGCCAATTCGACCAGAAACGGGAGAGCCATACCCAGAACATTCGGTCGCGGGTTCGAAGCCGCGGCCGTCTCTTCTGCTCGGTCAGGACTGCCAGCTGCTGCCGAAGGGCGAGATTCTCAGTTGCGAGCTCAGCGCGGTCGAGGAGCAACCCGCGAACTAGAACTACTATAATCCGAAGCCAGGACATGCCGCTCTCCCACGCTCGAATCTGCTGAAATCACGAGCTGAAAGCGTAGCTTGGGCGCGAGGTGCGTCAAATCGTAACTCGTTATCCCACAAGCAGTACGAAGTTTTTGCTACGCACACCCCAAACGGTGAATTCGGTCGATTTCGGGCAGAATCGGGCGCATCTTCGGAAACGTAACTCGTTGCTCAGGCGTGGTTTATGGGAATGGGCGATACAGGACTTGAACCTGTGACCTCCTGCGTGTCGAGCAGGAACTCCAGTCCGAAAACCGGCCTCACGACCTCGTGAACGCGGTTTCTCGGGGCGAAAACACGGTACCACGAAAGCGCTACACTGGCGCTACGGTGGCGCTACGGTTGCGCTCCGCCAGAGTTACAGGATGGTTGACCCCAAACAGACCCCGGAGGGCTGCCGAGCGACACCAACGGATGGCTGACCTTTGGCGTTCATGGAACAAGAAGACACGGGTAGAAGTCTTGACAAGGCGGAGCTGGCGTTGTAACATTGTTATAACTTCCAGGAGAGGTAGTACCGTGATAAAGACGCTGCAGAAACACGGAAACAGCCAAGCGCTCGTGATCGAGAAGTCGCTGCTCGACGCCCTCGGGATTGACTCGGATACCCACCTTGCGATTAGTGTCAGCGCCCAATCGCTGATTATTACGCCGGTCAACGTGGGGCTCGGAAGCAAGGCGGTTGCGGCGGCGTTGGAGAGACTCCGGCCCCGGTATGGCCAAATGCTCA
This sequence comes from Phycisphaerae bacterium, assembly GCA_029260055.1. Lineage (GTDB taxonomy): Bacteria > Planctomycetota > Phycisphaerae > UBA1845 > UBA1845 > JADFOB01. Next base: position 17,144 of record JAJDDX010000018.1, read on the forward strand.
GGAATCTCGCGGAGTAGTCGGTGGCACCTGAGATACGCTTCTTGAGTCTGAGCGATGTTCTCATGTTGCATGAGGACACGATTCGCCATGAAGGAGGCCTGGCAGGAGTTCGTGACTTAGATCTTCTTGTTTCCGCTGTCATGATGCCTCAACAGCAGTTCGGTGGGGCATACTTGCATGACGGTGTCATCGATATGGCAGCGGCGTATCTCTACCACATCTGTCAGAATCACGCCTTTCACGACGGCAACAAGCGTGCCGCAGTTCTGTCGGCTCTCGTGTTCTTGGAGGCGAACAACGTGACCTGCCTTCCCGACCCTGAAGAACTTGAGCGCATCACGCTCAGTGTGGCAGCCAGCAAGACCGACAAGAAGCAGCTAACCGCATGGATGCGGGAGGCCACCAAGACATAGATCGGGGCAAATCCAATTCCGGTCGCGTAGGCCGAATAAAGACACCCTACGGCACCTGTCCCTCACGAAAACCTCATCCGCTCCAAGACCGGTCGGCTTGAATGGATAGGCGTGCGGAGTTGGAACCACAAGAACGTGTTGACCTTGACGGGTACCGTCGTCTCAGGCGATGGCTCGTGGACGATTGGGTCGCGGGCGCGCGGGTCTACTTGGAGTGCGGGCTGCTGGCAAAGGCGTAAGAGCGCTCACGCCGCGCGGCAATACCGATGATGAAGCCCACCGACCTGAGGGATCGCGATCACTCGACCACGCTCCGGCGGCTCAACCTCGCGCGGCACAGGTGAGTTGCGATCAAGCGAGAGATGCGTTCGCGAGTGATGGTAATACTCGAAGTAGGAACGCAGGATCCGTCGGAGATGTCGTTCATTGAGAATGATGATGCGGTCGAGGCACTCTCGGCGGATCGATCCGATCAGGCGTTCGATGAACGGATTCTGCCATGAAGATCGTGGCGCCGTGACGACCTCTTCGATGCCCATGTTCTTGATGCGATCCTGAAATGCGCTGCCATACGTCCCGTCGCGATCGCGTATCATGAACCGTGGGGCGTCATCATACGGGAAGGCCTCGATGATTTGCTGCGCAGTCCACACAGCCGTCGGATGCGCGGTGACGTTGAAATGAACGACCATGCGCCGATCGTGACGCAGCACAACAAAGGCAAACAGAATGCGAAACGTGGATGTTGGGACGGTGAAGAAGTCGATCGCGACGATTTCGCCCAGATGGTTGTTGAGGAACGTTCGCCACGTCTGGGAAGGGGGCTTGCGATGTCGAACGCGGTACTTACGCACGGTTGCTTCGGCCACCGTGTGCCCCAGCAATGCGAGTTCGGACTGAATGCGCGGGACGCCCCAGCCCGGGTTCTCTCGCGACATGCGACGAATCAACCTGCGAATCTCGAGTTCGATCTTCGGTCGGCCGCCCTTGCTCGGTCGGGACTTCCATCGCCAGAACAGCTTGAAGCCTCGCGCATGCCATCGGACAACGGTCTCGGGTTGGACGATCACGAGGCAAGATTGCCAACCAGCCCAGATGCGTGACAGCCAGACCCAGAGGATACGATCGCGGGTTCGAAGCCGCGGCCGCTTGGATTGCAGATGCAGTACGGCAAGCTGTTGGCGGAGGGCGAGGTTCTCGGCGGCAAGCGCGGCCCGGTCCTGGAGCAACCCGCGTAACACAACTACTATAATCCGAGGCCAGGACATGCTGCTCTCCCGCGCTCAAACCCGTCGAAATCACACACAGCGAGCGTAGCCGAGGCGTCGGATGCGTCAAATCGTAAGTCGTTTATTGACAAGCAGTACGACGTTTTTGCTAGGGACAGGGCTTCCGATAAGTTTGCGCCGCACCGGGTCCCGTCGTTCGGCTGATGATAACAGCGTCCAGCACGGAATCGGCACAAGCCGCATTTTTTACCTAAAGTTCCCGGAGTAGCCAATTTGCCACTTGCCAGCGGCGCCCTGAATTGGACACTCAGTTTGCCATCTCTCGTTCGGGCGAAGTCATGTAGTCGGAGTGTCGTCAGAGGTACGACGCACCCTTGCACCTGGGAGGCGAGGTTCAGGCCCAGCGCGACGGGACGGCATCCGAGGGGAAAGCTATGCAGTCTGCGTCAGGCCCAGACGCCCAGTCCGCGCGCTCATTTCTTGTCGCCGCCGCAATCATCGTCCTGGGACAGTTCAGCTTCGGCTGTGGAAACGCCACACTTCGGCCGGCTGAGCAGGATCCCGACACCTTGCCACTCGAGGTAGTGGATGACACGCACACGGACCCGGATGTCACTCCGGCCGTAGCGAGCCTGGACGACTACTCGATTCTTGCGACACGGGCGGACGATGACCCGTTCGGCTGGAAGTTCGAAGTCAGTTCCAAGGACAGAAGTCCGGGCGGTGGGCTGACTTTCGTGTGGGATTTCGGCACGGAAGGCGAGACTTCCACCGGGCCGAACCAGTCGCACGCGTTTCCCGGGCCCGGGTCATATGTCGTTACCGTGACGGCCTACACGCGGCGCGGCGACGTTGCCTTCGTGTTGACTCTGGAGATCGAGGTTCCGTTACTGAACGAGCCTCCGGTAGCGAACGCCGGTGAAGACAGCGTGGTCGTCGAGAACGAACTCGTGTTTCTTTACGGTGGTGCGAGTCACGATCCGGATAGCCCGGAGCTTACCTATCTCTGGACCCAGAACTCCGGCCCTCCAGTCAATCTACTTCACTTCACCGAGGCCACCGCGAACTTTGTCGCTCCGATGGTCTCGGAGGACACCGAGCTTACTTTCGGTTTGACCGTCACCGATGGTGACCTGACGAGTCAAGACACGGTATCCGTTCTCGTCACAGATCTCATGGCGGCCGCGTCCACGGGGCCGATTGCTGATGCTGGGCCGGATCAGGCGGTGATCGAGTCCGAGTTGGTGACACTTGACGGCACCGGCTCGACCGGCTCAGGGACTGCCGATCTTACGTACAGTTGGAGCCAGTTGTCGGGCACGCCGGTGACGCTCGGAAATCCGGACGCAGCCGTCACGACGTTTGAAGCGCCGGCGGTCTACGGTGAGGCTCAGGAACTCGAGTTCGTGCTGGTGGTGACTGAAGGCATGCTTTCCGGCATCGACTACACGAGTGTACTGGTATCGCCTGATCCCGACGGTGGTGATCCTCCGCCGGCGGGCGATGGTGGCGGCGGCGGTACACCTCCACCTCCTCCTCCACCGCCGTGTGACACCGAGGCCGATTGCGATAACGGCGTGTTCTGCGATGGTGCCGAGTCTTGTGCCTTCGGGAGTTGCCAGCCTGGTGCCGATCCGTGTCCGGGGCAGGCGTGCGACGAGTCGATCGACGCCTGTGTCGAGTGCCTCACGGACGCTGATTGCGGCAACGGCGTGTTCTGCGATGGTGCTGAAGTCTGTGTCGCCGGTGCATGCGCCGCCGGTAGCGACCCGTGCCCGACGCAGCAATGCGACGAGGCTGGTGATGCGTGCGTCGACTGTTTGAGCGATGCGGATTGCGACGACGGGGTGTTTTGCAACGGAGCCGAGGCGTGCGCGGGCGGAAGCTGCCAGGCCGGTGCCGATCAGTGCCCGGGGGAGGCGTGCGACGAGTCGGCTGACGCGTGCGTCGAGTGTCTCACCGATGCCGATTGTGACAACGGCGTGTTCTGCGACGGTGATGAAGCCTGCGTGGGCGGTGCTTGTGCTACCGGCAGCGATCCGTGCCCGACTCAGCAGTGCGACGAAGCCGGTGATGCATGCGTCGAGTGCTTGAACGACGTGCATTGCGACGACG
>JAJDDX010000171.1 GCA_029260055.1 Phycisphaerae bacterium
TTTGGACCTTCGGACACACCGCACAGGTCGCGGCGGGCGGCGCGTGTCACCGCGGCGGCGGGCTTGGCTCGCCATGCCCGAGACGGTAGCCTGTGCGCGTGGGATTCCCCTAATCGACCCGGCGCGGAACGCCGCGCTATCGCAAAGGAGAGACTGCCGTGAGCGCCTCAATCACCTGGCTCGGACACGCCACCGTCAAGCTCGTGCTGCCCGACGAGCGCGTCATTCTAATCGACCCCTGGATTGCGGATAACCCGGGCTGCCCGGATGCCTGCAAGGACGTGTCACGCTGTGACATGATCCTGCTGACGCACGGTCACTTCGACCACGTCGCGGACGTGGGCCGGCTCGTCGAGGCCTTCGACCCGACGGTCGTCGGCAACTTCGAGTTGTGCGCCGTGATGGAGAAGCAGATCGGCAAGGGCAAGTACAGCGGCATGAACACCGGCGGCACGCAGACGGTCGAGGGCGTGCGCGTGTCACTGACGCAGGCGTTCCATTCGTCGAGCGTCGATTCACCGGGCGGGCCCATCTACGCGGGCATGCCCAACGGCGTGGTCGTCGATGTCGACGGCGCCGCGAAGGTCTATCACGCCGGCGACACCGACGTGTTCGGCGACATGGCGCTGATTCCGAAGCTGTTCGACCCGAAGGTGTGCATCCTGCCGATCGGCGATTACTTCACGATGGGCGCCAAGGGCGCCGCGATGGCGGCTGAGATGCTTCAGCCGACAGCCATCCTGCCGGTCCACTACAAGACCTTCCCGATCCTGGCGCAATCGACTGATGCGTTTCGTGATGCACTGCCTGCGGAGTTGAAGGGGCGGCTTCACGTACCGGAGGTTGGTCAGGCGCTCAACTGGACGGCGAGCGGGATCGGGTAGCCAACGCGGGCGGTGGGCTATCGGCGCTTCGGTGGCCCGATGACCTCTGCCGGCCTCCACGCACCGGGCTTGTCCATCCACCATCCGCCCCGCGGCATGCATCCGTCGTCGAGCCGCGCTCGCACTTTCTTACGCAGGAACCGGATATCCTCGGGTGTCAAGCTGGGGCTCACATAGGCCCCGTCGTACCATTTCCCGTGGGGCGTGAAGTAGCTCCCGTCAGGCAGCTCGTAACTGAACGTGGGCGCCTCGACGAAATCCCCGTCACCCTCCCCACACGGATCGACCTGGTCGTCAGTTTCGATCAAAACCTCCGCCGGTTCGGCCGAGAGTACGGGCTGCGCCTTCGAGGATTCGGCGGTCGGGGAATCGGCGGCGGGCTTGGTCGTCGCCGTGGGGTTCGTGTTGCAGGAGGCCGGCAGTACGGCGGCCACCGCGAGCAGGCTGCCACAGGCCGATATGGCGGGACGTGCGCGGCTCATGGGTGTATTATACCACAACTCGCACACAGGGGTCGCCGACTCGAAAGGGGATACAGCCATGGCGCAAGCCGAGTTTACGACATTGATTACGGGATTGCCGCTGGCGGACATACCGCTGGAAGGCGTTCGGGGCTGGATTTCTCAGGCGACGGACCATCAGATCGTCTTTTTCGACATCGACCCGATCGGCGGCATCCCGCCGCACAGCCATGGCGAGCAGTGGGGCATCGTGGTCGAGGGCGAGATGGAGCTGACGATCGGCGGCGAGACCAAGCGCTACGGGCCCGGTGACAGCTACCACGTCCCCGCGGGCGTGGTCCACTCAGCCAAGTTCCTCACGCACTTCCGGGCGATTGACGTGTTCGCTGACGGGGACCGATACAAGCCGAAACCGACCTAGCACCACTTCCGGTTTTTTGTGCAGCCAGACCCCCCTCAGTCCCCCCTTGGCAAGGGGGGAAGCTCAGGAGCCGGCCCTTCCGTTGACTGCCCGTTCGTGCTCTCTCAGGCTCGTTCCGTCTCCCGTGCGTCCCTTCTCCCGTTCGTTCCCTCTCCCGTTCGTTCCCTCTCCCGGCCGGATAGCGCGCATGCGACGTTGTGGGCTGCGTATGGCCACGCGTGGTCTCCGCGCGGGTCGACGCGCGCGTGTCGCGCGCAGATGCACGGGGATGTGGCTGAAGAAGTCCAAGGCGCTACAGATGGAGGATTGAACATGCTGCTTACACTCATCACCGACCTGATCTCCGAGTTGCTGATGGCGCTCATCACCGCGCTGACCGGCGGGTTCTTCGGCACCTGACCGTCACATCCGAGAGACCGTGGCCGAGACGCCGGCCACCCCACCACCGCGCGAGCCATGGCCGTTTTCGACGGCTGCGGCTCGTGTTGTATGTGGCGCGCGGGGGCGTTGCGGCATGAAGGGTGACACAGCCGCAGCCTACGTCGTCAGGAGCGATGCGAGCATTTCGATGGTGGCTGGGGCGTCCAGGGCATCCTTGCCAAAACCTGGTTCGGCCCCGAGTCGCGTGGCTGCTTCCTGGGCGTCCGGGAAGTTGCTGATCAGCATGACGGGTGTGTCACGGGTGGTGGCGTCAGTCAAGAGGCGCTCGATCAACGCCGTCCCTTCGGATCGGTCCACGTCAAACAGCCTGTTGATCAGCACGAGATCGTACACGTCGTTGGCCGCAGCCTCGAACGCTTCGTCCGCGTTGTCCGCCCGATCGACGCGTGCGCTGAAGGCGTCGGCGAGCATTGTGCTGATCCGCGCATGATCGAAATCGCACTGTCCCACATCCAGGACTCTGGGCTGACCTTCACCGTTCATGAAGAACAAGCGTACGTGGGCAGTCCTCCGCGGGCAAGCCCGGCGGGTCGCACGTGATGGCGCTCGAGAAAAACGTGCGGTGCCGTCTCGGGCGCTTTCCGTAACGCCGCGTACCGATCATACTGTCCGATCATGGACGTCCACATCCGCCTTGCGAACCAGCGAAGCGACATCGACTTCGCCGAGCGTCAGGCTCTGCGAGAGGGGTGGGACTCGACGCGTGAGGTGTTCGAGGTTTGCCTCAAACACGATCGCGAAGGCTTCTTCATCGCGGAATGTGAAGGCGAACCGTGGGGTCTGGTCACAGCCATGCGCCTCGTCGACACGGGTTGGGTCGGCAATCTGATCGTGGTACCTCCGCGGCGCCGACACGGCATCGGCAAGGCGCTCTTCACGCAAGCACTTGTGTACCTGCGCCATCCCGGCATCCGCGCGGTGCGCCTCGAGGCGACGCCATCGGGTGCGGACTTGTACCGTCGGTTCGCTTTTCTGGACGAGTTCGAGTCCCTGCGTTTTCGATCGGAAGACCCACCGCCCACCGGCGCGGGTAGTGCCGAACCCTTGACCCCGGACCGGTTGCCCGCCGTGGCGGAATACGACGCGGCGCGATTCGGCGACCGGAGAGGCCGCTTGCTTCGGCTTCTGCTCAAGCAAGCCCGGGCGGCATTCGTGGAGCGTGACGGCGACGCGGTCCAGGGCTATATCATGGTTTGGCCGACGCCAACCGGCACGCGCATCGGCCCGTGGGTTGCCGACGATGTCGAGACCGCCGACAGGCTGCTGCGTGCCGCGCTGTCTGAGCACGGCTCCGGGTCGGTGGTGATCGGCGTTCCGGGGCGCAACCACGCGGCCGCCGAACTGCTTGACGGGCTGGGGTTCTCCCAATCGACTCCGTGCATTCGCATGGTCTGGGGTGAGCCCGTTGGTGAAGTGGACGCAAATCGTGTTTTCGGCATCGCCAACGGTGCGATGGGCTGAAGGCCATTCAGTCACCGCGCCCTCCAGGGCCCGGTTCTGTACCTATACTTGAATATATACATTCCAGATCACCCGGAATACCTTTGATATCGTTACCGGGCTTACATTAAATTACATCTAGCCGGTTGTTTGCGTTAGCAGCCGGGCGCTCAGGTGTGCTGAAACCATCTCACGACGCACACCCGCGCGAGTTTGCTGATTCCATTCTCGGTCGATCCACGCAACCGAACCTGACTCGGCTCGCCGAGGTCGCCTGAATGGAACCGGTCAACAGACGGGAACGACACTTCAAATGCGTTCCCTGGTCCGCACACGGAGGCGGTGATGGACATAAGACGATCCAGCGCGATCGTTCTGATCGTGGCGGCGGGTGTCGTGCTACTTGCTCCCGCTTGGCTCGGCGCGACGGGTGAACCCACCGCGATGAGCGGGGACGACAACTCCACGCCGGGCACTTTGACGATCGAGTTCGATCAGCGTTCGCTCGACGCGTTGGGTTGGGCTGTGCTGCCCGACGGCGCGAAGGACGCGTCTGCGTTCGGCAATCGAGTGACCTTCCCGATCCGGGCGAGTTCGGGTCTTCGCCCGGGTGACACGGCGGGTGTACTCGCCGGCTCATGTCGTGCGGCCGGGGCGCTGCTGTTCGAGTGGGCGCCGGAGAGAATCATCATCGGCAACCTGGACCTGTCGGTTGACGCGGACGGCGCCTGGATCGTGTCGGACACGCTCGATGATCGTGCCGGCGGGGTGCCGGTGTTCTTCTTGTCTTCGGTGATGGTGGATGTACTTCGCAATGAGCGTGAGATTCGCGTTGTGGGCGAGTTGTCGCTGACGGAATCCTGGGCCCGGGAATTGGGGGTTGCAGACGCCTCCGGCATGGCCATCGGCGTCATGACGGTCGAAACCGCGCTCGTGGACGGATGGGATGATACCGGTGGATCGCAGCCGGACGGCAGAGACGTCGACCCGATCACGACGGGGCCGGATATCGTGGTGGCTACGTTGCAGAGCGTGGCGCGTTTTGGGCGACTCGGCGACATCACGGCCTACGCGATAGGTACGACCGCCTGCAATTACGGCGACGAGCGCGCGAGTTGGGTCAACACGACGAACGAGCATCCCGTGATCGCGCAGGCCATCTATCGGCTGAAGGACGATCGCTTCGAGCAGATCGGCCTGAGCTGGGTAAAACACGGCTTCTACGCCCTTTCGGAGGATTACTGCGGCCTCGGGTGCCCCGATCCGACGATGGGGCAGGAACTCGGCGTGGGCTGCTCCGACCCCTACATGGCTCCGCTGAACGGTGCTCAGTCCAACATGGCCTTACGGTCTGACGTGGATGCCCACACGGGTTACTTCCCCTATCCGTGGTCGGCGCCGCCGTGGGATGACCTGACTGACAAGCGCATTCAAGTACGCGACATCGATCTTCGGCCGTCAGACAATGTGGGCGCGGAGTATTTTCTCGAGGGGCAGTACATCGCGGCTGATGATGCCGCCGCCGGCAACGGCAACAATAACGCCACGTATCGCCGAGCAATCGTGACGCATCCGCAACCCATTCTGTACGACGTGCAACCGGACACGTCGTCAGCGAGTCAGATCGGGCAGGCCGCGATCCGCGCGTGGCAGGACTTCGACACCACGGTCGTGGAGACCGAGGTGCAGGTGCCGGATGACGGCCTCTTCATCGTAGCGAGCAAGGCCGTCCCGTTACCCGACGGGTTCCGGCGATTCGAATACGCGGTGCAGAACCTCAATTCAGATCGCTCAGCCCGGTCGTTCAGCATACCGCTTCCGGCCGGCGCTTCGGTACGTCTGACCGGCTTCAAGGACGTTGGTTATCACAGTGGAGAGGTTTTCGATTCGACGGATTGGCTCGTCACGGTGACGGCGGATTCCGTCACCTGGTCGACCGAGAGTGAGGATGTCGATCCGAACGCCAACGCGCTTCGATTCGGCACCCTGTACAACTTTTGGCTGGAGACGGACGCCGAGCCGAAGCCGACGATCGCGGCGATCGGGCTCTTCAAGGCGGGCTCGCCGGATTCCGTGCCCGTAGCGACGATAGGCTTGGTTGGCATGCCTCGACCGCTGTGCGACGGGTCATTCGACATCGACCGCGCCATCCGCTTGTGTACGTCGGACGCCGATTGTCTCGACGGCTTGAGCGCTACGTCGCAGACCTATTGCGTGTTGCCGTCCGGAGAACCGGGGGGCGAGGGCACGTGCTACGTGCAGCGGAACCGGTATATTTCGATCGACCCGAACCCGGATAGCAGGGGGATCCCGACGGCTCGGCGCGTCAGTCTCGAGACCGGCGGCGGCAACTTCGTGCCGATCGGGTGGGTGGGCGAGCCGGTTCAAACGGTTGTTGCCGGCCCCGAAACGAGCCCCCAACTGTTGGCACGTGTGGAAGCGATTCCGTATTTCCGGGACTGGCACGTGGACGATGAAGGCAACCCGTGGGCTGACGCAAGCGTACATCTCGGCGATTGCGAGATATCGCCGGGTCACGGTTATCGTGTCGATGCGATTCCCCTGGGTTTCGACATCGATGACGAGGCCAATTACTCGGACGGCTTGCTGCTGCGAACGACGGACGACTGGGCCGACGTCGTCGGCGCGGCCGCAGGGGACCCCCCCGATGGCGTCCGGAACTTCCGGGACATTTCGGCTGTGGTGGCTGGTTTTCAGAGTATCCAGAGTGCTCCGAAGACCTGGCTGGACCTGCAGGGCGGCACGGCGACGCCGGAGCTACCGGATTTCAGCGATGTCAGCTTCACCGACATCAACCATACCGTCGCGGGCTTCCAGGGGGCCGATTATCCGTTTTCCCTGCCCTGCGAATGCCCGGGGCAAAGCTGTCCGTAGGCACGCTCTGCGCACGGATAGGGGTCTCGGACTCGCCTGCCGGACGGCTCGCACTTTGTTGAAGGGCCCTTGGCAGGCAACAGCCAAGTACCTTGAGAAGTCGAAGGGCTCGGCGAGGGATTCGGGCCGCGCAAGGCGGTCATCGCCGTCGACAAGTAGCATCCTGACGGCTGTGTACCGGCCGACACCGTGCGCTACACAGGTCCGGTCACGCGTGTCAGGGGGACCCGCACGTCGCCATCGATTGCCTGATGGGCCTGTGTCGAAATCAGGTCGCCCACGGTGACGTTGCCCGAAGCACCGACATCCACATGTACGCGCACCGTAAACGACTCGTCCGCCGCAGGCTCGCGACACGTCATCTCCACTGGGATGTGCGAGGCGAGCTCATCGATGGCAAGCGTTGAAACGGCAACGGGCCGAGCCGCCACGTCCAGGCGCGAGGTGTCCTCGACGAAGACGCGCAAGCAAGCCCCGCCGGCGGGCAGACCGCCGGCGGGGGCGTCAATCATGACCCGGACAAGCATGAACGCTCTCTCCTTTTTCTCGCGATGCGCGTGCGGCGGCCGAGTCAGACAGGCCTGCAGCCTGATCTACTCGTCATCATCCGTGTCGTACGCGTCGTCGCGGTCATCGTCATCGTACATCTCTTCGATGCCGGCGATGAGGCCTTCAGGGCACCGGCCCGCGTCGATCGCTTCTTCGACGTCCTCCGGTTCGCCGCCGTCGGGGAATTCGCCCGGTATGCCGTCCTCAATCTCCGCGACCAGACCGGGTGGAACGCTACCGCCGTCAGCGGCGGCGATGTCGCCACTCGTTCCGTTGTCACCATCGCCGTGTGCATCCTCCGCGCCGACGGACTCATCAATGACATCCGTCAAATCAGGCGGCGGACCACCAGCGTCTTCTGCTGCCGTTTTGTCTTTCTCTTGCGGTTCGTTCATCGTGGCACC
>JAJDDX010000172.1 GCA_029260055.1 Phycisphaerae bacterium
TTCGAGCGTAGCGGCAAGCGGCGGGTTCATTCAGGTCGCGGGACTCGCCATGCGGTCCAATGCCCTACGGGGAACTCCGCCGCCTACGCAGGATTCAACGAACCTGTGTCAAGGGCGGTGCCGAGTTGGCTGCCGCCGCCATATCTTTCGGGTCGGGCGACAAGATCTTCATATTCGCGGGGAGTAGCACCGTCAGCGCTCCGCCCTCGGTGCCGGGGCGGCCCGTCCTGCGTTGAATCGTCCTTGGACGCCAAGCCGCGAATCAGGTCGGCTCTTGCCTCCGCCACGACCGCGCAGGTTCCGTTCGCCCCGGGTTCCTGAGAACGGAGACGCCAAGTGGCAGCGGGCGCGGACCGGATCTTCAGCGTAATCCAGTGATTCTCAGCTCCGTCAAGATCCGGCGCTTCGTCCGGTGGGCAAACCGCGGCCAGGGACGGAGCATCTCTGCCTGCGTTTATCTCCGCCAGCATGCCCCTCGTCTTACCGTTCGCGAACGAAACCGATCCATCAGCGTTCACCTCCAGGGCGGCAAGCGGATCCTCGCCGGTGTCGAGGTGTTCGGCCGTTAGAAGTCGATGATCACGCCTCCCATCTTTTCCCAGCCCGTCTTTGAGGGGCCCCAGCTCGAGCCGTTCCACCACTTGTGGTACAGCGCCGAGTCCATTCCGATGACAAAGATGTCCAGACGGTTCGAACCCCAGGACACCACCCTTGGCTGACCAATGATCTTGCCTCCGAGGTTCTCCCAGCCTGTCGTTGAAGGTCCCCAAGCCGAGCCATTCCACCACTTGTGATAGAGCGCGGAGTTGGTACCGACGACAAAGACATCTAGACGGTTGGGCCCCCAGGAAACAACTTCGGGATCGCTGATGATCTTACCGCCCAGATTCTCATATCCGGTGACAGAGGGGCCCCAAGCCGAACCGTTCCACCACTTGTGATAGAGCGCGGAGTTGGTACCGATCACGAACACGTCGAGCCGGTTCGGACCCCAGGCCGCGACTTTGGGCCGGCCCAGGATCTTGCCACCCATGTACTCGTAACCGGTCACGGACGGGCCCCAGGACGAGCCGTTCCACCACTTATGGTAGAGTGCAGAGTTGGTCCCCACAACGAACACGTCCAAACGTTTGGGCCCCCAGGTGGCTACTTCCGGATCACGGATTATTTTGCCACCCATGTACTCGTAACCGGTCACGGACGGGCCCCAGGACGAGCCATTCCACCACTTGTGATAGAGCGCCGAGTTGGTCCCGACCGCGAACACGTCGAGTCGCTTCGGTCCCCACGCCGCGACTTTGGGCTGGCCCAGAATCTTGCCACCCATGTACTCATAGCCAGTCACGGAGGGCCCCCAGGACGAGCCGTTCCACCACTTGTGGTAGAGCGCGGAGTTGGTCCCGATCACGAACACGTCGAGTCGGTTCGCTTCCCAAGACACGACTTCCGGATGCCCCAGTATCTTGCCGCCCATGTGCTCGTACCCGGTCACGGAGGGACCCCAAGCCGAACCGTTCCACCACTTATGATAGAGAGCGGAGTTGGTTCCGATCACGAACACGTCCAGACGCTTTGAGCCCCACGCTACGACTGGTCCTGAGGACGGCTTTGGTGTTCCCAATGCCTGCAATGTCGGTGATTGAGAAATAATTGAGGTGATGCGCACCCCATGGTTGTGATTTGTATCATTGTTGGGATCGGAGCTCGTACATCCTCCATTTGTATGAACACCCACAATTCGTCCATCGCTGGAACGCAGGATGCCCGAACCCGAATTGCCCCCTAGCGTATCAATGTCATTGTAGCCAATCCTGTTGCCGTGCAGGTCGGTGACAGGCCCTGCTTCGATTCGTTTTGGCACGCCCGCTGGATGGCCGATGATACACACCATGTTGCCCGACGACGCATCTGTGGGTGATATTTCAGTCGTCCCAAATGTCGCCCCGGGATTCCCGCCAAGTCGAACGATGGCAAAATCGAGGCTGCCTAGGCGATACTCGACCAATTCGAGAACTGGAAAACTCTGTTCAGGACGCAAATTCCCGCTGGGATCGACCTGATAGTCGAAATTGACGTGCATGATCGTCGCGATCTCAGCGGGTTGGATGGTCGATCCAGTGGTATTGTCCTTCGGACGCGTCCACCCGCCGCCTGTCTGGTCGAAACAATGGCCTGCCGTCAGGAAGAGATCATTCGAGATGAGTGTCCCAGTACACCATCGCACACCGGATACGTTTCCTGGATTCGTGTAGATTGATGCTAGATTAGCGTTCCATTGAAGTTGCCCAACTGCGCGTTGATGTTGGTTGACAAAAGGAACTGTCACTCCCAAGGTACCATCGTATTGTTCGACTGGTTGAGAATCGTCCGTCGCCCCACACTGGGTCTCCAGAAGTTCAGAATAAGACCTCTCTGTTTCTGGTTTCGCGAAGAATTCTGACACCGCCGGTGACTCATCCGGCCGAGGCGGAAAGAGAAGGTTACAGCGTTCCGACGTGCACGTGGCATTCCCTCGGCTTGTTGACGGCGCTGCATCCTCCATCCCTGCGTCAGGCATTTCCACATTGTCACCAACACCGGACATCTCGCCGCCTGACAACTCGCCGCCTGACATCTCGCTGCCCGGCATATCGCCGGTTGCCGGGCCAATCTCCATTACGTGGGCCGACATTTGGCCACATTCTGGCATCATGTCCCCCTGGTCCTCGCCGGATTCGATACTCGCTGCTCCCTCTTCCATCTCGCTTCCGGGCATCTCGACTTTGTCATCAGTGTTCTTCATTGCCATGGCCTCCATAATGGGTACTTATCAAAACCGGCCAATTGTGCTTGTAGAATGTAGATCTCAAGTTGCGCACTTCGTTTAGGCCATTGGCTCGAACCGTTATCTCCCATTCACCGAAACTCAAGCAGCCATCGTACCCAGGCGAGCTACCCGATTCAGCCAAGAACGGCCTTCAGCACCGCGAATCATGCCCATCTTTCCGCGCTAGCAGACGGACCCTGTCGCTGATGCCGCCGGGACAACAAGTCCGAACCGTCTCCGCGCAGCGTCAACGCTCACGCCCACTCGAATCAGCGACCGGAATCGGCGGCGCACGGCGACGCGCCTGGCCAAGGGTCCAGGTCTGAATTGCCCGGACTGTTTGCGCTACAGCCCACGCGCCGGCGTTGGACGATTCTGCCAATGACCGAGCGGCTGGGAACCTCGGGCGCGCGCCGCTCAGGATTCCGGCCAGCGGTTTGCTCGGACGGATGGCGTAGGTTTCCGGGCCCCGGAGGGCAGGGTACGTTGGTCTCTCCCTGCTCCTCGGCTCGGAGTGCGGCAGTCTGCGCATGGTGCCGGACGGGCTTTCGGACATGGACTCCGCCCCTTCCGCGCGGGCTTCGTTGCGCCCTGCAGCAGCCTTCTACGCGTATCCGTCCTTGGATCTAAATGTCGCCGGACAGCGACGGGTGGCCCGAGTCCGTGGCCTTGCGGGCTCAAGAGGATGTCAGTCTAGGGATCGACGCGTGGCAATGCGCCCGGGTTTACCCTGATGGAGTTGAGTTTTTCTGCGGCTGGGCGGTTCGCGGATCGGAATGGCAAGCCCTGCCAGGGCGGAACGCCGGGTTTTCAGATCGGACACAGGACGGACGGCGATCTGTAGGTGTGGCCGCCGCCGATCGAGGGCCATCGTAGGCACGTCGCACGCCTTCCCGTGGGGAGCCGGGATACTCGTCAGGCCGGGGCCACCTCAGTCCCCTCTCGGCAGGGAGGGAACCGGCGGCGCGCCGGATGCCGTTCGGTGCTTCGCTAGACCTTCGCTCCGGCGGATGCCGCGCTGCTACACCGCTTGCAGGACTTTGGCGGCCTTCTTGAGGGCGTCGACCTGGTTGGTCTTTTCCCAGGTGAAGCCGTCGCCTTGGCGGCCGAAGTGGCCGTGGCGGGCGGTTTCGAAGTAGATCGGGCGGCGCAGGTCGAGGTAGTCGATGATCGCGCCGGGTGTCAGAGGGAAGACATCCCGAACGATCTTCTCTAAGTGATTGGCATCCAGTTCGCTCGTGCCGAACGTGTCGACGCAGACGCTGACGGGCTCTGCCACGCCGATGGCATAGGCGAGTTGCACCTCACACTGCTTGGCGAGGCCGGCTGCGACGATGTTCTTGGCGATGTGGCGCCCCATGTAGGCGGCTGACCGATCGACCTTGGAGGGGTCCTTGCCGGAGAAGGCACCGCCGCCGTGCCTTCCTCGGCCGCCGTAGGTGTCGACGATGATCTTCCGCCCGGTCAGGCCCGAGTCGCCGTGGGGTCCGCCGATGATGAACCGCCCGGTGGGGTTGATGTGCAGGATGATGTCGTCGGACCAGAACTGCGGGCACTCGCTTTGTACGACCGGCTTGATCACCTTGGCGATGATCTCGTCCATGGCGCTCTTAGCCATGAGGTTCGTCTTCTTGTCGATCACGTCCTCGGTGTGCTGCGTGGAGATCACGACGGTATGGATGGCCGTCGGGGCGCCGCCTTCGTAGCTGACCGTAACCTGCGACTTGGCGTCGGGCAGCAGCCAATCGATCTCGCCCGACTCCCGCAAGTTCGCCATCTTCTCGACGAGCCGGTGCGACAGTTGGATCGGCAGCGGCATGAGCGACTTGGTTTCGTCGCAGGCGAAGCCGAACATGAGGCCCTGATCGCCCGCGCCTTGCTGGGCATGGAGGCCCGCGCCTTCGGTGACGCCCTGGCTGATGTCTTCCGACTGTCCGTGCAGGGCTCGCATCACCGCGCAACTTCGGTAATCGAAGCCTATCTCGGGTTTGGTGTACCCGATCCGCTTGATCGCGTCGCGGATGGTGTTTTCAGCATTGCCAAGGGCGTTGGCCGCCTCCTGGTTGTGTACCGTCACCTCGCCGGCGACCACGACCAGGCCGGTCGTGACGAGCGTTTCGATGGCGGTCCGCGCCATGGGGTCATGCTTGATGAGGCTGTCGAGCAGGGCGTCGGAGATCTGGTCGCAGACCTTGTCCGGATGGCCCATCGATACCGATTCCGACGTGAATAGGTGGTCCTGTTGCGGCACGGTCACTGCCCTCCGACGAATCTACTGCGAGTCGTAACGATTACGGTAGGGCCATGCTAAGGCGACGGCGGGGCGGCTGCAACAGGTGGCTGCGCTCGGCGCACGTTGCGCCTGCGACACGGGGCGGACCCCGCAATCCGCTGTGCTGACCAGTCGAAGGCAGGCGTGGTCCGCGCTCGTCCATGATCGAACGCGCTGTGTCAGCGTACGCGGACGGCGGTGACGGTGAGGCCTCGGCTCACATTACCGTCGACGGTCGGCACCGTGTCGCGCGTCGTCGCGGCTTCGGCGAGGGGTTATTACGCGGGTGGCGGCGCTGCGTCAGCACGCGTTCAGGCAAGTGGCCCCGGCTGGCCGCCATCTCAGGCCAAGCCGGAGAGCCCGTTGTGCGAGTGGTCAAAGACGTCCTATAATCACAATCCGGCCAGCCCCATCCGATAAAATAGCTAAAATACGGAGTTTGGGGTGTAGTTGGTGGCGATCTACTCCCGATAACCTAGCACGCCAGGAATGGCGGGGTAGACGCAAACAGGCATCAGCGAGGGAGCAATTGAGATGTTCGCGAAAGCAACCAAAGGAAAACTGTGGCGGCTCGCAGCCGTCGTCGGCGCGTCCGGCATGCTGTTCGGATCGAGTTGCAGCACGGAGCAGATTCAGGCGGTCGCCGCCGGCATCGGCGCGGTGGCCAACCAACTCGACGGTGGCGGCAGCGACGACATCAGCTTCGGGGATTGGCTGCGGGACGAGTCCTCGGACTGGTAACGGATAGCCTGGGCGTCCGACTGACTCGCGTACGCGCTATGCCGCGTTTGATGCGAGATCGAGCGACAGAAATGCAACGCGTGTGCGGCTGTTCGGTGACGTGAGCAAGGAGGCGAACGCCACCGCAGTCGCCCGCGATACACTCCTTCGGATTCTTTTCCCTTCCGATTGCCGCGACGAGCTGCGCGGTTCCAATCGTTCACACATCTTGAAGACCCGCGTGGGGGTCGCGGTAGCCGGCCGCGCGGAGCTAGCCGGCGAAGAGAAGGGTCCGGATTCGGGCCAGGGTCCTGTCGGTGTTGTCGTGCTTCCCAGCCGATGCCCGTCCGGTGCCTGAGCGGCGTCGTTCGCACCACTTGGTCTTGTAGGCGTCGAATAGAACGGGGCTCAGCAGCATCGTCGTGGGATGCGGCAAATCGAGTTCCTTCGCCATGCTCTCGAGCAGCTTGCGTTGCGGAGCCGAGAGGCTGAGCTTCGGCAGGAGGTCGCGGAAAAGGGCTTTCGGGTTGTTCACGCGCCGTGGCGAGGCTGCTCGGGCCTCGCGGTTGGTCAGCAAGTAGACCAGGAGGATCAGGCCTCCCGTGATGCCGAGCACGGCGAGCACCGAGGTGGCCGAGCCGCCTTCTTCGAGCGTCTCTCGGACGGCGCGTTGGACCGGGGTCAGTTGCTCGTACTGCCACCATGCAGCGATGACGGTCATGGGGCGCCTCCGGTGGTGGTGCCCACAGCCGATGCCGCCTCGGAGCGCGGCGAATCGGGTTTGGCGGACTGGAGGATTTCGCGCGTCACCCTGGCTGCGCGCCGGCGGACTTTTTCGTCGGGATCGTTACGGCTCATGTCGATGAGGCGTTCGAACAAGGACTGCAGCTTCAGTCGTTGGACGACCCATAGGGCGCTCAAGCGATGCGCACTCGACGTATCGTCGAGCATGTCGAGGAGGGTGTCACCGGCTTGGCGCAGGTCTGTGCGGAGGAGCGATTTGACGGCGTTCGCGCGGACGCGATTGTGCGGCGAATCCAGCTTCTTTCCGGTGATTTCGGCACGATTGGCGGCGTCGAGCTTGTCGAGTGCCTCGATGACATTGGCCTGCACGCGGGCATCAGGGTCGTCTACGGCAGCGCGGAGGATGCGTTGCGAGGCCGCACCGGGCAGTTCCGCCAGCAGGAGGACCGCGGAGCTTCGGACGATCGGGTCGGGGTCGCGTGCCAGGTGATACACCTGTTCCTCTAGCTGGCGCAGCATGCCGAGCGTGTGAGTCATGCGCAGGGCGCGAGCGCGGTCCATCGCGTCGGAGGCGGCGAACTTGGCACGGAGCAGGACGGGAAGGATGGCACCGCACTGCCGGAGTGAATCGATGACCGCCGTTCGGTGGGCAGCGTCGACCTGGTCAAAGTCCTCCCACGCGCGAGCAAAGAGGCGTTGGGCCTTCGCGGCTGCGCTTGACGACTCGCTTTCGTCCGGTGTGGCGGGTGGCGTGGTGTGGACGCCACGGCGCCGTTGGAACTCGCGGCGAGCGATGGTGGCGGCTTCGCCATCCGTTCTTCCCGCGATCAGGTGCAGCAACTCGGTGACCGGGTCGGATTCATCCGAGATGAGTTGCCATAGCAGCGCCCGACGAATCCTCTCGTCACCGGTCCCGATCAGTCGCCGGAACAAGTCGAGTCTGGGCTCGGGCGGGCCGCCAATCGCGTGGACGAGCATCATGGCGTCCGCCGACTCTCGTTCGTCGAGTTCGCGGAACAGGTCCACGTCGCCGGTGAGCCACCGGGCGCCGCGAATCCATCGACATCCTTTGCGGATCTCCGGGTCGCACAGTAGCCAGCCTTCCGCGAAGATCGCGCGGATAAAGCGCTCATCGCGCGCTTCGCTGATCGTGCGAGCGGCTGCGGTCCGCAACTCCGGCACGGCCAGCGCTCGCAGGGCGAACCCGGCGAGTCGCGGGTCGGATGCCGCCGCCAGCAGGTCGCCGAAGGCTCGCGCGACTTTGGTGCGTGGCTCCTGGAGCTTGCGCTGCAGGGCCGCAAAGAGGCGATCAGATAACCAGGCCGTCGCTTCGAGGATCTTCGGGCGGAGGTGGACCTCCCACGTCATCAGGGCGACGCGCACTGCCTCGGTCAAGTCGTCACCATAGGCGGCATGCTGTGCCGCGCTGCCGTCAGACGGTGCGGACCGCTCGGATTCGAGCCAGTCGTTGGCCATGGCGTGCAGCCCGGCGGCAGCGCGCTCTCGCGTTCTCGCACATCGCCCCTTGAGCGCTTCGGCCAGCAGGTAGACGAGTTTTCCCGACCGGCTTGCCACGATGAGATCGATCGCGCCGGCTCGCCTCTTGAAGGATGTAGAGCCGGCTGCCCGGCGGATGCCCGAGTGCAGATTCCTTACATGCTCCAGCAGGAGCTCGCGGGTGTCGTCGCCGTAGGTATCGTAGTCTCCGATGAGCGTGGCGAGGGCGTCGACCTCACCACGATCGAGGAGCATTTGAAGCACGATCCGCTGTGTGGGCCGGTCGAGATGCGGCAGTGCCAGCGCAAGGGCGGCGTCGGCGGCGATGTTGGGTTCGCCGTCGAGCAGGCCAAGTGCGCGCGGTGGTAGCGTCGGCGTCTTCACACCGGTGATATCGGCACTGAGGGGTGCATTGCTTGCGGCGTGTGCCGCGCGTCGGGGGCAATTCGGGCTTGTTTCGGGGCGGGCGCGGGCTCAGACGGTGGTTAGCGGAGGTCCTTCTCGAAGATCACGACGTTGTTGCCGCTGCCCGTATCCCAGCGGATACCGACCAGGTCGTACCCTTCCGTAATGGCGACGTGGAGCATTGGGCGGTGCTGATTCTGGCACTCGAAGCGGAGGATGTCGTAGTCGTGGTCCTGGGCCCAGGCTTGCTGGCCTTGCATGAGTTGCGTGGCGACTCCCGTGCGTCGGTAATCCGGAAGAACTCCCGCGACCCACGTGAAATAGGTCGTCGGGATCAGTTCGAACCCGACAATGAAGCCGACGGGGCGGTCCTCGATCACCGCCACCAGGATGCTCTCGTTGCGTCGCCCCTCGAAGCGGCGGCGAAACAGCGCCTCGTCAGCGGACGGCGAGAAGACTTCATTGTACATGTTCACGACCACGCCGATGTCCGCGATCCCGATCGGCTCGATCTTAGCGTTGGCCATTACCTTGCTACCGGTGAGCGGATTCCCGCGACCGCTACCCCGTAAACGACGGGGAGCACGTTTGCCCTCGCGTTCGCTGAACCGCTCATCCTTATTGTAGCGTCGCTATCGCTCGGGGGAACACGATCCAAATCGGATTGCAGGGGGCGCCAGTGCATTTTCCGGGTGTGGGTCCGAGAACGTCGGTTGGGGAGGGCTCTGGCGGCGGTTGGACCGGCTCCGCGTCATTTCGGCGATTCGTGATAAGCCCGGCCGGATCGGTAGAGTTCCACCCTTGCCTCGATCGCCTTCGTAAAGGACGTGTTCTTTTGTGTTTCGGCCAGCAGAGCCGCGCGGGAGGCCGCTCGGACTGCCTCCTCGAATCGACCCGCCTCGGCCAGTGCGGCTGCCAGCGTATCGAGCACCTCGGGGCTCCTGTGATTGAGGCGTTCGGATACCGGCTGGGCTAGTGCGAGTGCCCGCTCACCATCACGGATGTCCGGTTTTGGGGCAGTGGCGAGGGTCCATGCGAGCAGGTTGGTCAACTGCGGATCGCCTGGTACGGCTGACAGGCCCGCCTCCAGTTCCGCGACGGCTTCGGCGTATCGCCCGACCGTTCGCAGCGTTCGAGCCAGCTCGGTTCGCGCGTCGGTCCGCTGGGGTTCGGCGTCGAGGAAACGACGGTACGACGCGATAGACTCCTCCGTTTGCGCCTGCTGACTCAGTAGGAACCCGAGCCGGTAGTGAACTTCGGTGTTGTCCGGGTCAATGTCCCGCACCTCGCGGCAAATGCCGGCAGCCTCATCGGTTCGTCCAAGTGAGAACACGACCGTGGCAAGCCACAGACGCAGCTTCGTGTCCGTGGGTCTGTCGGCTATCAGCGAACGGATAAGCGGCTCGGCCTCGCGGTACCGCCTGAGCTGCGTGAAGTAGGTGGCGAGGTTGTGGCGGATGTTGAAGTAAGACGGCTCAACGTCGAGCGCGGCGCGGTAGACGTTGATCGCTTGTTCCGTTCTTCCCAATCGGTAGAGCGCTGCGCCGAGGTTGTTGGCTGATTTCAGGTACGAACGTACGACCTTTCTGTCTCGATAGAGCACGACCGCCCGGCGATAGTGCGCGGCTGCGTTTTCGTCGTCTCCGAGCGCATCGAAGGCGCGGCCGAGCGTGTGGTGGGCGTCGCCGTAGGCCTCACGGATCGAGAGCGCTTCTTCGGCGGCATCGCGGGCTTTTTGCGGTTCGTTTCGGTCTAGCCACAGGCTGGCGAAGTTGTTGTGGGCTACCCAGTTGTCGGGGTGGACGGTGACGGCGTGCGACCACAGTTGCTCCGAGTCGTGCCAGACAATTGTCTGTTGCCACGTTCGGACGGCCAAAGCCACGAGCATGACCGCCGCCAGAACGCGGCCCGCACGACCGGACTTCGCGACGGCACAGCCGACCAGGATCGCCAGCGAGAGGCACGCGAGGTAGCTGTAGCGGTCGGCTGCCAACTGATCTCCGTGGCGAAGGAGGCCGAGCACCGGCGACAGGAAGATCAGGTACACAAGCCACACGGTCAGCAGGGCGGGCACCCGTCTTCGCA
>JAJDDX010000173.1 GCA_029260055.1 Phycisphaerae bacterium
CGTATTTCATCCGGTCGATTTTTCGCTGCTGAACGCGCGCGTGAGCGTGCCGCGTCTCGGTCCGGCCTATTCCGTGCATGGCCTGACCGGCAGCCTCGGTTGGGCTTTCGCGCCCGTGTTCCTCGTCGGCATCGCGACGCCGTTCGGCTGGCGCAATGCCTTGTTCGCCGCCGCGCTGTTGCCGCTTGCGATGATCGTCGTACTGCTGCTGAACCGCGATATCCTGTTCGGGGACACCGGCGGTGACAGCGATCACGCAACCGCCGAGGCCGCCCCGGCGCCGCTGCTCGCATTCCTGCGCGAGCCGAAGATCTGGTGGTGCTTCGGATTCTTTGTGTTCGTGTCCGCCGCCATCGGCGCGTCGCAGAATTTTGCCCCGACGATCTTCCAGACCCTGTACGACATCGACATCCCGAGCGCCGCGATGAGCGTGACGACGATGATGCTCGGCAGCGCGCTCGGCATGGGATTCGGCGGTTGGCTCGTCATGCGCAGCCGGCATCTCGAGCGCAATATCAGCGTCGCGCTCGTCGGCGCCGTATTGAGCGCTATCGTGATCGGACTCGGGGCGGGGACCGCCGGTATCGCGCTCGCCTTGATCGGACTGATGGGATTCGGCATTGGCCTGTCGGGCCCGTCACGCGACATGTTGATCCGATCGGCGACGCCGCCGGGCGCGACCGGGCGGGTTTATGGCGTGGTCTACTCCGGCCTTGATGTCGGCATCGCCGTCGCACCGGTTACGTTCGGTGGCATGCTCGACCGCGGATTCGTCGCCGAAGTGTTCTATGGCATCGGTTTGTGCCTCGTGTTCGCGATTGCGACGGCGTGGCGGGTCGGGCGCGGCGGCAACGCCGGCACCTGAGCGTCGCGGTCGCGCTCAGGCGTGCACTAGCGCGTCGAGCTCCGCATCGGTCGGGAAGCGCCCGAGTGCCTTTTTCGAGAACTTCAGCTCGCCGTCGACGGTGATCTCGAAGACGCCGCCGCCACCTTCGATCAGTTCGATGCCGTGATCACCCGCGCTGAGCAGTTGGTCCCTCGCACGGAGGGCTTTCGGTTCATAGTTTCAGCGCGTGCAGTATTCGATCGTAATGTTCATGACGGTTCCCCGTAGTAACAATGAGTTTCCCGTTTCCGGGCTCAGCGGATCGCGACCGGATTGATCACGGCCTGCACGGCACCAACGAAGCGGGGCTGGCCGAGTACAAACAGGAATTCCGTCGCCTTGTCGGCTGCGAGCGCGCGCGTGTCCATGTTTTCGAGAATGTACACGCCGTTCTTCGTCAGCAATTCCTGGTGCACCGGGAAGAACTCGTCGGGGTTCTCGAATGGCATCGCTTCGACGCCCCAGCTGTCCGAACCGACGGCGACGACCCCGAGGCTCGCAAGCCACGCCGCGCCATCGATGCCGATCCCGGGTTCGCCCTGCATGAAGCGTTTCTTGTCGCTGTCGGCGACATTGAGCCAACCGGTATGGAAGAGTACGACATCGCCTTTATTGATCGTCACACTTTGCGCTTTCGCGGCTGCTTCGATTTCTGCGCGATTGAACGCCCTGCCGGCGTCGAGCACGGGTTTGCCGAGGTGTCGCGCCATATCGATCAGCACACCGCGTGTGACGATCGGCGGCAGCTTGTCGATGCCGAATATCGTCACCCCGGTGTTTTTGACGAAATCCTTCGCGTGCGTGCCGTTGTAATACACATGATTGATGCCGAGATGGCCGAGGCCGTCGATCTGCGAGCCGACGCCCATCCACACGGTCATCAGATCGTCATTGCCGGTGGCCTTGTTCGTGCCGAATGGGGTGCCGGAACCGTCGCCGAGTTGGAGGATCGTCATTTGGTAGGTGCGGGGCGGATACGCCGGCGATTCGCTGCCCGTCTCAACCCCGAGCGCGTACGTCTTGCCGGTCTTAACGAGCTGCGCGGCTTTCACGACGATCGCGGGATCGAGATAATTGATTGCTCCGAGCGTGTCGTCGGCGCCGAACTTCGACGGAAACCAGTCTTCTGCCTGGGTGGCCGTCGCGCCGAGTGCGCAAAACAAGCCGAGGATCGTCAGGGTCGTTCTCATCGTGTCAGCCTCCGGGGTTTTCCGTCATTGTAACGTGAACGGATCGGATTAGGTCCGCCGCGTAGTGAGCCGCGGGTGAATATGGCAGACTCGATGGCGACCCAACGCAGCGGGCCGGCCTTGCCATGAAAAACGACAGCATGTATCCGAACATTCTGCAGCCGCTGGCCATCGGCAAGGTAACGGTTCGCCACCGGATCATGGTGACCGGACATACGCAACTCTATGGCCGTGACGAACTGCTGTCGGATCGGCATGTCGATTACTACGCCGAACGCGCGCGCGGCGGTGCCGCACTGCTCGTGCTCGAACAACAGGCCGCCCATCCGGCCGGGCGCAACTATCACGCGGGCTGCCGGGCGTGGGATCCGGCGGTCGTACCGTGGTATGAAAAGCTCGGCGAGGCCGTGCACGCGCACGACTGCCGGCAATTCGTGCAGTTGTTCTGCGCCGGGGCACAGGGCCGCGGCACGCAGTATTTCGACGACTGGCGTCCGCTGTGGGCGGCGTCGCGGATCCCCTCGGCGATCACGCAGGAAATGCCGGTGGCGATGGACCGCGCGGACATCGCCGAACTCGCCGACTACTTCGCGCGCTCGGCCGTGAACGTGCAGCGTGGCGGCCTCGACGGGATCGAG
>JAJDDX010000174.1 GCA_029260055.1 Phycisphaerae bacterium
CGAGAGGATCGACTGTTCCATCAAGCAAGGCCTTGGCTCCGGCGTAGCTCTTTCCACCGTACGTCGTGAGAATCGGGTGCGGGTCCGCCAGCGTGAAGTCGCCGATTTCGTCCATCAGGAACTGAAAACTGACGTTGATCTGGCCGGTCGTCTGGTCCGTGTGGATGCCGCTGGGGTAACTGGCCGCATTGTCTATGTAGTATTGAAGCAACTCGAACCAGTTGTAGGGCCCGTTGAACTCCTTGTCCGTCGTGCACCAGCCGGAATCGGCGTTGCTGTGCGGGTTGGTGCGATGCTGGTCCTCGATGACGATGATCTCGCCGGTAAACCCGCCCGGCCGGTTCAGAATCAGGTCGATCATCGCCTTCCCGACTTCGGTGTTGGTATACCCCTGTCTGGGCCATTGCAGGTTCGGCCTGAGAAGGACGATGTCGTTGGCCCCGATGAACGCCTCAACTCCCCCATAAGCCATGTCAAAGACCTTGGCTACGTTCTGCGCCGGCGTACCGTTGAGCGCGTGATAGACATCGCTGACCGCTCGGGTGGATGGCGCCCCGAGAAGAGAGCCCTTGCGGTACAACAATGCTCCGCCCAAGCTGGCTGCGGTTGTGCGTAGGAAACTACGCCTCGATAAGTCTCTGCTCGATTCCCTTCCGCTGGACATCGTTGTGCTCCAAACCTCGGTGCGCCGCGGGTCCTCCGCCGGTCGGTATCGGGAAATGACTCTCGTAGCCCTGGACGCCTGTGTGTCGTACTGGCCTGCCATCGCGTGCTGACTGTCGCACGCGGGTGGCGCGTGTATTGCCGGGATGGAAAGATCTGCGGTCTTGATCCGGCCTATCTCGCAAACACATGCCGTCTGGAGAAGGCGGGACACGTCGAAGCGCGGACCCCGCAAGATAGACGCGGCCTGCGGAACGAAACGTAGGCTGCGCTACTCAAGGGGCTGTGAGGCGACGCAGCGTTTAGTTGGCTAGCCCATCTAGCCGGCGTTCGGCGCGCGACCGTTGAGCTTTCGCTCCACAAAGGCCGTGACGGCCTTGAGGCTGTCCAAGTTCTCGGGCACCATCTCCTTGTCGGCCACCTCGATCTGATACGTGTCTTCCAGAAACATGACCAGCTCGAGAATTCCGGTGGAGTCGACGATCCCCGACTCGAGAAGTGACTGGTGGGGTTCCAGTTCAGTCGCATCGCCGAGCAGGAAGTTATCCACGATAAAGGACCGAATGTGTTCTTCCAATAGTACTCTCGCTATCGCTACGGTTGGGGGCAGAGTCCAAGGGCAAAGTCGACTCAGCAGCCGACTACTGCGGGCGCTCCGGCGCGAACGCCCGCGCGCTCGGGTAAGCGATTCAAACGTCAGCCGCAAGTAGAGAGGAGCCGGGCCACAGCGCGTTCAGCGGCCTTTCCATCCCACAGTTTCGGCGGTTCCGGGACGCGGGGAGGATCGCTTCGGACTGCCCGATAGGCGGCAAGGATCGCATCCGTGGTCGTCCCGGCCAGTGTGTTTGTCCCATGAGTGAGCGTAATAGGCCGTTCCGTGTTCTCGCGGAGTGTCAGACAGGGAACACCTAACACGGTGGTCTCTTCCTGGATGCCGCCCGAATCCGTAAGGACGAGGGCGGAGTCGGCCATGAGCTTCACGAAATCCAAGTAGCCGAGCGGGCCGATCATGCGGAAGCCCGTGATCTGACGTACGCGCGAAAGCAGTCCAAGGCGTTCGAGACAGTGCGTGGTCCGCGGGTGCGCCGGCATGACGATCGGCAGCTCGGCGCAGATCTGTTCAAGCGCGCTGAGGATTCCCAGGAGCATGTCGGCCGCATCCACGTTGCTCGGACGGTGCAACGTGAGCACGCTGTACGGCCTCGTCTTTAACCTCAGGGCGTTGACGACGTTGGACTGCTCGGCGCGTTCCCGATTGCGCAGCAGGGTGTCGATCATGA
The DNA here is from genome assembly GCA_029260055.1 of Phycisphaerae bacterium. Taxonomy (GTDB): domain Bacteria; phylum Planctomycetota; class Phycisphaerae; order UBA1845; family UBA1845; genus JADFOB01. The sequence continues at coordinate 1,944 of JAJDDX010000174.1, forward strand.
CATTGCCTATCAGGTGTACCTTGCCATCGGCAATGCCCTCGCGCCTGAGATTCTCGACGCCGGCCGGCTCCGTGACGAAGAGCAGGTCGCTTAACGCATCGGTGACGAGGCGGTTGATCTCCTCCGGCATGCTGCGGTCGAAGCTGCGCAAACCGGCTTCCACGTGTGCGATTTTGATTCCGAGTTTAGCGGCGACGAGGGCGGCGGCAACGGTGCTGTTTACGTCGCCGACCACGACAACCCAGCTGGGGCTGCGCTCGATACAGATCGGTTCTAATCGGGTCATGACGTCGGCGGTCTGGACCGCATGCGTGTTGCTTCCGACGTCGAGATTCACGTCCGGCTTGCGAATCCCCAGCTCGTGGAAGAACGACCGGCTCATCTTCTGGTCGTAATGTTGTCCGGTGTGCACCAATAACGTCTCAGCCCGACCGTCTCGCTCCAGCGCGTCGACGATCGGCACGATATTCATGAAGTTGGGGCGGGCGCCGCAGACACAGAGAATCAGGGGTTTGCGCATGCTCATACTCGGCTTCGGCGATCTGACGCTGGGGCCTTGGCGGGCGGGTCGGAAGTCGTCCGGCGTTCCGCTCCGCGCGCTTCGAGATACGCGTTCAACGCGTCGTGCCATGGTCGTGGCCGGCGGTGGGCCAGTTGTATATAGGTCTCGGTATCCAGTGCTGAATAGCGCGGGCGTTTCGCCGCTCGACACAACTGATCGGTCATGATCGACTGCACCGTCGTAGCCAAACCGGCTTGCCTCACTATTTCCCGCGCGAATTCGAACCACGAACATTCGCCCGAGTTGGCAAAATGCACCGTGCCTTGTGCCTCGGCGTCGAGGAGCACAACGACAGCGTCTGCGAGGTCCGCCGCCAGCGTCGGACTCCCGATCTGGTCCGTGACCACCTTCAGTGGTTGTCCCGCCTCGGCCCGGGCGAGAATCGCCTCGACGAAGTTTCTACCTCCCGGTCCGAATAACCAGGAGGTGCGAACGATCAGGTGGCTGCAATCGGTCGAACGGACGGCCTGCTCGCCTTCCCACTTCGAACGGCCATATACAGATAGCGGATTGGCTACATCACCCGGTCGGTAGGGCCGCTCGGCCTCCCCGTCGAAGATGAAGTCAGTCCCGAAGTGCACAAGCTTCGCGCCGTTCTCGGCGCACGCGGCTGCGAGATGGCCGGGGGCACGACCGTTCACGGCCATTGCCGTCTCGATATCGCTTTCGCAGCCGTCCACATCCGTAAAGGCGGCGGCGTTGACCACGACGGAGGGCTTGAGTTTGCCGGTGGCGACAAGGACGGCCTGACGGTCGCGGATGTCGAGCTCCGCAATATCCCAGGCCAACACCCGCTCGCGGGAGCCGCGCCCAAGCCGCCCGCGGAATCGGTCGACAAGCTGGCGGCCCAGCATGCCCTCGGCGCCCAGGACCAGGACGTCGCCGTTTGTCCACTTCGCGCTGCTCATTCCTCGACCCCAACCACTCCGCCGGGACCGTACTGTTTGTCATAGTACGTCAGGTACTCGCCCGTCTTGATTCGGCGCCACCAGTTCTCGTTGGCCACGTACCAGTCGATGGTCTCGATGATGCCCTCTTGAGAATCGATCCGGGGCTGCCAGCCGAGGTCGTCGCCAATCCGTGTGATATCCATCGCATAGCGGCGGTCGTGGCCGGGGCGGTCTTTGACATACTCGATCATCGAATCGTCGTGCCCGAGATAGTGAAGAATGCGACGTGCGATTTCGATGTTCGGTAGCTCTGACTCGCCGCCGATGTTGTATACACCGCCGGGCTTGCCGCGGTCGAGTACGGCCAGGATCGCTTCGCAATGATCCTGTACGTGGATCCAATCGCGAACATTCAATCCGTCACCGTAGAGCGGCACCTTCTGGCCCGCGAGAAGATTGGTCACGAACAGCGGAATCAGCTTCTCCGGAAACTGGAAGGGCCCGTAGTTGTTTGAGCAGCGCGTAATCAGCGTGGGTAGGCCGAACGTCGTTCGGTAAGCGTGTACCAGGAGGTCGGCTGCCGCCTTCGAGGCGCTGTAGGGGCTGCTCGGTGCGATCGGCGTGTTTTCGGTGAACTTCCCGGTTGGCCCGAGGGAACCGTATACCTCGTCCGTGGAGACCTGAAGGAAACGTCCGACGGCGTGCTCACGCGCGAGATCGAGGAGCACCTGCACGCCGACAAAGTTCGTGCGGACGAACTCCTGAGCGCCCATGATACTGCGATCGACGTGGCTTTCAGCCGCAAAGTTGACCACAGCGTCCAGATGTTCTCTGAAGACCGGAGCCACCACCCCGGCGTCACAAATGTCACCTCGGACGAAACGGAATCGCGGATCACAACTGCAGTCGGAGAGGCTCTCGAGATTGCCGGCGTAAGTAAGCGCATCAAGTGCGATGACTCGCACGTCCGGCCGCTCGCGAAGCAGGTAGCGGACAAAGTTGCTGCCGATAAAGCCGGCTGCCCCTGTGACGAGGATCTTGGACATTGTCAGCTGAGCCCCTGTTGGACGAGCGGCTGGCTTGCCGCCGGCTCGTCGGTCTTGTTCGCTCCGCCTTCCGCAACGAGTCTCCATGCATGATCGAGAGACGGGAACGTTCCGGCGTCGGTCCACCAGCCGTCGAGAACATCGTAGCTCATCTTGCCCTGTTCGATGTAGGCGTTGTTTACGTCGGTGATCTCCAACTCGCCACGCCCGGACGGCTCCAGAGTACGGATGATGTCAAAGACCTGATGGTCGTACATGTAGATCCCGATCACCGCGAGTTCGCTCTTGGGCGCGGACGGTTTCTCCTCGATCGCGACGATGCGGCGATCCTTGATTTCGGCCACACCGAATCGTTCGGGATCGGGCACGGCCTTGAGCAGAATCCGAGCTCCGCCGGGTTGCCTGGAGAACTCCGCGACGGCACCTCGAATGTTGTTCTCGATGATGTTGTCGCCCAGGACGATGACGATCTTGTCGCCATCCGCGAAGTGTTCAGCCAGCCGCAGTGCGTCGGCAATGCCTCCTTCGCCCTCCTGGTAAGTGTAATGGAGATCTTGTAGGCCGAACTCGTGGCCGTTGCCGAGCAGCCGCAGGAAATCACCGGCGTCGTTGCCGCCTGTGACAATCATGATTTCCTCGATGCCCGCCGTGACCAGGCATTCGATCGGATAGTAGATCATCGGCTTGTTATAGACGGGCAGCAGGTGCTTGTTCGTCACGCGCGTGAGCGGTGACAGCCGCGTGCCAAGACCGCCTGCCAGGATCACACCCTTCATATCAGCCGTCCTTTCTTGCCCAATCATACGGGATGTCGCTGTCGTGGGGGTCCGCGCGGAATTCGTCGGGATCGTCGTAGTCGTAGAGCTCCGTCACGGTGTTGATCACAATAGCCTCGCAATCGCTGATGCACTTGAAACCGTGGTAGACCAGCGGTGGGATTTGCAGCAGCATCGGGTTGTACTCGCCCATGAAGAACTCGTTGACCTTACCCTGCGTCGGCGAGCCCTCGCGGCTGTCAAACAGGACCACCTTCATCATGCCCCGGACGCAGACGAAGTGATCCCACTGCTTCTTGTGGTAATGCCAGGCCTTGACCACGCCTGGATAGGCGGTCGTCATGTAGACTTGGCCGAACTTCTCCAGAAGCCCGTCGTCGGCACGGAGCATCTCCATGAGCCGACCGCGCTCGTCCGGAATGACCTTGAGTCGCTTGATTTGTACGTCGTGAATCATCTGTGACACGGGATAGAGCCTCCGCATCTTACGGCATGTCGCCTCTTCGAGGTTCGGCGGATTCGGTCGCGCGCGGCGATTCGCGGGCCCATCAAGTGCCGTGCGCCTGGTCCACCCGGATCGCTGGAGCGAGCAGTCGGGCGGCTGTACGTCGCTTGGCTACGATGTCGTGGTATACGCGTTCGACCTGATCGACGGTGAGGCCGAGCGCGTTGCCCGCCTGATCGGCAGGTACGCCGTTCGTGAACGCACAAAGCAACAGATCCATCTGGTCGTAAGGCAACGCGAAGTAAAACTCCTCCTGGGTCTGGGGGAGGCTGTAGGTGTCCGTATCGGGCGGTTGGCGGCAGATCTCCTCGGGCACGCCGAGATGGCGCGCGAGCGCATAGACCTGCGTCTTGTAAAGGTGCGCGATCGGCTTGATGTCCGCCAGGCCGTCTCCCCCGCGCACGAAGAAGCCCAGGTCGTACTCGAGCCGATTCGGCGTTCCCAGGACAGCGAAGTTCCGCCGCTCGCCATGGTAGTACTCGAGCAGCTTTCGAGTGCGCTGTTTCATGTTGGTCGAGGCCACAACCTGCAGGTAGACGTCCAAGGGCATGCGTTTCTTCTGCCGCACGCCCGCGGGCGACTCGATAACTAGATTGAAGTAGTTCAGGCGGTCTTCTTCGAGCAGCTTGTCCGCGACGGTGATCTTCTGCCGATAGCCGGGCCCGAACTCCGGGAAGAGTCGCCGGATGGCCTCGTCGCGCCGGCGGTAACAACCGAGGGATTCCAGCGTTGGAGCAATGTCCTCGATCAGGTATTCGATGCCGAGCGTGTCACAAAGGGCCTTGCCTCTGGCGGTGCTCTGGTCGGAAGAGTCTCGTTCCGGCATGAGCAACGCCGTGACGCGTTTCGAGTCCAGCGCTCGCACCGCAAGTGCCGCACACACGGCTGAGTCGACACCGCCGCTTATTCCCACAACCACGCCGCGTCGCTGCAACTGCCTGCCCACGACGCCGCGCATGGCACGCTCGATCTCGAGGGAAACAGCCGCGCAGTCGATGTCGAGGACGTGCCGGCCGAAGTCGACCGCCGGGCCGTCAGCCGTTGCTTCCGAGCCTCTTGCAGTGGAAGTCATACCACGATCCCCATCTCCTCTGAGTCGCGATTTCTCACGCGGCGACGAGATCCGCAGCTACACATGGTTTCCAGTGATCCAACCCTCGTCCCAACGCGGCCGCGCGTGTGTTGAAGCTCTCCAGGTACAAATGCGCCATGAGCTGTAGCGTAAGGAGCCCGACAAGCGCCATCTCCTCTCGTTCGCCCGACATCCGGCCGCCCCGTCGACGAGCCTTGTCGACTAGCTTCGTCGCCGGACCGCAGTCCACCAAGCCAAACCGCGCGAGATAGGAAGGCGACAACAACTCCTCGACATAGTCAGGTGACGCGGCACCGAACAGAGCGCGGGTCATCGGCGCGCGGTAGGGCTGTTTCGGACGCTGCCAGATGTCGCGGGGAAGGCGGCTGGCTGCGAGATTGCGCAAAGCTACCTTGTCCCGCAGGCCGCAGAGCTTCATACGTGCAGGCAGGCCGGCGCAGAAGTCGACTACTTCGGGATCCAAGAACGGATAGCGGACCTCTACGCTGTGCCCCATGGCAACGCGATCGCCCTGACAGCTGAGCAGATAGGAACTCATGAACGTCGTCATCTCGATGAGTTGGGCGCGCGACAGAGGCCGCCATTGGCGCCACCCTGGGGGAAGCATGCTCTCCAGGTCCGCCTCGATCTGGCCGTCGGTGATGGCGGCCCGTATATCCGGAGCCAGGAATCGCAACGCCCAGGCGGTGTTCTGCCATCGGACCATATGCGAGTAGAACGGGTGGTGTACTTCGGCTAGGCCACGACGGAAGAACTGCTGCCAAAGCCCGGTGGATTGTGTGGCGCCTTGCCCGATATAGGGGTACAGCCGGGCCAGAAGGGCGGGGCGGGCCGTGGAATCGGGCTGGCGGGCCCAGAACCTGCGCACCTTGTCCTCCTTGAAGATGTGATAGCCTGCTAGGAGTTCGTCCGCTCCTTCGCCGGTGAGGACGACTTTCATCCCGTGCGATCGCACGATTTGCGAGAGCATGAAGAGCGGCGCTGGGGCTGTCCTGAGGAGGGGGGTCTCACAGTGCCATATGACCTCGCGCAGGACTTCGCCGATATCCGCGTCGCGGCAACGAATCTCGTGATGTTCCGTACCGAGCAACTCCGCCATGCGCCTTTGCTCGACCGTCTCGTCAAACTCGGGATCGTCAAAACGAACGGCGAAGGTCTGAAGGCGGCTCCCGTCGGTGTCGCGGATAAGGGAGGCGATGACCGACGAGTCCAACCCGCCGCTGAGATAGGCGCCGACCGGCACGTCCGCCCGCAATCGCACGTTGACAGCGTGGTCAAGCCGCTCACCCAATCCCTCGACAGCTTCGTGGAGGGGCATCGCCGCCAGCCCACCGTTCTCGGCGAAGTTTGGTCTCCAATACGTACTTACTCGCTCCGTGAGTTTCTCGTCGAACGAAACGGCTCGCCCGGGCGAGACACTCTGAACCCTCTGGAAAACCGTTGCGGGAGAGGGGGCCGCCCAGCGCGAAAACACCTTCACCAGGCCGGCGCCGTCAAAGGCGGGTTCGAGTTGCCCGCTGGCGAATAGCGCCTTCGCTTCGGAGGCGAAGAGTACCCGATCCGCAACACGCGCATAATAGAGGGGAAGGATGCCGACGCGGTCGCGCACCAACCAGAGCCGCCGTGACCGGTTGTCCCACAAGGCGAATGCGAATTGACCATTGAACTTGGCCCAGGCCTGCTGCCCGTACTCCTCGAAACTGTGAACGATCACCTCGGTGTCGCCACGCGTGTAGAAGCGATGCCCGCAGCGCTCCAAATCCCGGCGGAGCTCGACGTAGTTGAATATCTCGCCGTTGAAGGTGATCCACACCGAACGGTCTTCGTTGTGGATCGGCTGAGCGCCGCCGGCAAGATCGATGATGCTCAAGCGGGTGTGGGCCAGCCCGACCCTGTCATCACGATACAACCCGTATCCGTCCGGTCCCCGGTGCCGCAGCATCGCTGCCATATCGCGAAGCTGCGCAAAGGGGACCGGGGCCATGCCCGCCTCGATATACATGCCGGCAATACCGCACATGCGTCAAACGCTTTCCAATGGACCTGTGGCTAGGACACCGTTGGGCTGCCGTCCGCGTCGGAAATGGCCTTCAGGCAACGACAACCCAGCCTCTCGTTCGCTAATGTCGCCTGCTCGACGCACTAGCGTCTCTTGATCTTCCCCGAGTCGGTCTTGGGCAGCGATCCGCGGAACTCGACGAACTTGGGGACCAGGTAGTTCTCGAGGTTAGCGCGGCAGTGCTGGCGGATCTGCTGTTGGGTCAGCCCCGCACCGTTGCGGGGGACTACGATGACCTTGATCGCTTGCCCGTCGATGGGGTCGTCCACGCCGATCACCGCGGCCTCGCTGACGTCATCCAGGGCGTAAAGGACGTTTTCGATCTCCTTGGGGCTGATCTTCTCGCCCTTGCATTTGAAGATGTCGTCCTTGCGTCCCACAAAGTAGAGAAAGCCCTCCTCGTCGGCGCGAAACAGGTCCCCGGTCAAGAGCACTTTCTCGCCCGGGATCTCGCCATCCTTCAAGCGCTCCTCGGTCTCGACCGGTTTGCCCCAGTATCCGCGCATCACATTGGCTCCGCGTACGACCAGCTCGCCGACCACGCCGGGACCGACTCTCCGTCCGCCCTCGTCCACGACATAGGCTTCCGCGTTCGGCATAGCCTTGCCGACAGACGTGATTCTGTCCGCCAGCCTCTCCGGCGGCAGGTAGCCCACGCGCGTGCACTCGGTCAACCCGTACATGGAAAAGACCTGCGCGGCCGGGAAAAGCGCCTGGAGCTTGCGAATGTGGGCGGGCGGGAAGGCCGCCCCGGTGTTGGAGAAGTACCGAAACGACGAGAGATCGAGACCGTCGAAGGGCGCCATCTGGAGTAGCGTCGCGAATATCGTGGGAACGCCCGGCAGGCCTGTCACCCGGCATTCCTGAATCCGCTCGAGGATGCGGTAAGGAAAAGCAAAGGACCGTTCGAGAATGACCGTGAACCCGACTCGCGCTCCGGTCAGAATCTGGTACAAGCCGTAATCGAACGAGAGCGGAAGCACGCAGATGACCACATCGTCCGGAACGTTCCTAAGGTACGTCGAGATCGACCACGTCGTGTTCGCCATGTTGTGATGCGTCAACATGACGCCCTTCGGGTGGCCTGTGGATCCCGATGTGTAGATGATGGACGCCAGATCCCGGTCAATCAGGCCGGGATCGCTCGGCGCCCCCGTGTCGCAGGCAAGCAGATCGACGAAGCATTGCCCGGGCGGGGCATCCGCCGCCGCCGGCGCCGTCCAGATGACCGGTGGCGGCAACGACAATGCGGCGATCGTGGGACCCACCACGGCCGTCAAGCTCGGCTGCGCTATCAAGACCGACGCGCCACAGTCCTGGAGGATGTATGTGAGCTTCGCACGCTTCGCCGTGGGGTTCACGATCACGAACACGCCGCCCGCCTTCAGAATGCCGAAGACGGACACCACGACTTCTGCGGAGTTGTCCGCGAACACGGCGACGCGATCGCCACGCGACACACGCGCGCGCTGAAGCGCACAGGCAAGACGATCGCTGGCACGATCGATCTGACCGAACGTGTGGGTGGCGTCGCCGCAAACCACCGCGGCCTTTTCCGGCCATCGATCGGCGCTCGCATGCAAGAAGTCGTGAACCAGTATCATGGTAAGGCTATCAATGCTCAGCGGCGCGGGGCTCGCGAGTGAGCCTCGAAACGAAGTTGAGGAAGCGTGCCGTCATGAGACGTATTCGTTGTACGGGGCTGCGTACACTCACAACGCGGGATCCACGTGGCGATCCACACACGCCTCGGTGAATCCGAAGAACTCGCTCGCGAGCTCAGTCAGAGCCGACGCATGGCCTCCGGTTCGGTCGCGAAGTCCACTTCAGGGGGCAGAGCGGACGCTGCGTCTCGGGTGAGGGCCAGAATGCCCCTGCCGGGAAGGGGGGGCTGCAAACTCGCGCCGGTCAGGGAACTCCCCGACTAGGAAGGACCGGATCTGCGTCTCCACGCCCGTGTTCGCGGTACCACCGATGATAGGTGACGATAGCCGGTCCACTACGCCTGCGCCGGTCCAAGTGAGCCGCTCATGACGGTGCACGCGAGGCCGAAGCTGCGCCGCGGAAGTATCGGATCGTGCTGTCGTCGCGAGAAGCCAAGACTCCGCCCCCGTCGCGCAAGGCCGCCGCCGCCGCAACTCTCTGCACACACCAGGTTTACGGCTCGCGCGTCTTCGTGACTCTGTTTGTGACGATGTGGCCGGTTTGCCGCACCGTCGAACGTCGAACGTCGAACTCGGTCCGCGCGAACGTCAACAGCACCTCGGCGCGCGGCCACCCCCGCTGACAGGCACCGTACGATCCGACGTTGGCCAGTCGTAAGCCACTCAACGAGAGGTGCAACCTGAGGCGGGCTTCCATTCCCGTGCTGCCGCACGCTAAACAGTTAAGCCACTATTCTAAAGCCGACTTCTTCAGGACGCAACGGTGAATTGTGAATTTTCGACCTCCGGACCGGCGTTCCGCCGCGCGCCCGGACGCGGTCGGTCAAGGCTTCCTCCGTGTCGCCGAGCCCTGCTGTGACTGCCGCACCGTGCTCCGGGCCGAGGCCCCGTCCGGACAACAGCCACTGCGACACCTGATCCGGTTATCCGCTCCCCTGGGGAGAGGTCAAATCGCGGGGCTGACGCGCCGCTACGCCGGAACGGAAAGCGGGCTTAGGGCCGGACTGACGCGCCACTCTTGCGACTATGTGGGCTCAGTTGAAGCTTGACACTCAGACGATGGATGATTAACTTGGTGAACGGCACGGATGCCCGCGTTGCCGGCCGTTCTCAGGCGGCGGCGTGGAGTCACAGGTTCGTCGCTTTCAGTTCAACGTAGATTGGACATCTCGTGTCGACCACGCCAGCGCGAGAAACCAACTCGACGCGCATGCCGTTTCTGCCGGCTCGCGGAACATATGGTGCGGTGGATGTCGTCGTTCTTGAGAGTGCCATGTGGCCGACGCCTTCATGGCTTGGCGAGTCCCCGCGCGCGCTTCTGCCGCTGCCCGGCACGACGATACTCGAGGCGTTGCTTACCGAGTTGGGAACCGCCTTTGGCGGATGTATCGTCATCAGCGCGGCCAGCGATGGCGCACGGGCCGTGCGAGAAGTCGTGCAGCGGGGGCTGGGGGCGCAGAAGGTCCGCCTTGTCGAACAATCGCTGCCGCGAGGCGCGGCCGGGTGCATCAAGGCCTGCGAAGCGGGCTTTCGTACCGACGCTATCTTCGTCGCTGACGCGGCGGTCTGGCTCGAGGACGATCCGGAGTGGATGCTCAGGCAACATCAGGAACAAGGAAATGCCCTGACGGTCTTTTGTACGCGCCGCGCGTGTGGCGGTCGAGCCTTCCGGAACGGACGGATCGAGCCCGTCGGCCTCTATTGTTGTGACCGCGTCGTGCTGGATTTCGTTTCCGATCGGGGTTATCAGGATCTCAAAGAGCAACTCGTGCCGCGGCTTAGGCGAGCCGGGCTCAGGGTCGGGGCTGTCGTGCTGCCGGGCCAAACCCGGGAAGTCGTTGACTGGGCAACGTATCTGCATGCCCTGGAGAGATCACTGCATAGCTCGCGTCTTAGGGACCGCGGCTTCAGGCAACTCGCGCCGGGGGTCTGGTGCGGCGACTCGGTGGACATCGACGATCGGGCACGCGTGGTCGGTCCCGCATTCCTGGGCAGCGGCTGCACACTCGACGCCGGATCGGTCGTGGCGGGCCCCGCGTTCTTGGGAGATGGGTCTCATATCGGTTCACGGGCTTGGCTCGAACGCGTGGTAGCGCCACGGTGCGTGCGGATCGAGGCCGGAACTACCCTTACGGACGAGTTGCTGTGGGACCCGGTACGGCGACTCGAGGCCGGTAGCGCCGGCTTCGCGGAGGACTGGGCCGGTGTGGACGCAACGGCGACACTAACCGACCCGCCGTCGCCGCGACCCACAGCCCCGAGATCGCCGGCGACGTCCCTGGCCGGAGCTTTGGCGAGTCCGACTGCAGCTGTCCTCGGCATAGTCAGCCTGTTCATTTGGGCGTTCCGCCACACATTCTCGGACCTTTGGCATGTCTGGCAGACGGACGCCGACTACGGGGCCGGCCAACTCGTCCCTGTTGTCGCCGCCTACATGGTTTTCGCCCGCAAGGACTGTCTCAAAGACCTGCGCATCGAGTTCAGCCTGGGAGGGCTCATCGTCTTCGGAATGGGGCTGACGGTGAATCTGCTGGGCTGCTCCTTCCTGTATTCGTCGCTCCAGAACTTGGGGCTTGTCGTATGCGCCAACGGGCTTGCCATGACTTTGCTGGGATGGCAAGGGTACAGACGTGTGTGGTACCCGCTGGTGTTCTTGCTGCTGATGCTTCCATTGCCGGGAGGCGTTCACGATGCCGTGATGCTGCCCCTCCAGGGTTTCAGCGCGGTGATCTCCGGTGGCATACTCGAGGTCGTCGGCGTGCCGGTCGTGCGTTACGGTCACGTGCTGGAGGTCGGACAGCGGCAGATCGCGGTGGCGGAAGCCTGCAACGGCCTCCGTATGGCTCTGGCGTTCATCCTGGTGGCCGGCTCGGTCGCTTATCTCGTCCGGCGCCCCGGCTGGCAACGGGGTGTGCTCCTGCTGTCCAGCATACCGATCGCGATCACCTGCAACGTCGTTCGAATCGTGCTGGCTGCCTGCCTCTATCGGGCTGGTTACGAGTGGCTCGCCGCCGGCACCGTGCACGACCTGGCGGGGCTTCTCATGATGCCGGCGGCTCTGTGTCTGATGTTCCTTGAACTCTGGCTGTTGACGGGCCTGACGCGATCGGTGAGCGAGGTGAAGCGCTTCGGCGCTGTATCCGCCGACCTTGCGTCGGTTCCGTCGAGGGGCACACTCGGATGATCGGGAATCGCACAGCGCGACGGTACGCATGTGCCGTATGTGTGCTGCTTGTCGCCGGCTCGCTCCACGGTGCGATGCGTGCGTCGCGCGCAGGCGCTGCCTCAGTCTATCGACCGCTTTCGGTGCCGCTTTCGACGCTTCCGACGCAAATCGGTCCCTATCTCTACCGTCAGGACCTGACACTCGGTGCCGAGGTCATTCAGATCGCCGGCGTGGACAGGGTCGCCTACCGGGAGTACGCCGACACCGTGACGGGGCGGCCCTTGCACGTGTACGTTGGTTACTGGGGACGGCAGAACGCGGGGCTGGGCCATGGGCCGGATGTCTGCTATCCGGCGACGGGGTGGAGAAGCGAAGGTCCCGCCCGACATGACGTGCTCCGGTTCGTCGGCATCGACGGGACGAGCCTCGAGGCGCCGTTAATCACCCACCATTTCGAGCGCGCAGCGCCCGGCGGGATCCAACGCCGCGCGGTCGCGTTTCTGGCGGTAATAGGGGGGCAGTTCTGCTCGGATTGGCGGGGCGGGTTCCAGCATCGCCCGCCGGATTCGCCGAATGAGGGTTTCGTGGCGCACATTCAGGTTGCCACACCGGTGATCGGCTCGGCTTGGGAGGAAGCGGATCGGTGCGTGTCCGACCTGATGGAGGGGTTGCTGCCCGGTGCTTCGAGGTGCCTGTTCCGGAGCGAGCGGAGCACGCGCGAACGCCTCTCGCCGACACACGTGAGGGAAGGATGAGCGACACACATGACCTGGTGGTAGCGATGCCCACTGAGCCGGCGGAGGCCGTCCGTTACGACGCGATCACCGAGTCCGGGGCCCTTGCGCCCGCGCTGCGATGCCGGTGGCGCACGGCGATGGTGGTCACGTTGACGATCGGGGCGGCTCTGGCTGCGGCGGTGTGGACGTTCGTTCGCCCGATGTACAAAGTCAGCGCCACAGCGCATGTCGCTCCCGTTGTCCGTCCCATCTTGTTCAAGGATGCGGACACGGACATCACTCGACGATACCACGAGTATATGGCCACCGAGGCGACCGTCATCGCCAGTCCCGCCGTGATCCTGGCTACGCTCGCGACTCCGGAAGTCCGGTCCCTGCGTTTCGTCACGACCACGCCTGCGCCGGAGCGCGCGATTACCTCAAGACTGGAGGTGGAGCAGATCTCCGGCACGCAGCTACTGGAGATCTGTATGGTTGGCGACAGCGCCGAAGACATGGCCGTCATCGTCAACAGTCTCCTGGAGACTTACCTCCGCAAGAGCGGGGAGAAGAAGCAGGAGTGGGACGAGAAGATCCTCCATTCGCTGCGAGCCGAACAGGCCGAGCTTCAGGCTCGGATCAACGTGAAAAACATCGAGCTGCGGCAGCTCGCGACGGAGAACGGCCTCGCCACACCCGAAGACCCCGGTGCCGCGGGAACGACATGGGTGGCCGAACTGCGGCGGCTGCTCACGGAGGCACGGAAGGACCGGGCTTTGGCACAGGCCAAGCTGGAGGCGCTCGATGCCTCAAAGGGCGCCGACGAGTTCGTCGGAGCCACCTCCGAGGGGTATCGGGATTATCGCCGCGCCGATCCGGAATGGCAGGACACGCACGGCCGACTCACGATGCTCGAAACGGCGGTGTTGGACGACGACCGGCTCGGGCGGGGCGCCCAGCATCCGGACGTGAAGGACCGTGCCGGGCGCCTCGAGAGCCTCCGCGCTGCGCTGAGCCTGCGAGAGTCGGAGCTTCGCGAGCAATGGCTAGGCTCGGTGCGGCAGCAACTGCTGGCTCAGCGGATGGACGCCGAGGTTACGACCACGGTGCTCGAGGCTGCGATCGACGATCTCAAGCTGCAGCAGTCAGAGGTGGCCCGGCAGACCTTCTTGCTGGACGACATCCGCCACGAGCGCGAACGTCTTGAACATGCCCTCGCTCAGGTCCGGCAGAAAGTATGGAACGTGGAGGTGGAGCAGAACCGGATGGCGCGGGTGACGATCGACTCGCGCGCCGTCGCGCCCGGCAAGCCGAACGTCGACAAGCGGCCCAAGTACACGGCCGCCGCTTGTCTGCTGAGCCTCTGTCTCGGCGCGGGGGCGGCCCTCCTTCGCCACCGCCTCGACAAGAGCGTGCGAGACCCCGCGGAGGTCACCGGTGTGTTGGGAATGACGCTCCTTGGCAGCATTCAACGCGTCCCCGGGACCAACGGCGCCATCCTGGCGTACGACGAGCGCGTGGCTGATCCACTTCGCGGTATCTCCGCAGCGCTGCTGGCGGCCTCGAAGGCCTCCAAGACGCACGGTCGATTGATCACGAGCCCCACGGCGCAGAGCGGAAAATCATCTCTGGCCGTGAATCTTGCCTGTAGTCTGGCTTCCACAGGCCGAAGCGTCCTGTTGGTCGACGGCGACAACAGCGGACAGGGGGTCACGCGGGCGTTCGAGAAGGTCAAAGCGTTGGGCTTGAACGAGTTCCTCCACGGCACGTGCGGCGCCGAGGCGGTTGTGCATGAAACGCATGTGGAAAACCTGAGGGTCATGCCGGCCGGCAGTCGGGACGTACGCTTCGGCGAGGTGCTCGCCAGCCGCCACGTTCAGGGCCGCCTGCGCGCCGTGTTCGAGCCGTACGACGAGGTCATCGTGGACTCGCCGCCGGTGCTGGCAAGCAGCGTGGCGGTCGTGCTGGCGACTCTCGTGGACGAGGTCGTGATGGTGCTAAGAGCGGGGCGGTCCACGCAGCAGGAAGCTCAGACTGCCCGGCGATTGATGGAGACGGTGGGAGGCAAACTTAGCGGTGTCATCCTGAACGCCGTGGATCCCAAAACCGCGCCTTATTCGTACTACGGGTATGCTCCAATCGAATCCGACGCCTCGATGGAGACCAAGGACTAAGCGCGCATTCCGACGGCGTTCGGGATGCCGCGCAGGGAGGATTGCCATCTTCCGCCGACCCACTGTCACGACGCTGATTCACTTCGACGCCTTAGCGTGCGGTCGAACGGTTGCCGCCGGTTTCGCGGGGCTTGACAGTTGCGCCAAGTGCCTCCACGCAGTGCGGTCCCTCCGCCACGGAAACGGAAAGAGCCAAGCGTCCGTGCAGATCCTCCTGCCGGATTCATGCAGGCTCCGCGACGTAGCGCGCGCGCGCGAATTGGACGGGGCCTCGGTGATCGGCTACGCGGATGAGTTCGCGCTTGCGTCGACCTTTACGTGTAATGGACACGACGTCCGGATAGTGAACGGCAGGCTCGCGTCGGCTGTCAGCTGGCACGCGGTGAAGACGGGGGAACGGCGCCGGCACTGCGACGTGCTGGTGCTCTCGGTGCCGGACGACGCATCTGACGAGCACTATCCGGAGTCCGTGTGTGTCGACGCGACCGGACAAGTGATAAGCATCAGGCGGCACTATCCCGACTCCCCGGTGTCCGTGGATCTGCGGTCGGGGCGCGCAGTCGGCCTGATCTGTGCCGGAAGCAGCGCCGGCGCCATTGTCACGCACCTCGCCGCGCACGGCTGGGGGCTCGACAGCATCGGCGGACTCACGCGGCGTTTCCACGTCGAGTGGTCCGACACCCCTTCGGCCCTCGGGCGACAGGCACTCGGCGAACCCGCCGCAGTCCCCGACCGCAACGGTGCGCCGCCGCGGAAAAACGGCAACGAATTGTCCCGCCACCTGTCCGCGGCGCCGCCGAAGCTTGAGCCGGAAGCCAGCCTTCACCACCGGGCATCGCCCCGCCGAAACGGTCCAGGAGCGGCGGTTCTCCACTCCCAGCCGCGACCCGGAGCTTCGACGGCGTACCGGTTCGCCAAGCGCTTCGGCGACATCGTCCTGTCTTCCGCCGCGCTATTGGTGCTGTTCCCAGTGCTGCTCGTGGTGGCGGTGATGATCAAGGTTACTTCGAAGGGGCCTGTGCTATTCGGCCATGTGCGCCAAGGCCTGGGCGGTCGAGAGTTCAAGTGCCTGAAGTTCCGCACCATGGTCACTGGGGCTCAAGCCATTCAGAACGAACTCAGGAACGAGAACGAAGTGGATGGCCCACAGTTCAAGATCGCCCGCGACCCACGTCTTACCCGCGTGGGCGGCTGGTTGCGACGCTTCAACATAGACGAGGTTCCCCAGTTCGTGAATGTCCTGCTGGGCGACATGAGCCTGGTAGGGCCGAGGCCCTCGCCCGATGACGAAAACCAGTTCTGCCCCGTATGGCGTCGCGTTCGACTCTCGGTGCGACCCGGCATAACAGGCTTGTGGCAGGTCCTGCGCCTGCGCAGCCAATCCGACTCCGACTTCCAAGAATGGATCTACTACGACCTGGAATACGTGACTCATCGTTCGCTCTGGCTCGACTGGCAGCTCCTGTGGCACACGCCGCATGCCATCTTCGCTTCGAGGAAGCTCGGCAAGTTCGCCGCCAAGCTTCAGCGACGCGGCATGTGCGTGCATTCCGCCAGGATTCCGCGCAGTGGCCCCCGCGAGTGCGATCGGGCTCGTCGTTCGGAGGGCAGACGGTGAACGTCCGGCGAGTCCGTGGCGTCGTTTGACGCCCGTCACGCGCGGCCAAGGCATAGGGACCCCCATCATGCCTCGAAACCCGGAAGAGCACCGACGTGGACTTCGGCGCGTGCGATGGCTTCTGCTTGCCGGTTTCATCATTGCCGGTGGGGCGTGGGGCTCGTACGAGCTGTACGTGTTGCGGTTGCGGCAGAACACCGGCAAGTTACTCGTGCGCGCGCAGGAGGCCGTCGAAGCTGAGGATTGGGACGCCGCCGCGGTTGCCTACGGTCATTACCTGCAACGGCAGCCCGACGATGTCGAGGCGCTTGAGGCTTACGCCGACGTGCTTCTCGAACGGCTCGCGACGCGGGCGGATGCGACCGCCGCCGCGATCCGTGTGCTCCGGCGGCTGGTGAGCGCGAAGCCCGATAGCATCAAGGCCGTCAGGGATTCCACCGGTCTCTACCTTGCCATGCGCGACTTCGGCCCGGCCCGCGATATGGCGCAAAGCTGGCTTACCCTGGCTCCCGACTCGCCCGACGCCGCACTCGGGCTTGCCGCGGCACAGCGAGGACTTCGCAAGAGCGACGAGGCGGCACGTACCTTGGCTGAAGCAATAGAGCGGAGCCCCGGCGAGGCGAAGCTCTATCCGCTGCTTGTCACGCTGTTGGCTGACGATCTGGACCGCCCCGACGCCGCCGCGCACCGCCTGGAACAAGCCCTCGTTGTCGGCCCCGAATCCGGCGATGTCCAACTCGCGGCGTTCTGGTTCCACAGTCGTCGTGGGACTACCGCGGATGCCGATCGTCATCTGCGACTCGCGCTCGACAGCGCGCCGGAGTCGTTGCGCGCGCTGCTCTCGGCGACGACATTCTACCTCTCGAGGGATCGCCCGGACGAGGCACGCGAGTGCCTTGACCGCGCCGGCGAGATTGCGCCGGGAAACCGGAACGTCTTGCTCGCTCGCGCTCTTTGGGCGCGTAAACAAGGGGAGCATTCATCCCTGCTGGATACGGCCGACGCGCTGCTCGACTACGCACAAGACACCGACCGAGCCTTCATAGAGAACGCTGCGGAATTGTACCTGCGCGCAGGATCACTCACACAAGCCGATGAGTGCCTGAAGAAGCTGGCTGAGCTTCCCGGATCCGGCTCCGGCGCGGATCTCAACCTGCTACGGGGCATCCGGGCTGCTCTGGCGAGTGACCACCACGCGGCCATCTCACACCTTCGGGCGGCGTTACGCGGCCAACCACCCGACCCATGGGCTCTGCACATGCTGGCTGTGTCCTGTACCGAGGTCGGTGACCTCGAAGCGGCTGCGGATGCGTGGCGACTCCTGGTACGCCACACGCGGGACGACAAGCGGGCTCGTCTGCAACTCGCCGAGTTGTCTTGGCGGCAGGGTCGCCTGGCGGAAGCAGTGGAGGCGGTTCGATCCATCGCCGGGCCCGCGGGAGGCCAAACCGCCGGCGGCGAACTCGTCGCGATTGCGTGCAGCCTGTGGGAGAGGGAGGGCACCAGCGGGTTCGAGGAGTACCGGGCGAGCCTTCGACCGACGTTGGACCTCGCCGCCGCGTCCGGACAGCACGGCGCGGCGTCGAAACTCTGGCTGGTTCGTTGCCTGGTGCTCGGCGGGCTTCCGGACAAAGCCGTGGCGCTGTTCGATGAGCAACTCGTCGACGAGGCCGCCGGGATCGCCGTGGGGGCGGAGCTGATCCGCTTGTTCCTCGCCGAGGGACTGACAAATCGGGCGGATAAGGTTGTCGACGCGCTGATTCGAGAATTCCCGTTGGCGGTCGAGCCACACGTTCTGAGAATCGAGGCATTGGCGTCCCAGGGGAGGATCGCCGAGGCTACGACGCACGTGATCCGGTGCGGTCTGCCGGTTGACTCGCGCGGGCCAGTGCATGCGGCTCTCGGACGGGGGCAGGTAGCTGCCGGGCAAGTCGAACGGGGCCTCGAGTCGTTGCGCCTTGCCGCCATGATACTCCCCCGAGATATCGCTGTCAGGCAGCAGCTCGCCAGGCATACGCCGGAACTGAGTGAGGCTCACGCGTGTTGTGACGAAATCCGTCTGATAGAGGGCGACGCGGGACTTCACTGGAAGCTGGAGAGAGCCGCCACCTTAATCAGGCTCGCACGATCCGACGAGTCCGCCGCCGAGTCCCGCGAGTTGCTCGACCAGTGCCTCGCCGAGCGACCCGAGTGGCGCCGGGCGCTGATTCTGCTCGGGCGCGCGCATGAGCGTGCGGGCAGGCTTGCCCAAGCCGTCGAGGCGTACCGATCCGCAACCGCCCACCGGGCGGAGCGCGGTGGGGATGCCGTAGCCATACATCTGGTGGAACTCCTGAACCAGCTAGGCCGGTTTGGAGAAGCCGATTCCCTGCTGCGGTCACTCGCGTCGTCGTCCAACGAGCCCTCGGTTCTTCACCTAGAGACGCGGCGACAACTTCGTGTCGGGGACATCGGCGCAGCACTGCAGACGGCGGAGCGCCTGGCTGAACTCGAACCGCGCGTTCCGGCGCGGATCGCGTTGAACGCCGATCTCCACCTCCAAGCGGGCGACGCCGCGCGGGCAGAGGTGATCGCGAAGCGGGGGCTGCAACGATTCCCGGGATCCACGATCGTCGAGTGGTCGCTCTGTCGCGCGCTGCTTGCCCAGGGACGAGGCGACTCCGCCGAGGCTGTTGCCCGTGAGGCGGCCCAGCGGAGCGACGACGCCCCGCACTATCTCGTCTATGCGAACGTCCTTTCTCGCCTGGATCGTGAAGCGGACGCGGAAGCAGCCGTCGCACGGGCGCAAAAGGCTGCACCGCGGGACGCGGACACCTGGGCGGCGTGCGCCGACTTCTGGGCAGCGCATGACCGCCGCAAGCCGCAGCTCGACTGTGCGCGCAAGTCCGTTGCGCTGCGGGGTGTGGATCCGAGTCAGTCGCTAGCAATCGCCCGACTGCTGATCGCCGGCACAGCGCCCGACGAACATGCGGAGGCTGGTGCCATCGTGCGCCGACGCCTCGGCGCGGACCCAAACGACGCGGAAGCGCTGGTGCTTTCGGCGCAACTGGCGGTCTTGCAGACGCCGCCTGATCTCGCCGCGGCGGAGGCCGATCTCACTCTCGCCTTGTCGATCGATGCGAGACTGGTAAAGGCGTACAAGCTCCTCGGCTCGGTGCAATTCCGCGATGGCCGGTTTCAAGAAGCGCGCGAGACGGTTCTTGGAGGCATAGCGATCGCCGCGGGCGACCCTGACTTGCTTCTTGCGTCCGCGGAGATCCATGCCGCCCTGGGCGCTGCGGACAGGGCCATAGCTTCGCTCGGGCGGCTGTTGAGCCTGCGGCCTCGGATGCCTGCGGCCCAGCGTCTTCTCGCCCGGGTCTATCGGGAAGCCGGACAGGCGGACCGTGCCATCGCGTTTCTGGAAGCCGAGTTACGCGAGGGTCGCCGTACGGCGGATGAACTTACGATCCTCGCCGGGTTGTACGAGCATCAGCGGGATGGCGTGCGCGCCGGCGAGTTGCTGCGACGCGCGCACAAACTCGATCGGCGCTCGGCGAGGACGCACCGGGAACTACTGCGCTTCCAACTGAGGCAAGGCCACTTCGAGGGAATTCACGCGCTCGCCTCGGACCGGCGGCTGCATTTCCCGGAGGACGTGGAGTCGTGGGCTCTTGCCGGGCAGATGCTGGGCGGAACCGCGCCGGACCCCAATCTGCGTGACACCGGTCTGAGGTGGTTGGGCGCCATCGCTCGAGATCACCCGGAGCATGCCGCGGATGCATTGCACCGCAGCGCGCTTTGCAGCTATCAGCGCGGCGAGGTCGATCCGGCTGAAAACATGTTTCGGAAGGCCTTGGATCGTTCGCCCACACATCCCGGAGCCGTGAACGATCTTGCCTGGCTCTATACCGAAGATCGCGGCGACCCCGAGCGGGCTCTGGCGCTGATTGACCGTTATCTGGAAGCGGGGGGAGCCGAGGGCGCGCACCTGCTCGACACGTACGGAGTGGCCCTCATGCGGGCCGGCCGGCTCGACGAAGCGCGGCGGAAACTCACTGCCTGTTTGAGGTTGGCCGGAAGATCTCGCACGCGGACAGCCGCCACGTTCCACTTGGGCCTTCTCCAGATAAGGGGCGGGGAGGTTATCCGTGGCGGGCACAGCGTGCGCGAGGCGCTCGACCTGGATGGACGGCTCGGCGGACTCACCGACGACGAACGGGCCGAGGCGCTCCGGATCGTCTCGGCGCCGAACGCGCCCGGTTAGTTCCGCGAGCGCGACGTGGTATCGGTCTGCGGGGTCGGAGGTCGGCGCCGAAGCGGCCGGACGTGCCCGATTGTGCAGGCTTCTGCGGTTGCGGGGAAGTGGGATTTTAGGGCGATGGCACGGCGGCAGGGGCGCACCGCAGCCCTCGGTCGGGCCAAGCGGCGACTGATATATTGACATAGTGTAGCGACGAAACCATAATGGACGGTACAGTTCGGGGGGCGTCGAGACGAAAGGACGAGGTATGAAGAATCCGTACTCTCGCGTTGCCATGCTCGCTGCGGTCCTCAGTGCGGTTGCCGCGCCGTCGCGGGCGGATCTGAGCGCGACCGTTGCACTCACTGACAGCTACGGAGACAGCGGCGGTGCAGGTCACGGTGGTGAGTTTCTCGCCGCCTACTCGGGCTTCGATTTCACGCCCGCCACACTCAGTGAGGTCGCCGGCCATGTCGAGGTGTTCTGCGTCGAGCGGAGCGAGTTCGTAAGTTTCGGAACTCCCTACTTCGTGGAGATCAACACCGCGGCGGTAAACGGCGGAATCGGCGGCGGCTCGCCTGATCCTCTCAACGTCGAAACGGCATACCTCTACAACCAGTTCGTCACGCGCAACCTCGTCGGGTATGACTACGATGATACCGGTGTGGGTCGCACGGCGTCGGCGAATGCCGCGCAAAACGTGATCTGGTTCTTCGAGGACGAGCTGGAGGGGAACTCGTACAGGTGGGGGCTCACCGCGCAGGAGGCCGAGTTAGCTAGGGAGTTCTATCAGCAGGCCATCGCCACCGATTGGACGAACGTAGGCGAAGTGAGGATCATGAACCTGTACATGTCTGCCGACCGGACCGGTCACAGGCAGGATCAACTCGTGATGGCCGTCGCTCCTGCTCCCGGCTCCACGTTTCTTGCCGTGCTGGGGCTTGCTCTGTGCGTCGCCGTCAGAAAGCGCTCCGGCGCAAGAGCCTGACGCGGATAGCACGCGACCGGATCGAATCCCGCCGCACATCGGGCTACCCGACCTGCTACCCTGACAATACCCCGCGGAGTCCTCGCGCGGTGCGGCGCGTGCGCATCTCGATCCTATCAGTGCAGGAAGTGCCAATAAGTGGCACTAGAAGGATGGGGGGCGGTGCGCCGGTGCGGTTCGGTTTCGTCGTGGCGACTCCGGCTTCGAGGGGTTGTGGTGCGATGCGCCTGTTGCCGTGGCGGTAGCACCCGCTCCGCGGGCGGGGCGCAGCCGGGGCGAACCTGCGCGTTTGCCAAGAATCAGCCAAGCCACTACCATGAGTGCCGTGCCAATCGGCGAATTGCGCTAATCGGATTCCTGGATCGATGAGCCAAGAGGACAGCCCGCCATCTCCGGCCCCGCAGCGCGGCTCGTCAGGCGACGGCGATGCGCAGCAGCCGGTCGGCGACCAGGTGTCCGACGTGGCGAGATTCGTCGGCCGCTGGTGGGTCTTGCATACCCGCTCGCGCAACGAGAAGGTCGTGGCCGAGCATCTCACCCGCGGAGGCGTCCAGCACTTCCTGCCCCTGGTGGGGCGTGGTCGACACCGCGGCTTGCCGAGGAGTCGCACGTCGATTCCGCTGTTTCCCGGATATGTTTTTCTCTGCGGCGGCCCCGAGGACCGCGAGAAGGCCCTCAAGACCAATCGGGTCGCCAACGTGCTCGATGTGGCCGATCAGGAGCGGCTGAGGCGGGAACTCAGCCGCATCGAACGCGTCGTGAGCAGCGCCGGACCCGTCGGCCTTTACCCTCGACTCAAGACCGGGTGCCGTTGTAGGGTCACTACCGGCAGTCTTATCGGGCTTGAAGGCGTCGTTGTTCGGCGTCCAGGCCCGTGGCGGGTATACGTCGGCGTGGCGTTCCTGGGGCAATCGGCGGAACTCGAGATCGATCCTTCCATGCTCGAAGTTCTCGATTGACCGTCGCTGGCATCCGGCCCACACCGCGGCCGAATTGGCAGGCGCGTTACAGGAAGCGCTCAGGGAGGGCAATACGCGACGAGCGGGAGTATGCCGTCACGCGAAGCGCCGGATCGCTCCCGCGATCAACAAGCCCATCGCGGCGAGCCATACCGCGCCCGGAACCGGCGCGGTCGACGGCGTCATGGCCGCGGCCTGGAACTCGGCCCATGTGACGCCGGCGGGGACGTTGAATTCCCAATCGGATCCGCTCCAAGACGCGGTTGCCGAGCCCGCCGGAAACAGGTCCGAGATCAGGTCATAGGTGTACAAGGTTATCGTGAAAGCCTGCGTCTCCGGATCGTCACGAAAGTGCGACTGCCACAGGAGTTCGCTAGTCGGATCACCCGCCGCCAGCGCTATGTGGCTGAATCGACCGGTCAACGAAAGCGGCTCTTCGTGCCATCCTTCCGTCGCCCACGGATCGGAGAAGTCCATCGCGGACCCTTCGAACCCCTGGTACGGGCGGACGGCTCCCGTCGGTTCTTCGGTGAGCGTCAGCGCCATGCCCAGCCCGCTGAAATCCGAGTCCGGGCCGAGGTCACTGGAGACGAGCCGGAAGTCTTGGTACCAGCTACCGCCGCTGGCGGGGTCCCCGACTGCCTCGAAGTACAAATCGCCGCGAGCAGCAGGAACGACTAGGAGCAAGGTTAACCCAATGCCGAGTTGTCGATGTGTCATGGGACAGTACCTCCATCGTTCGAGCGCATCCCGACACCAGTCGTAGCAGATAGCCTGGTGCTCGGACTGCCCCGAGCATCCAATATGGTTAAGTAGCAAAACTACAGCCTCAGCAGCCCTACGTCAAGCGCTGGAATCGAAGAAGTCGTTCGGGGTTTTCCCGTGACAGGCGACGGGCTGGTTCGTGCGACACTGAACGCGGGCGGTCAAGCCACCGGGCCTCGCGTGCGGCTGCCATGGCTACGATCGGTCAGGTTATCGAGGGCGTCTCCGTTTCTGCATGGATGTCGGCAGGCGATTCTCGCTCGTGAGAGACCCACTTGCGGCGACAGACACCCGGAAGGAGGAGTCGTTGGCGCGGCTCGAAGGCCGGTGGGCGGCGCCTGTCACACGGCAATCATTGGATTGCCCAGTCGAGTTCTGTAGAATAGACCCTGATGCGGCTGGCATTTCGCCTTGGTTGAACATGAGAAAAAACGACGAGTGGCGAGGATTACCACGATGAGAAGTCAAGTGCAGCGCATGCAGTTACACTCGAGGACGGCTCTTGTCCGCCAGTGGCTCCCATTGACGGGACTTCTGGGGCTTATGTTTGCAGGATGTACGCCGGACCACCGGATCAGCTTCTCACGGTTCCTGGAGACTCAGCGCGGCGCGGCGACCGCCGAGGCGGACGCGCCGGATGCGGCCGAACCGCGCACCGCCGACGTCGACGAACTCCTAGCTCCGTACAGGGTCGGACCGTCCGATGTGCTGGGCATCTCCTTCGCGGGAATGGAGCAGCTCGGGTTGGTGTCGTCCGTCCAGGTTCGCGTCGATCGTAACGGGTCGGTTGACCTGCCGGTCGTCGGTTTGGTCGATGTGGCCGACAGGGAACTCGAGGACGTGGAGGATGCGATTGCCGTCGCTTACGTTCCGAGCATCGTCCGCAGCGCGACGGTGCACGTCACGCTCGTGGAGCCGTACACGGTCAACGTGCTCGTCGTCGGCGCGGTGACCGAGCCGGGCCTGATACCGCTTCGTCGCGATGAGAGAAACACGCTGTTCGCGATCGTCGGGGCGGGGGGAGTGTCGGACGCCGCGTCCGGCTTTGCGTTCCTCAGGCGCATACGCGAACCCGATGAAGAGTACCGATACAACCTGCGGGATCCACGACAGCTTCGCGCGGTACTTTCGCTCGATCCGCTCGAGGACGGTGACATCATCTCGGTGGAAGCGGCCCAGCCGAACACGATCTACGTCGGTGGCCTCGTGAACCTGATGGGGCCGCAGTCGTACCCGCAGGATACGGAAGTGACCATCCTGCAGGCATTCGCGGCTGCGGGTGGAGTGCGCACCGACGTGTTCCCCAGAGAGGGGACACTGGTTCGGCGCACGCTGGATGGGACTGACGTGCATGTCAAGCTCGATCTGAATCGGCTCGCATGCGGACAGGATCCCAACATCGCACTTGCCCCAGGTGACATCCTGTGGGTGCCTGAAACGTGGGAGACGCGTGTCCAGGACTTCATCAACCGCAACATCTACGCGCGCGCTGGGATCAGCGTGAATTACAACGTGACCGGCGTGGAGTACTTGAACCGCGCGGGCCAGCAGAGCGGGCGATTCGGCGGCAGCCAGGAGGACATCTCCGATCCGTTCGGCTTCTTGACGAGGGCTTCAGCGTTGCAGGGACTCCAGGGCGCTTTGATACCCTAGCCGTGTGTCGGACCAGCGATCTTTGCGCGGACGACTCACATTGGATATAGGTGTGCCTGTCCCTCACGAAAACCTCGTCCAGCGTCCAATGCGCCTGCGCAAGTCGAAGCCCGCTGGCGCCCTAAACCGCGGACATGTTCCGAGAGCGGTCTGTTGGACCAGCGATCTTTGCGCGGACGATACACGCTGGACACAGGGCCTCAGGCGACGTCAAAGGTCCGTGGATTCCGCCATCGATAGCCCGCAAAGGGCATCACGCCGATGACTCTGACGAACAAGCTTGAGAAGCTCGCGTCGACGCACACGCATGGCGCTCGCCGGCCGCGCCGAGTGGTTGCAGTGCCTACGCTGCGCGTTTCAGTGAGACGATCGGAAGGTGTTGCCTTCCGTCGTGGAAGTCTACCTTGAGCTGAAAGCGATCGCCTGGCTGGCCGGCGATGAGCGTGACAGGTTTGGCGCACGGCGACGGGCGAGGCCAGCGTTTTCGCGGTTCGATACGTGGCCACCGGTTGGCCGGCGGCAAACGAAAGTAGACTTCATCCGGCGTCATCCCCCTGAGTGTTGTGTGCGGCCGGTGTTCGTTGTACCACGCGAAGAAGGAAGTGAGTTCCCTGCGAAAGTCAGCCCGGCAGTGCGGCACCAAGATCCTGCGAGTTACCTCGTCTTTCATGGTCCTGATGAGCCGCTCGACAACCGCAATGCTCCCGTGTTTCCCAACCGCGCCAAACCGCGGTCGGATCGACTTGCGCCGGCACCAGCGCTTGAATGCCTCGCGCCAGAAGATGCTGTCCTTGTCGCAGATGAGATGCTTCGGCGTTTCGTTCGCCCGCGCGATTGCCCTTCCAAGGAACGTGCGTGCCGAGAGCGAGTGAGGTCGTGTGCCAAGAACGGCGAAGCCCATCGCGCGTCGAGAGTAGTGGTCTGTGATGACCGCCACCCACCAGCAAAACGGCCAGCACTGTGGTACTGCGCAAGGCAGCCAGGGCGCCCAGAAGCCGCCGCCTGTTGGCACGGCTGTCAGGTCGATGTGCCAGACGTGATTCGGCTTTCTCGCGGTAACCACGCGACCGGTTGATGCAGCGGCCTTCCGTGGTTCCGGACGTGGTGGTTCCTTGAGGATCCGTCCGACCGTCGTCGCACCGAGATGCAGGCCGGCGCGGCACAGTATCTCGGCGATCTTGACCTTACCGAGAGCGGGGCAGAGAGTTTTGAGCCGTTGCACGGCGTAGCGGACGAACTCGGGGAACTTGTTCACAGGTTCGCGGATCTGCACGAGCGCATCGGCTCCTTGTTCGTCGAGCCGCCTCATCCAGGATGCGACCGTGGCGGCCGTTACGAGAAACGCATCGCCTGCCTGCTGAGTAGACCACGCCCGCGCGGCCCGCAGCCCAAGAATGGCCATCCGTTCGGTCGGTGTGCAATGTGGCCGGTTCGGTGCAGCGACCCGCTTCATGCGGGCGTCCTTGATGCGGATCTCCTCTGTCAGCAGGGCCACCTGTTGCCTGAGCTGATCGCTTTCCGCCTTCAGCCGCACTCGGGCAACTTGGCAATTGGCTGCCCAACTGCGGGTGTAGTTCATCGCGAATTGCGCCAGCGAGATTACGTGCAGCATGGCCGACTTGACACGGCCGGGCCAGCCACGCGGAAGCTGCGTTTTGAACGGTTCTGCTTGCTTGGCCATATTGCCTCCAGGGATTGCCGGAGGCCATCATAACGGCTTGAAAGGAAAGGCGTTACGAGCAATCGGGCGTAGCGCAAGAATCGCTGGACCAGCACACCTCCTGCGTGTCGAGCAGGAACTCCAGTCTGAAAACCGGCCTTGCGGTGCCGAGAACGCGGTTTTTGGGGCCGAAAACACGGTTCCTGGAAAGCGCTACACTGGCGCTACGTTGGCGCTACGGTTGCGCTCCGCCGGAGTTACAGGATGGTTGACCCCAAACAGACCCCGGAGGAGCGCCGAGCCGCTGCAGGGCGGCGGAGAATTCCGGGTGTACGTTCTTCCTAGAACCGAGGTTCTTCCGAACTCTCGGGCGCCAGCCGTATGATGGGACGGCACCCGGCTGATTAGCCATCCTTGACAATCATTGTTATTCGCGGTATGCTCGGGAGTAAAGGAGAAACGATGCCATGAACGTCTCACTCACTCCGATCCTTGAGGAGCTTATCCAGCAAAAAGTCGCCACAGGGCTCTATAACTCAGCCAGCGAGGTGGTTCGCGAGGCTCTGCGGCTTCTTGAAGAGCGAGACGAGATGCGCAAGATGAAGCTCGGAACGCTTCGCGAGGAAATCGGCGTCGGGCTCGCCCAGCTTGAACGGCGTGAAGTGAGCGAGTATGACGACCAGTCGCTCGACACCCTCGCGACCGACGTAAAGGCCACGGGACGCAAACGGCTTGCCGCAAGGAAGAAACCACGGGCATGAGCCGCTATCGCCTTTCCACGCAATCTCGCGCAGACCTGGATGACATCTGGCTCTATATCGCCTCGGACAACGTGGCCGCCGCCGACCACTTCATCGATGAGCTTGTGGGCAAGTTTCGAACGCTGGCCAAAGAGCCCGGCATCGGCCGCACACGGGATGAACTCGCCGAATCGCTTCGGAGCTTCCCTGTCGGCAATTACGTCATCTTCTATCGTGCGATGCAGGACGGCATCGAAGTTGTTCGCGTCCTGAGTGGCTTCCGCGACATTCCCACAGTCTTCACGGGCGAGTAAACAGGGTGTCCTTCCCGGAGCCTCCGGGGCTTGGTCGATTGATCGCGATCCCGCAACTTGGCGGACTGCATCATCGGTATTGCCGTGCGGCTTGCGTGTAGTCTCGCATGAAACGATCAGCGTGCCCGACAGCGACCGTTCACGGAAAAGGTCGCGGCGATCCCGGTCGGGTTGTTGTGAAGCACCATGGAACGAGGCGTCCGTTGGTGCATATCGTCAACGCGCGCTGAGTTCCCGGGAGAACGTGACGATTCGTTTCGGGACGGGCACTGAAGGTAGGAACGGTGTCAGAGATCCGACTCACACCAACAGGGCATCTACATTGGGAAGCTCCTGAAGGCCAGGCCGAGCCTGCGCGATTGTCGGCGCTGAGGGATGTCTTCTCTCTCGACTGGCGGGATGGCCTCTTCACACTGGCGGCCGAGAAGATCGGCACGGGCGATTCGCTGACGCTGCGGTACTGGCAGGGTGTGGCGGATCGATATCTCACGGCGTTGTGCCACATCCCCGGGTCGACCGAGACGATCGAGGTTGAACCGCCATCGCCGGCCGAGGGTACGACCTGGGTGCTCACGGCCCCGCCCATGCGGGGTGGGGAGTATCTGACCGCGCAGGTTCTGCTGAACGTCTGGAGCACGTTGGACCAGTGGGCGACGGAAGCGATTCGCTCGGCTGGCGGGCTGGAGGCGTTCCTGCAGGCGCGGGCGCCGAAATGGCATCAGGTAGGTCGCGTCTGCTTTCATCTCGCTGAGAACAAGGACGATCAGGCCCGTCCATTCGCATTCCTTGCAACTTATGCAACCGGGTTCGGCGCCGGGGGGCGACTGAAGCACGTGCCGCTGCGCAGGGCATTGGAGCAGTATGCCGGCGCGAAGAACCGATCCGCACTGATCAAGCTCCTCGCACCGGTCCAGCGGGCCGCCGAACGTTGCGAATGGGTGATGAAGCTGGTGGATTCCGGCGAAGTGTATCAGCCGACGGCGTGGACGGCTCAACGGGCATACACGCTTCTGCGGACGGTGCCGGAGCTTGAAGACAGTGGTCTATCGGTCCGGCTGCCGGACTGGTGGAGGAAACGTGCGCGACCGCAGGTGTCGGTGACGATCGGCCAGAAGAGGCAATCCGCGCTCGGTGCCAAGGCGGTGCTGGATTTCGACATGAGGCTGGCACTGGGGGATGAGAGCTTCTCGCCGGAGGAGTTGGCCGAGTTGTTGGCCGGCGAAGACGGGCTGGTCCTGCTTAAGGGCCAATGGGTCGAGGTGGATCGGGAGAAGCTGCGGGAGGCGCTCGATCACTGGCAGGCCCTGAAACGGCGGGCGGCAGACGGAGAGATTTCCTTCATCGAGGGAATGCGTCTGTTGGCAGGTGCATCGGCCGACCTGAAGCACGAAGAGCGGACCGACGAAGAACGTCCGTGGGTACACGTTTCCGCCGGCGAAGCGATGCAGGAGATTCTCGCGGGTCTGCGCGAGCCGAGTCAACTGGACGCCGTCGAGCTTGTTGATGGGCTGCAGGGGACACTTCGACCCTATCAGCACGTCGGCCTGGCGTGGCTGCGGTTTCTGACGACGCTGGGACTGGGTGCCTGCCTGTCGGACGACATGGGGCTGGGCAAGACGATTCAAGTATTGGCGCTGATGCTGTGTGACCGGGACGAGGGATCCACGAAGCGGCGGAGGCCGTCGCTTCTGGTCGTGCCCGCCTCGCTCTTGGGCAACTGGCGCGCCGAGGCCAAGCGTTTCGCACCGTCGCTAAAGCTCACGTTTCTGCATCCGGCCGAGACAGACCGTCAGGCGCTCGAGCGAATCGCCAAGTTTCCCGGCCGACGCCTTCGAGAGACCGATCTGGCTATCACTACGTACTCAATGCTGACCCGCCAGGAATGGTTGACGGGCTTGGAATGGCAGCTCGTGATCCTCGACGAGGCTCAGGCGATCAAGAACCCGTCGACGCGCCAGAGCAAGGCGGTGAAGAAGCTCTCCGCCCAAGCGCGGATTGTCCTGACCGGCACGCCGGTGGAAAACCGCGTCGGTGATCTGTGGTCGCTGTTCGACTTCCTCAACCCCGGCCTGCTGGGCTCAGCCGGCGTGTTCAAGTCGTTCATCAAGAGTCTGCAAGCACGGGAACAGAACCAGTTCGCGCCGCTGCGACGGCTGGTCGGACCCTACATCCTGCGCCGGATGAAAACGGACCGTTCGATCATCGCCGACCTGCCGGAGAAGACCGAGACAACACGGTATTGCAGCCTGACAAAGAAGCAGGTCGCACTATACGAACAGGCCGTACGGCAAATGCGGTCGGCCCTGGAGAACACTGACGGCATGGCCCGGCGCGGGCTGGTGCTTCAAACGCTGATGCGACTGAAACAGATCTGCAACCATCCCAGCCAACTTTCCGGTGACGGAGACTACAGCCCTTCCGATAGCGGCAAGTTCGTCCGTCTCGGCGAGATCTGTGAGGAACTGGCCCAGCGCCAGGAGAAGGCGTTGATCTTTACGCAGTTCCGCGAGATCATTGACTCTCTGGCGGACTACATGGCTACGGTCTTTGGCCGGGCGGGGTTGGTGTTGCACGGCGGAACGAGTGTCAAGAAACGCAAGAGCGTGGTCGCGCAGTTTCAGGATGAGGACGGACCACCATTCTTTATCCTGTCGCTCAAGGCCGGCGGGACGGGCTTGAATCTGACTGCGGCGTCACACGTGATCCACTTCGACCGCTGGTGGAACCCAGCGGTGGAGAATCAGGCCACCGACCGCGCGTTCCGCATCGGCCAGAAACGAAACGTGCTGGTGCACAAGTTCGTCACCAACGGGACGGTTGAAGAACGGATCGACGAGATGATCGCGGAGAAGCGGCAGATGGCCGACGAAGTTCTGGGTCCCAACGGCGAGGTCAACTTGACGGAATTGCCTGACGACGAACTGATGCAACTTGTCCGACTGGACGTCACGCGGGCGAGTGTTTAGGGAATGAGGATGTAGTGGCTTGGAGGCAATGGAGTCCGTACGTTCCCGTGGCCCGGCGACGCGCTAGCGCCTTACGCGAGATGTCCGCCCTCCGCGAGAAAGGCAGGGACATTCAGCCGATCCAGATCGAAGGACGGACGATCGCACGGAGTTTCTGGGGCAAGGGATGGTGCGACCATCTCGAGTCGTTCTCCGACTATGAGAATCGTCTGCCGCGGGGGCGAACGTATGTTCGCAACGGCTCGGTCTGCCACTTGCACATCCAGCCCGGACGGATCGAGGCCATCGTCAGCGGTTCCGAGCTGTACAACATCAGCATCCGCATCAAGAAGCTGAAACCCGTCACCTGGAAATTGGTCAAGAGAAGGTGTTCCGGGCGGATCGGCTCCATGTTGGAGTTACTCCAGGGACGATTGTCAGACCAGGTCATGACCGTCGTGACCGAGCGCAAGCAGGGCCTGTTCCCGCAACCACGTGAGATTCAACTGAGTTGCGACTGCCCCGATTGGGCGGTGATGTGCAAGCACGTCGCTGCCGCGCTCTACGGGGTCGCCAGTCGGCTCGATGACCGGCCGGAACTGCTCTTTCTCCTTCGCGATGTCAATGCGCAGGAGTTGATCTCCACCGAGTTGGCCGTTCCAGCCGCCGCGGGCACGGGCGATCGTCTGGACGACGATCAGCTCGGCGACATCTTCGGCATTGACCTTGATGTTGCGAGCCCAAAGCCGCCAGCCGCGAAGACCGGGCGGAAGAAACGTCGCCGCGCGGACAAGCGTGCCGCCTCGGCCAGTACGAAGAGGGAATCCCGCCCCGCGAAGCGGCCCAAGCCCGCGCCGACTGCGGGCCAGCCCAGGAGAATCAAGAGGACAGAACGAAAAGCCACCGTTCGCAAGAAACCAGCCCGAGGGGCGCCCAATGGCCGGGGGCGGAGCCGCAACGCTGGCGACGCCACACCGAGGATTCAACCGACTGGTAAGTCCGTGGCCCGACTCCGTAGGCAACTGAGGCTTTCGGCAGCCGAGTTCGCCCGCCGCTTGGGCGTTTCAGCGGCAAGCGTGTATCGCTGGGAGACAACGACGGGACGACTTAAGTTGCAGGCGCGACCCCTTGCCGCCTTGGCGGAACTACAACGGCAGGTTCGAGGGAAGTCGTCAGTGCGACCTGCCCTCGTGGGGTCATTCATCGCGTCTCCAAGATCGGCAAATCCGGTGTCGATGCCGAGGCGCGAACTTACAGCCGTGCGGTCTGTCACGACATTCTGCACTTTCGTGCGCGAGTTCTCGCCACTATGGCCAGCGTTGCCCCGGATTCCGGCTTCGCCTCATTGAGCCTATGAAGTATCGGTTCCGTCAGGAGTTGCCGTGGAAGCGATGGCCGTGATGATTGAGTCATGGCTTCCACGTGTTCCTCACGAAAACCGTATCCGGCGCCAAACGCGGCTGCTCAAGCCGAAGATCGTTCGCGATTGAAGCTGTGGACCTGTGCCAGGATCGACGGATTCGCGGGTCTCAAGCGATGAACGAGCAACAACGCGGATGTCAGCGCGTAGGTCGACTTGGAGTGAAGGCCGGCAGCGAAGGATCAAGAGCTCAAGCCGCGCGGCAGTATCGATGATGGAGCCCGCCGACCTGCGGGATCGCGATCACTCTGCCATGCTCCGGCGGTTCAACCTCGCGCGGCACGGGGGAGTTGCGGTCAAGCGAGAGATGCGTTCTCGAGTCATGGTAGTACTCGAAGTAGGAACGCAGGATCCGGCGGAGATGTCGTTCGTTGAGAATGATGACGCGGGCGAGGCACTCTCGGCGGATCGATCCGATCAGGCGCTCGATGAACGGATTGGCCTGCGCCGTCAATTACACCCGATGGTGCCAATCCGCCGCGACTCTTTCAGATCACGCATCCCTTCCATCCACTGCACGGACGCGAGTTTGCGCTGGTGACCTGTCGTCACAACTGGGGCGAGGACCGGGTC
>JAJDDX010000175.1 GCA_029260055.1 Phycisphaerae bacterium
GGTAGTCGCGATCCAACCTGCCTGCTGTTCACTCTTCCGCCGTCCCATCGACATGATCACGCCCTCCTGGCTAATACCATGCCAACAACTCCTTCAAGACGCGTGCCAGAAAGGAGTGAATTTCAACAGGCTGCTAGGCTCACCGCGGAAACGGTTCTCGTAGACTTCGTTCATCTCTGGGAATGCCTCCAAATCCGTCAGATAGACCGTAGTCTTCACGACGCGATTGAGACCGATGCTGTACGCGCGCAGAACCGCCTCGATATTCCCAATTACCCTGCCCGTCTGCTCGCGAACTCCGCGTCCCTCCAGCCTTGATGTGCTCGCATCTACGGCGATTTGCCCTGACACAAACAGCAGGTCACCGCTTAGTACTGCCTGAGAATACGGCCCGATCGCCTTGGGCGCTTCATCAGTACGAATCTCCTTCAGTGGGCGAATCATGCCTGCGCTCCCCAATTCAGTTGTACTAGCCTAGCCGCATGGCTGACCGTGTTGATGGACATCATGTACAGAACCAAGTGTCGTTTAAAAGCGTATCGGCCGCCGTGAATTCGCCGTCGCGCGGATAGACGCCATTGAGGGAACGGCTTCGCACGCGTGTACGTCTCTCGAATTCCCGCGCGCCATGATACGTCGACCATCACGCGGGACGACCGCAATTTCCACGAAGGAGGAAAACGCCGCGGCACGGATCTCCCCTGCGCCGTCTCTTTCTCATCCCTGCGAATCGTACCACACCAGCACTCCCGGCGTATCGGCCCGCTTTCGCACAGACTCGGCAACCAAGCGAGCTCCTCCAAGGCCGGTTCGTTCCACATACATTGGAACGGTGGCGAGAGTTGAAGTACGGTGAACCATAATGCCCGACGGCGGATTCGTATCGCAGGCGCGGATGCGGCTTCACCCGCTTCAAGCGGAACACCACGCATCGGGGTTTGCCCTCACATTCACGCACTCTGTAGCCCGCGTCTGCTATGCCTCATCGGAACGCGCTCCAGTTCGTGGCGTTCTAGCGATAAATAACTGTCTCACTTCCTGGGAACCGTGAAAGCCGCCTCCGAAGTCGGCGAAGCATCTTGACCTCTCAGCCCGGGAGCACGGTCGCTCAGCGGTCGTCATCGGGGCCATCGGAACCTCTTGCTCCCCTGCGGCGCGCCACCGAAAGACTTAAGTAGTCCGATGCCCTTATTGCGCTCACTGTTGTGGATTTCATGATCACACCGAACGAACATCGCTGGAATCTGCCAAGATGGGCTCAAGCCCGGTCCGCGCATCGGACCATCTTGGCATATCCCGGCGATATCGAAGAAGACATCACTCCGATCTGCCAGAGAGGTACAGGCCTTCCTGCGCTCGCCACCAACTTCGCATAATACAGGGCTTTCAAAACAGAATCCCTTATACCTGCCACGAAAGTTCAGTGCCCCTATGGCGCATGCCACCATCTTGGCATTTCTCGGCGATGCAAATCGGTTGATCGGTTAAATACGCGACAGCACATAAACCACCATGAAACGAATCGATCCCTACAAACGAGAGGAAACCTACAAGCGATGGAAGTCCGAGACAGGCGGCAAGATCACGAACGTGCCCGAGGCGGACGCAGGACTCATTGAGCGATACCTCCGCGATATGGAGTTGGGCCTGAACGTCGCGCGGGCCAGTTCGCGCGGGCCTCGTAGCTTCGCACGTCTCAATACGCTTCGCATGCGCATCCCAACCTTGGCCCGGAAGTTCAGCGAGCGATTCGGAACGGCATCCCTTACCGAGGTCACGGAAGAGCAGGCGTTGACGCTGTTCAGCGAGCTGCGGCAAGGCATCATCCTGAAGGAGAACGGCCAGCCCTATCAATCTGTCGCCGATTTCGTCAAGGACTTCCGCAGCTTCTGGCACTGGCACATGGAGAGCCAGCGGAAGGAAGGCGTGACGGTTCCGGACGTTGCGATCTACTTGGATGCCGGGAAGCAGAAGCCCCGCTGGGTCTATCTTACCCTCGACGAGGTGAAGCGACTCTGCAGCGAAGCGAAGTATGAATACCGCGTGTTGATGATGTTCTTGCTGGATACCGGCATGCGGAGCCCGAGCGAACTCGTCAACATCCGCGTCGCCGATTTCTACGACGACTTCACGAAGGTTCACATACGCGACGAGGTCAGCAAGACGTTTGGACGAAGAATCAACCTGATGCTGTGTGCAGGCTTGATCCGCGAACTCGTGCGTGTCAAAGGTATGGAGCCGCATGACGCAGTGTTCCCGATCAGTCCGGCCGTGGCCAACCGGTACCTCAAGCGACTCGCGACGAGAGTCCTCGGCGATGCGGCCACGCTGGCAGGCGACAAGTACTCCGCCCTGACCCTTTACGATTTTAGGCACATTTCTGCCTGCTACTGGCTACCCCGCTACAAGTCCGAATCCGCCCTGAAATACCGGTTCGGCTGGAAGAAGACCGAGCGCATCCACTACTACACGGAACTGCTGGGCATGCGCGACACGATCACCGAGGACGACTTGGTCATGGACGTGGAAAAAACAGCCCTTGAACAACGGCTTGAAAGTGCCGAACGCGACAAACAGGTTTTGCACGAGCGACTTGATGCGATGCAGCATCAAATGGCAAAGATCGCTCAAGTGACGGAACGTCTACTCGCCCAGGCCGCACCCCTCACGTCGTGAGTCGGATCGCCGCAACGACGCTGTGTGATGCGCGCCAGCGCACGCTCGATGCTCGCTAGATCGGCCAGGATCTGCTCCGCCAGTTCTTCCCCAGGAATGTCGGCATGCGGAGTGAAGGCCGGCTGGCGCCCTTCCCCACGCTGTCGCGACTCGGACGAGGTCAGGGCCTTCGCCGCTCTGCCAGAATCAGCTTCCATCCATGAACAAGTGGACTCGGCCTTTATGTTCCTTGAACCGATTTGCGTGGCGGCAAAGTCAATCTTGCGCGCCATCCGCTGCCGACACCGAAGGCACGCCCTCCACCAATGAGCCTGAAGCGCGCGACATGGCGCCCTGCGTGCCGGCCACGCGAGTCGATCGCCAAGTGGCGACCGACGCTGCGTCGGGAGCAGAGTCCATGACACCAAAGAAGATCAGCTCAAAGGAACCCGCGCGTCGTGTGCGGCCTCGATCGCATGGCCCCCGGGTTTGTATGACCTCGCCTGCCAGAAGACTGTCCGGCACGGCCGAGCGCACCATGGCAGATTTCACGGGCGGTGGCGATGGCCGCGCGGGATGTTCGTCGATCGGCTCGTAACGCGACGCCGGCCAGTGCTGCCGTTGGCTCCACTCGATGATGTGTAATACTCGGTCACGTCACCGTTGTGTCGGATGGCAGAAATCCTCGTGCGTCCGCCGCTTTGCGTCTTTGTGATTTCCCAGGGAATCGTTGCGCCTGCGGGCCAATCACGCGTCCCATCAGCGGGTCTGGAGTACGCGAGGACGCCCGTTGGGGGAAAGATGAGCGCGGATAGCCGGGCTGGCGAAGGCGTCGGGGTTACTTGATCGGCAACCCGCCCGCCTGTCGAGCAGCCGGGCAGGGCCGCCAGGACAATAGCGAATGCACCCAACGTGGTTCCGTGGCGATAACTAGACATGGTTGTTCTCCCTCGGGTGCAGCTTAGTTGGTCGTGCAACCTAAAGGTACTATCGGCGGATTCCGACAAACCGATGAGGCGATGGCATGGCGATGAGACGGCCGGATGCGGGTGTTGCAGCGCGGCATCTTGCGGTGCCTTGGAGTCGGATCGCCAGGCTCGGCGCAGCCAAACAAAGGCAGCTATCGGCGGGGCGAATACACGGCGCAGCGCCGAGTGGGAGGCAGCGTGTTACTTGGCAGTTACCGTACAGGGTTGACCTCTTCAAACGGGGCAGGCTATACTCCCACCATGATTGGTAAGGTCCTCGTAGTTTCCGTAGTCGTGGCGTCGTTCCTCGTCGTTCCGGCGCTGTGCATGGGCGGCGTGATTACGCACGCCTGTGACTGCGCGGCGGAGACCGCAAGCGACTGCGATACCAACTGCGGCCACGATTCCAGCTGCGGCCACGATTCCAGCTGCGGGCATGAAGGCGGCTGCTCCGACGACCCTTGCAGCATCCAGGCCGTTCGGACCGATCGCGAAGATGGCAAGGCCGTCGTGGCTCCTCAGCCGGCGACTTGCGTCTCAACATGCCTCAACGGCGAGAAGCTTCCCGTTCGGACGTTTGGTGCGAACCTGAGTGAATCGTCGCGCCGAAGCCACCAGCCTTACTCCCCCAGCGACCTTCCTCTTCTGATCTGATTCCTCGTTCCGGTTTCCCCGTGTGCTGTTACGGGATGCGTTTGCGCGCGCCCTCCTCAGCAATCTCGGAATGCGCCGTCCACTCGATGTGCGCCGAACTCACTCAAACTGATTCAGGAACCGATTGTATGCTCAGAAATATGCAAAGCGCTATTCGGCTGTCCGTGGCGTTGACCGTGCTTGGAGGATGTGCGACCGTCAATCCACGGCTCGACTACGACCGGGTCGGACAGCACATCACGGAAGCCACCGGTCAGGAACGGGTCTACCAGCCCGAAGACGACGAGTTGGTTGTCGAAATCGTTGCCGACCTGTGCCAGGATGGCATCACTGCGGCCGAGGCTGTCGAAATATGCCTGCTCAACAGCCCGACACTCCAGGCGGCGTTCATGGATGTCGGAATGGCCCGTGCCGATGTCGTCCAGGCGGGGTTGTTTTCCAACCCTTATGTGGGCATCTCGGCAAGATTCCCCGACGGTGGCGGCTTGGCAAGCATCGAGGCCAGCGTCGCACAGAACATCGCTGACCTGTGGCAGATTCCGATCCGAAAGCGTGCCGCGGAGCGCACCCTTGACCGTGCGGTACTCGACGTGGCGCGGACGGCTGCCACCCTTGGGGCGGATGCCAAGGCGGCGTACTACGAAGCCGTCGGCTCTTGCGAATTCCACCGGATCGCTCAGGAAAACCACGCCATTGCGCTGGACCTGCTCGAACTTGCCCTGGCCCGGCAGGAAGCAGGCGCGGCAAACGAGTTGGACGTTAACTTGTCGCGAAGCCTTGCGCTGAACGCTGACGTCGAGGTGGAGCGAGCGCGCTTAGCGTCCGCGATGGCACGGCGGGCGCTAGCCACACTGCTAGGTATGGTGAGCCGCGCTGACGACCTGCTCCTGGTCGATTCACTTCCGGATAGCTACCCGAAGATCCCTGATGCTCCGGCATTGGTCGAATTCGCAAAGGGCTGGCGCCTAGACCTCCGGGCAGCCCGGCAAGGCGTCGCGCTCGCCCAGGCACAGTTGGACGAGCAGTACCTTCTCATCTTCCCGGTAGTTGAGCTCGGCCTGGAGCTCGAACGAGAAGATCGCCGTTCACAAGGTGGCCGAAACGTCCTGGCCGACACGGCGCGGGCCTCGATTGCAAATGGAGGCTTGACCGCGCCTGAGATCCAACCTCGATCGGAACGCCGGAGCGAACGCGGCCAGAACACGATCTTCGGACCGAGTCTCGGCGTTGAACTGCCGATCTTCGATCAGAATCAAGCGCAGATCGCAAAAGCGAAGTATGCCCTCCGACAGGCGCGCAAGACACTCGATGCCGTTGATCGCGCCGTCACCCAAGAAGTCCAGACTGCGGCGGACCAAGCACTGACGGCGTGGAGGCTGATGGAGAAGTTCCGGGAGCAATCGATTCCGCTGGCGCAGAGTAACCTGGAGCTGTCGCGTGAGGCGTACCGCGCCGGACGCGCATCCTTCCTCTCCGTTCTCGAAGCACAGCGTTTGTCTCTGGAAACACGAAGCGGCCTGGTGGACGCGGCCCAAGCCGCAGCCATTGCAGTTCCCGAATTGGAGAGATCGGTTGGCCGACCGCTCGCGAAGGTGTTGGCCGATGTCAACGCCGAGCCGGCGCAGGGAACGGAGGCCGAGGAGGAAATCGAACCATGATGAAGAAGAACTCACGAAGCAACGTCGTTCCAGTTACGCTCCTAACCGCCATGACTCTGATGCTATGCGGTGGATGCGCACCGATCGGCGGCGGCGAGCTTGAAACGTTCGTAAGAGAGATGCTGCTCAGCGCGGCTGCTGCGTTTCTCCTTTAGGCGTTTCCGACGAGATGGACCGTCTGTCGAATCACAAGATGATCAGTGGAGAACTGAAGCAATGAACAAGACAGCAAGAATTTTGGCGGTAATTGCCGTAGTTGTCATTTTTGCCGGCGGGGCCGCCGCCCTATCTCGCGTGCGCGCCCAACAGACACCGGCCGGCACCGAGCCTCAACACGCCCACGACCATACCGAAGAGGGGCATGGAAAGGTCGATCCGCACGAGCCGGAACCCGACGAGCTCGGACATCATGAAGGCGATGAAGACGAGCACGACGGGCATGGGCATAAGGACGAACACAGTGACGGCGACGATGACGATCATGCTGGGCATGGGCATAAGGACGAACACAGTGACGGCGACGATGACGATCATGCTGAGCATGAAGGACACGACGACCACGCGGAGGAGTCGGCCGTTCAGCTCAGCCTTGACGACAGAAACAAGTTCGGCATCAGGGTGGCGACGGCAGGATCAGGGCAGTTGGCCACGCGAATACGTCTTCCAGGTGAAATCGTCCTCAACGCAGACCGAGTCGCACACGTCGTTCCGCGTGCGCCGGGCGTTGTCCGCGAAGTGCTAGCGAATGTCGGAGACACCGTGCGCACCGGCGAGGTGATGGCGTGGCTTGAGAGTGCTGAGTTGGGCAAGGCGAAGGTCGACTATCTCTCCAAGTGGGCGGCGCTCAGCGGAAGCACCGTTGATCTTTCGCGCGCACGTGAAGTCCATCACAACACCGTTCGGCTGTTGGAGATCCTCGATTCGTCTCCTTCCTTGGAGACCCTCCGCGAGACCAAAAAGGGATCCGTAGGCGAGAATCGCGGGATTCTCGTTACCGCCTACGCAGAGCTCGTTTTCTCCAAGGCTGCCTACTTGAGGGAGAAACCGCTATTCGAGCGGAAGGTCGCGAGCGAGCGCGATTATCAGGCCGCAGAGGCGGAGTACAAGAAGGCGGAAGCCGTGTACGCCGCGACGCGCGACAGTATCGAGTTCGAGATTCGCCGTGAGCTGCTGGAGGCGGAGCGCACGCAACAAGTGCGCGACATCGAACTTCATGGAGCCGGGCGAAGCCTCTATGTCCTGGGTCTCACCTCAGACGAAATAGCGGAACTTGAGCGTCTTGCCGAGCGCCAAACAAGCCGCGCTCGACGGAACACCACCTGTGATGATCCGCAGTGCAAGACCTGCAAAGACGCTTTGTCCAACACGGAGGACGACAACGTATCTGAAGCAGACGTACGCGCAGCTGACGAGAAACTGGCATGGTATCCACTTCGTGCTCCATTTGACGGCACGGTGATTGAGAAGCACTTAACGCTCGGCGAGAAACACAGTGATGATTCCGGTGCGTTCACGGTTGCTGATCTGAGTTCCGTGTGGGTCAATATTGCCGTGTACCAGAAAGACCTCACTTACGTCAAGAAAGGCATGAGCGTCGCTGTTTCCTCCGGCGCTGGCATGGCTTCCGCGGAAGGCACCATAGCCTACGTGGCTCCGGTCGTGGATGAAAAAACGAGAACGGCACTTGCACGCGTCGTACTTCCGAACCCAGATGGCGTGATTCGCCCCGGACTTTTCGTCAACGCCCAGTTAGCCATCGGACAGGAGGTCGCTTCGGTCGTCATCCCGAAGTCGGCGATCCAGAGAATGGGCGAACAAACAGTCGTGTTCCTGGACACGAGCGACGGCTTCAAACCCGCGCCGGTTGCCCTCGGGCGAAGCAATGAATCGCGTACCGAAGTCGTTTCCGGCCTGGCTGCGGGGCAACGGTACGTGACGCAGGGCGCGTTCGAACTGAAGGCAAAGATCGTTACGAGTGGACTCGGCGCTCATGCCGGGCACGGTCACTAGCGTCGGTGCAAGGCGGCAAAGGCGCGAGGCTGGCCGCTCACACTGACATGGCTGCGCTTCGGCGCCGGCGTTCTAAACTGCGTCCATCGAAGGAGTCGAGATGATCAATAAGTTAGTCGAGGCGTCCCTGAAGGCAAAAGGCCTAGCCATCATTGCCATCGTTGCGGTGATGGGATACGGCGCCTACGAATACAAGCAGATGCCGGTTGACGCCTTTCCCGACATCTCCCCAGTCATGGTCCCCGTCTTTGCAGAAGGCCATGGCATGGCCCCCGAAGAAATTGAGCGACTCATCACGTATCCGATTGAGTCTGCGATGAATGGCCTGCCGGGTGTCACGCAGATCAAGTCCACGTCCGCATTCGGGATGGCCGTCATTTACGTCTATTTCAAGGATGATGTGGACATCTACTTTGCGCGACAGCTTGTAGCGGAACGGCTGGCGGCAGCAACAGCCGAGCTCCCGGAGATGGATGAGCCGCCCGCGCTCGGCCCGATTTCCACAGGACTTGGGCAGATCTTCATCTACTATTTGACGCTTGACGACAACGTGGACACGGGCGGTAAGGATCCGAACACGTATCTCCGCGAACTCAACGACTGGGTTGTAAAATTCCAACTCAAGACAGTTCCTGGCGTCACGGATATTTTGTCAATCGGCGGACACGTGTTGCAGTATCAGATCCGCGTGGATCCCGATGCACTACTGCGATATGGCCTTTCGCTGGATGACTTGGTAGAGGCCGTGCGCGCGAACAACAAGAATGTTGGCGGCCAGTTTCTGGTCATCGGCTCTGAAGAGTCCCTAGTCCGTGGCCTCGGGCTGCTTGAGAGCTTGGACGACATTCGGAGTATCCCGATCAAGGTGGAAGACGGTGTCGCCATTAGGATGACCGATGTGGCCGAGGTGGATTACGGAAACGAGATCCGCCGCGGTGTTGTGAGCCGCAACGGCGAGAAGGAAGTTGTGTCTGGTATCGTCCTAA
The DNA here is from genome assembly GCA_029260055.1 of Phycisphaerae bacterium. Classification (GTDB taxonomy): domain Bacteria; phylum Planctomycetota; class Phycisphaerae; order UBA1845; family UBA1845; genus JADFOB01. The sequence continues at coordinate 8,932 of JAJDDX010000175.1, forward strand.
AACTGTATGGTGAGAACACGTCAGACGTGATTGAACGTCTCTACAAGAAGGTCGAAGGCGTCCAGGCATCACTCCCCGAGGGTGTATCGCTGATCCCCTATTACGAGCAGGCCGACCTAGTCGCGCAGGCGACCTGGACGGTCAAGAAGGCGCTGGCAGAGGGGGCCGTCCTGGTGGTGTTCGTTCTCTTTGTTTTCTTGGGGAACCTACGGACGGCCCTCATCGTAGCGTTGTGCCTGCCTTTCTGTTCGTTGATCTGCATTATCGCGATGAGCGCGATGGGGATTTCGGCCAATCTGATGTCACTCGGCGGCATCGCCATCGCATTGGGGATGTTGGTAGACGGCTCGATCGTTATGGTGGAGAACATCCATCGCCACCTGGGACTGCCCGAGAATCAGGGTAAGGAAAAGACCTCGGTGATCCTGCGCGCGGCGCGGGAGGTCAGCCTCCCGATCACTTTCTCGCTCTGCATCGTCATCGTCGTTTTCCTTCCCATTCTCACGCTCGAGGGCGTGGAAGGGAAGATGTTCTCCCCCATGGCGGAGACCATATCGTTCGCTCTGCTGGGCTCGATCCTTGCCGCCCTGGTCATGGCGCCGGTACTCTGCCACTATATGCTCAAGCAGGGACCCCACCGCGAAACAAGAGTGGTAGCGGCCCTCAAGGCCGTCTATCGGCCACTGCTAACGATGGCGCTCAAACGGAAAGGTCTGGTCGTCGTACTCACCCTAGTGGTGTTCTCGGCCAGCATGGCTTCATTGCCGCTGATCGGAACGGAGTTCATTCCGACGTTGGAGGAAGGCTCGATCCTCATCGGTGTGATTATGTCCCCGTCCATCTCCCTGGAGAAGGCGACAGAGACTGTCACGAATCTCGAAAAACAAATCATGAAGTACCCGGAAGTCGAGGAGGTA
>JAJDDX010000176.1 GCA_029260055.1 Phycisphaerae bacterium
GGAAGTTCCAGCGCAGGAGCGGTAGGCTCGTTCACGGGGCGTACTCCTTTCTGCCACGTTGGCATCGGTATCGCTGAACACGACACCGAGGGTACGCCGCCTTTTTTACACCGTCATCCACAACTTTCGGTTATATCTCCCGAAAACGTCGGTCAGGCGGTCCTTCGGGCAACGGCTCCCCGTCTCCGCGCGGTTAAACGGCCATTCTCGGCTCCAGTTCACGGCGTTGCCTGAAGGGGTCGAACAGGCGTTCCGGGGGTCTCTTCGACCCCTTCAGGGTCGGGATTCTCTATCTCTCCTCGAACCGGTGGCGGCGTCCACCTGCGGTGGACTTGCCACCGGCTACTATCGAGCAGGCCTTCAGCCTGCAGAAGAAGGCGGGTGGGATGTCCAAGCAGGAGGCGCGGGGATGTTTGATCCCGTCTTCGCGGCTATCAAACGCTCGCCGCCGTCGCTATAGTCTCGCCCATGGTGGGTGCAGATCCCTTTCCGCTCGTCGGTGAGACGTGCGCGCTTTTGGCGGCGCTGACGTGGTCGATCGCTATCGTGCTGTTCAAGCGCAGCGGCGAGACGGTCGCGCCGCTCTCGCTGAGCCTTTTCAAGAACATCGTCGGGATCGTGCTGCTGGCCGTGACGCTGCCGATCGTCGGCGAGGGGCTGTCGATCTTCAGGCTACTCGACCCTTCCGAGATCTTCATCCTGGTCATCAGCGGCATCATCGGCATCGCGATCGCCGACACGATTATGTTCTATGCCCTGAACCTGATCGGCGTCGGCCTGCTGACCATTGCCGAATGCGCCTACGCGCCGGGCGTCGTGGTGTTCGCGTGGCTGCTGCTGGCGGAGGAGATCGCGGCCCACCACTTCGTCGGCGGGGCGCTGGTCGTGGTGGCTGTCTTCATCTCGTCGACCCACAAGCCGCCGGTGGATCGGACCCGGAACCAACTGCTCCTGGGGATGTTCCTCGGCGCGTTCGCGGTGACGCTCATGGCGGCGGCGATCGTGATCGCCAAGCCGGTGCTCGAACGCGCGCCGCTGATTTCGGCGTCGATGCTGCGTCTTGTCGGTGGCACGGTGGTGCTCGGCGCGCTGATGGCCGCCAGCCCGTATCGCCGGAAGCTTTTCGGCGTGTTCAAGCCGTCGCCGGTGTGGCGGACGTGCGTGCCGGCCGCTGCACTGGGTACCTATCTGGCGATGATCTTCTGGATTGCGGGCTTCAAGTACGCCGGCGCGTCGGTGGCGGCTATTCTGAATCAGACCTCGACGGTGATGGCGCTGATCTTCGCGACGCTGATCCTGAAGGAGCGGTTTACACGGAGGAAGTTCGTGTCGGCCGTCCTGGCCTTCGGCGGCGTGATGATCGTCATGGCGTGGGAGACCAACGGGCGCGAGCCCGCCGCGTTACCACCACCAGAGCAGGCCGGGCACCGCCTGGAGCGGCGTGACGAGCTTCCCATTGTGCGTCTTGGCGAAGGCGTTGATGTCGCGACTGAATTCCATGTGGTCGAAGTCGGGGGGAAGCATGACGACGAACTTCTGCCCGCCTTCATAGACGCGGCGCGGCCCGGGCACACGGCGTCTTTCGCCGGTGTGGCCGACGATGAGCATGCCGAACTTCTCCAGCAAGCCCGTGAGTTGGACTATGATCCCCGGCCTATCCTCGGTGACGATGTCGAAGCCATGGAGCTGGTCCTGGAAGCCGTCGGGTATGGTCGGCTCGCTCATGGGCTGGAAGACGACGCCGCAGCGGGTCTCTCGCTTGAGCTTGTCGGTGTCGAGGGCCATCTGGGCGATGTCCGGCGGCGGGGCGGTGATGCTCATGAAGAGGACGGCCTTCTCGCCGAACTTGTCGGCGATGTCCTTGTCGATGTTGCCGCCGCGCTCGGCCACGAATTTGGAGCCGATGCGGAGCAGGCCGGGCATATCGGGGCCGATGAGCCAGAGAGCCGCGTGCTTGATGTCATTCGATCCGGACGCCATGGCAGACTCCTTCGCCGGCCCGAGATCGCCATCCGATGGGCTCAGGGTCCGTCGCCGGCTGCGGGCGGACCGTCGATGGCTGACTTGATTTCGCCGAGCAGACCCTGGATGTCGCCCGCACAGTGCTTGGTGGCAAAATGCTGCAGCGGTACGGCGGGCGGGTCCTGTTGGCAATCGGCGCACATGCCGTGGCCCAAGAGGACCGAGAAAACATGCGGGTGAGCGGCGAGCAAGTCCCGCACGGTCGTCGTTTCCGTGATCGTCGGCATTCAGCTTCTCTCCGGTATCAGCTTTTCGGCGTAACTTCAGCCACGCCTTCAGTGGGGCATCTTACCGTAGCGAGTGATCCACGGCCACCGCGGTCCGGTCGGCTGGCAGCTTCCGATCTTGCGGCGGTGCGGCTAACGTATGTGCGGATGGCGACAGTTGGGTTGTGTTCGGGATCGGACGCGATGCGGAGGGTGCATTTCGGTGGAACGTTATCGGATTCCCAAGCAACAGACGCGTGTCGAGATTCGTGTGTCGAATTCGCGATTTATCGCCACCGTGGCGCCCGCGTTTACGGTGAAGGAGGCCCAGGGCTTCTTACGCGAGATTCGGGCGGAGCTGCCCGACGCGACTCACCATGTGTACGCTTTCAAGGTCGGATACGGGGCTAGCGTGTCGGAGGGCATGAGCGACGACGGCGAGCCGTCCGGCACCGCCGGTCCGCCCGCCATGGCGGTGCTGCGCGGTTCTAACGTCGGAGATGTTGCGCTGGTTATCACGCGTTATTTCGGCGGGACGAAACTCGGCACGGGCGGGCTCGTGTCCGCGTACACGAGCGCGGCCAAGGCCGCATTCGAAGCCCTCGATACAGAGGAGAAGGTCACACGCGTGGGTGTGGAACTTGCGGTACCGTACAGCCTGCTCGAGCGCCTGCGCCTCCTGCTGGCCGGCTACGAAACGACCGATATCGAGGAACTCTTCGAAGCGGAGGTCCTGGTTCGGTTCCAGGTCCCGGAGGAGCACCTGCCCGCGATGACGACGGCGATCCAGGATCTCAGCGCGGGACGCGTCACGCCGCGAATGCTCTAAGGCACATATCAAGTTCGGCCGGGCGCGGCGTTCGAACGCGCGGGCTTACTTCTTCTTATTCAGCGCGGGCCAGTTCGCATGGGCGTTGGCGAGGAAGGCGGCCGGGTTCTGCATGAACTGCTGCTTCGCATCGTCATCCCAGAAAAAGTAGAGCTTCCCATCGATGACGGCGAAGGCGGTCGGCAGCGCGGGGAAGAGCTTCTCGCGAGAGACGCCGAGTGCGCACATTTCCTGACGCTTCGGGAAGGTCATGGTGAACTGCGGAAGGTACTTGGGAGGATCCTTCTGGAACATCGCCTTGGCCTCGGCATCGGCGAAGTGGTAGACGTAGTTCGCGTACCACAGCGCGTGCTTTGCGTCGCCCTTCACCGCTTTGTTGTCGCGAACGTACGATACGGGGCAGTGGCCCCCGACCGCCGGCTCCCGAAACAGTCTGTTGGCCTTGGCGATGTAGCTGGGCGGGTCGGTTTCGTAGGCTCGCTTCGCGCGCTCGGAGCTGAAGATGTAGAGCTTGCCGTCTCGCACGTCGAAGACGGTGGGGACGGCCGGCATCCTGTTGCCGTAGGTGCCGCCCAGCGCCGTCGTACACAGCTCGCCGTACTGCGGCAGGTACTTGGCGGGGTCGGCGTCGAAGGCCTTCTTCGCCTCGGCGCCGGCGAGGTGGTAGGTGAGCCCTTGATGCGTGCTCTTGAACGCGGGGTCGCCTTTGACCGCCTTCCCGCCGAGTTGGTAGCTTGCCGGGCAGTAGCCTTCCATCGCGGGTTCCGTCTTGGCGTCGTCCGCGAATACTCCCGGTGCGGGCGCGAGGGCCATGGCGGCTACGACCGCGATCAGCGTGATGATGCTTCCCGCACTGCGACGATTGGCGTTCATCGATGAACCTCCGTCGGTTTCGTGTGTCATGAGTCCCAACCGGTTATGTGCGTACCGTCCGTTCACGGAACGCCACCGGGATCATCATATCGGCTTTGAAGGCGGGTGACCACGTCTGCCACTCGCGTGAACCGAGGCGGAACCACGCAGTCAGCGGTCGGTCCCCCTGCCGGGCCGCTACTTGCTCTTACGTTTCGGTTGTGTCGGCATGCCGAATCGGGTGTGCCTCGAGCAGCGGCTCGCCGCGCAGGATCGGTACCAGGTGTCTCCGCACGATCGGCATCATGAGCCAACCCGAATGCCCGCCGTGATGCCGCTGGGTCCTGAGTTGCGGGGACCAGCGGATTTCCCGCATACGCTCGTACGCGGCGCTATCCTCCTGCGAGGCGGATGGTGGGATGCGGAACCCGACCATACCGGCCGCCGGCTCGAACTTCCGATCGGTCGTGCCGAGGAGCCTGGTGCCGATGCCCAGCAGGTATCGGTCTCGTCGGCTTATCAGTGTGTACGTCCTTTCGGTCGCGCGCAGGGCCGAGGCCATGTTGTACCGCGGAGAGATGGCGGGACACGCGAGTACGAGCGTGTTGATCACTCGGCGCCCCTTGAGTGCCTCGCAGGCAAAAGCGGCGATGCCCGCGCCGCCGCTGTACGCCAACACGTGGATTCTCGTGTCGGGGTGTGTGCGACGGAACGAAAGGAGCGTCCTGGCGAACTTCAGCCCCATGAGGCGGTTCCGGCGATACCACATCAGGTCGGTAAAGATCTCACCGACGAGGCCGAACTGCCAGCGATGGAGCACCGTGGCGATGTCGTGCCCGTCAAGGCGGAACGCGCGGCGTACGAGGAGTGGCCCGAACTGGAAGCCGCCGATGCCGTCCAGCACGAACAGCACCTCGCTGCCGATGCGACCGTTTTGCTTGCGTGGGCCGTGTCGCGTGAGCTCCGCAAGGTAGGTCGAGACGATGTGAATGCGGTTCGTAAGGAAGTCCATCGTCAATGGCCGCGATCCTGTAAGCGTCAGTCTGCCCGCACCGAATCGGAGCCGGTCGAGTGGCCCGGCCCGCTGGTGAGACGCGTGAAGATTTCCGTTCGCTTCAACCGGTCCAGAAAACGCGTTTCGCAGACGCCCATCTCGAACCGGCACACGCCGCCGAGCACGCACCACGAACAGGGTGAGAAGGTGCCGAGGCGGTAGGGCCTCACGGCCACGTCGCCGTCGAGGACGCCGTCCGCGAGCTGCCCCAGTTTGTATCGGGTATGCTCCAGCAAAGATTGAAAGGAGGCGTCGTCGGCGGTGTCGCAGCTGTCCAACTGGCCAAGGGACCCGTCTTTCTTGCGATAAATGGGGTAGTGGTCGGACCATCCAGCCGGGTTTCCGTGCGGGTCGAGCCCGCCGAGTCCGCCGGCGCGAATCAGGCCGCGGGGTCGATAGCCGCCGGGTAGGGCGGCGGACCTTTCCGATAGCTCGGCCGGGTGCTTGACCACCTCCCGGGTCGGCTTGAGGCTGAGGTACAGTGCAGCCGCAGGCTTGATGGGGCGACCGGCGAGGCTGTGGCCGTGCTCCGCGAGGACGAGCAGGTAGCCGAGAAGTTGGAGCGAGAGACCGTGATACACGGTCGTCAAGTCGAGACGCTTCTGACGTGTTCGTTTGTAGTCAATGACTATTCCGAGCGTCTCGTCCGCGAGTTCCGCCAGGTCGACGCGGTCGATGAAGCCGCGCAAGTCGATCTCCCTTCCGTTCGGCGTGGCGAGCCGCAGGGCGGGCAGGCTGTCCTTGCGATCGAAACCGAAAGGCAGTTCGGCGGCCCTGGGTCGTGTGACGCCCGCGCCGGTGACGCTGCGCTGTGCCTGGATGACCCGGGCGAGATGGCGACTCGAACGGCGAAGCAAGTAGGCGTCGCGCGCACTCGAGGATATCCGCTGAACGGGAACGACAGCGGCGACTCGGTCGCAGCTTCGCTGGAGCTTCTCAGCCAACTCGGCATCCGAAAGTTGAGCGAAGCCGTTTCGGTTCGTCGCCAGTTCCCGTGCGAAGTCCTCGAGCACGGCGTGGTGGACCTGCCCGACATCGACCTGCGCCACACTGGCTTCGGCTCGCTCCATGAGACGCAACACGTACTTGCCGAAATGCTGGAACGGGCAGGCTGCGTATGTTTCGAGTTGTGACACACTGACTCGCAGGGTGCCCCGGTGCAGACGCTCGACAGCCTCTCGAGAGATGAGCGCCTTTGCCGGATCTCCGAGGAATGTCAGCGCTCGTCGGGACGCGGCGTCGCGCGTCAGACGGGCCGACGACAGCGTCCACAACTCGTTCCACTTTCGGCGTGCGTCGTCGTTGTCGGCGGACAACGGCGGCCTCGTCCGCAACTCAGCCACGAGCCTGCGGGTGAGATCACCATGGCAGACGATGTCCCACATTGTCCTTGATTGCACGGGGTCGGCCACGCTCGCGACCTCCAACCCCGGACACGCCTGCTTCAGCGTCGCTAGAAACGGGGACGGGCGCAAGGCCTTCCCTTCGTTGTCGGCGGACGCGTGGGTGATCGTGAGCCGGTCGCTTGTTCGTGTCGTGGCGATGTAGACCAGCAGCGGCTCATCGAAGACGCGCTCCCGCGAGGGCGGCTGCACTTCGAGACCACACTCGCGGATGAACGACCGGTCGTCGTCGTGCAGCACGGAGTCCTCATTGTGCTGCTTGGGGAACATCCCGTCGTTGAAGCCGATCAGGACTGCTGCCTTGATGTCCGGATGGCGACTGCGCTCGATCGAGCCCACGAGCACCTGGTCGACCATCGGCGGGGCCAGCCCCAGGCTGAGGTGTGCGAGGCCCGTTTCGATCAGTCTTGTGGCCTCCTCGGCATCGAGGCGGGATTCTTCGTCGCCGGAGAATGCGAAGGCCATGTCGTCGATGAAAGCGATCGTATCGCGCCAGACCTGGCGATGCTCAGCCGCCTGATCCAGATCGCCGTCCTGCTCGGCTTCGGTCGCCCAATGTTCGATCGTGCCGTCGGCTCCCAGCCGATCCAGCAGGTCCGCCACGCCGGCTGCCCATCCGGCACCGGGGTGGCCTTGCGGCGCGGTGGCGAACTGAAGCCACGGCTCGAAACAGGTGAGCACCGCCCGCCGTGTCGCGTTGATTCGTTCGAGCTGGGCACGCTGCTTCTCGCCGAGCTGCGCGTCGGACTCGGTGAAGGAACGGCGTTGTGTGGCGCACCAGTCGCGCCCGGTCCAGGTCTTGATACCCTCGAGGCCGAACGCGATCAGATAGTTCTCCAACTCGTCCGCTGCGTCGACGCTGATCGGAAGAAGACCCGTCTTGAGCATTTGCCGCACGGAGTCGAGCGACATGCTGTCGGCGGCGACCCTTGCGGCTGCGTGGAGAAACGCGGGGAGCGGGTGGTGCGTCACCGATCGTCGTCGATCGATGAAGAACGGTATCTCGCATCGCTGTAGCGCCACGGCCAGCAGGTCGTGATACGGCTCCAGGTCGCGAGCGATGACGGCGATGTCCCGATAGCGAAAGTTCGACGCAGGATCGCGGACCCAATGCATGATTCGCGAGACCGCGTAGTCGACCTCGAGCCGGCGGGAGGGGAGCTCGACGAGTTCGATGTCGGTCGGCGCGGCGGCGCCGTCGGCTTTGTCGGGCGGCGGGCCATCGCAGAGGGATCGTTCGAGTCGTGCTAGCCCCGGAGCTGAGCGGAAGCGCGGCGGAGACTTCGGCGCCAGACACAGGGCGTCCTCCACGGCGATCGCGTCATCGGAAAACGCGCGGGCCAGGTCGTGCCATGTCTGACGCGTCTTGCGAAAAAGGGACGTGGCGTCGGGTGCGACCGCTGTCGAATGACTGCGGCAGATGGCCGGATCGACCAGCGCGGTCATGTCGACATGGCGAGCCGCCCGCGCAAGGGCGACCAGAGTGAGCGTTTCCTGTCGCATCAACGAAGCGAACCCGTCGACCCACACCTCCGCCCCGGCGAGCCATTCGCATCGGGGGATCAACTCGCGCGCAATCTGAAGGTACTGTGACGGATCGACACGGTCGGTGCCCAGGTACGCCAAATAGGCGCCGTAGATGAGGCCGAGGTCGTGCAGCTTAGCCTGCCTGCTTGGCGTGACGTTCTCGGCCTGTGCCACGACGGCGAGTTCATCCGGGGCGACGTGCCCTTGAATGAGTTCCGTGATCGTGGCCCCGAGTTGGTCGAAGAAGCCGGTCAGGCGCTCGACGCGACGATAGTACTTCAAGTCGGCGGCGTGCCGCGTGATGAGGTGTTGCAGAACCATCGCTCGCGCGGGCTCCGACAGCGCCCGTCTGGCGGGGACACAGGCGGATTCCATGATGCGAAACGCGAGGCGGCGGAAGGAGAGCACATCGGCGCGGTGGGCGGCGCCTATATCGTCGGGTTCAATAATGGCCCGCTCGGTCTGGAGGCCTGCCTGTTCCGGGACCAGCAGGATCAACCGCGGTCCGTGGATCGGATCGGCGCGCAGGCGCGCGCGGACCTCCTCTAGGCAATGATGCGACTTGCCGCTACCCGCACGACCGATGACGAAACGCACACCCATAACCACCGGCGCTTATCATAAGGCTGTCCGTCGGTCAATCGTCGCCGATCGACGCGGTCGTCAAGTGGGGGATCCGGGCACGAGTCGGCTAGTCGTCTTCATCCTCGTCGATGCGTTTGGCGATCTT
>JAJDDX010000177.1 GCA_029260055.1 Phycisphaerae bacterium
GCAAAGGGCTCAACTCCGGACTGATGGTCGCACAGTACACAGCCGCCGCTTTGGTCTCCGAGAACAAGGTGCTCTCTCATCCCGCGTCAGTGGACTCGATCAGCGTCTCCGCCGACCAGGAAGACCACGTCAGCATGGGCCCGATCGCCGTGCGAAAGTGTACGGAGATCCTCAAGAACGTCCGCACGGTTTTGGCGATCGAGATGATGTCGGCCGCCCAGGCCTACGAGTTCTGCGACGGGAAGCGCCCGGGCAAGGGTACGGCTGCGGCATACGACCTGATTCGCTCCAAGGTGCCCCGCCTCGTGAACGACCGCGTGCTCTATCCCGACATCGAGACCATTCGGCAGATGGTCGAAGACTGCTCGATCCTCGATGCCGTCGAGGCTGAGGTCGGCCCCCTGGCACTCGCACGCGATATGGATTTGCCGCAACCGAACGTGCCGGCGTAGCAACTCGGCCTCGACCGAGTAGCTTCGCGCAGGGCGCCTAAGAGTGATCAGACTACCGCCAGTGTGGCGCCGGCCGCTCGTGGCCGCTTCTCCCCTATCGCGCCACGGATACGGCACCCAGCGCTGAGTACAGGGTAATTCACACGTCGAACTTTCTCGTTGACTCCCCTGCGGCACCTGAGTATTATCGGAATATGCGTCAGGTCCACATGGGGGAACAGGCGCGGACCATATCCGGCGTCGGGGTACACGTGCGTTCTGCACATCTTTCCGCGACGGCGGCGCGTCCGTATTGGGGGTCATCTACAAAGCGCCTGGTGTCACATCATCAGTGGGAGGTGCGGATCATGCAGCGTGCTATCTGCCTGCCGGTCTTGTTCTTCGTATCTATCGCGGGTAACGGAGCCGCTAGAGCCGACGGACCCACGATGGAACTCGTGCCGGTGCGAGCGAGCGGCGTGCAGAACGTCGACTGGCAGCTCGGCCCGGGGCCTAACGACATCACGGTCCACACGCCGGGCCAGACGATCGAGTTCGATCTGCTGATGTACGGCTGGAGCCCTGAAGAGGTCACGACGTACCAGGCCAGCTTGGATTGCGGCAGCTTCTACACCGACGGCGCCCGCGTGCTCGATCCCGTGCTGCTGCGCTGTGAGAACGCCGGGCCCGGCGAGTTTTGCCAAGGCGTTGACGTAGACCGGCCGGACTTCGTCTTCGCCGGCCTCACGACCATCAGCCTCTGTGATATCAACACGGCGTGTGCTGACGGCTCGCCCGGGTTGATTCGGTGTGGCAGCACGACGCTTTTCTCATCACAGCCGGATGACGGCGCGGCCCACTACGCCGCCACTTACGCCGTGGCGCACACCGTCGGACCGGCGACACTGACGCTCGATACGGACCCCGACCTGACCTTCATCACCCTCGCCACGACGGAGAACGTCTTGCCCGCCCTGGTGCCGGCGAACGTCATCCACGCGTGCCAGACCGACGCCGACTGCGATGACGGCCTTGCATGCACGCAGGAGACTTGCGACACCGCCGAAGGCACTTGCACCTCCGTCGTTTCGCCCGGGTACTGTGCGATCCTCGGCACCTGCTACAGCCATGGCGAGAGCAGCCCTGATCTAGCATGCCGGCGGTGCGACACCGCGGCAAACGACCGTTACTGGTCCATCGCGCCGTTCGGGACATCCTGCGGCGACCAAACGGACACTGCCTGCACCGATCCCGACACTTGTGATGCGGGGGGAAACTGTGAAAGCAACCACGCAGCCTGGGCAGAATGCGACGACGGCGTTTTCTGCAACGGAAACGATGTATGTAGTGACAGCGGCTACTGCAGTTGGCATGGCGTTGATCCGTGCGCCGCCTCAGGGCAGCTGTGCGACGAAACGACCGACTCCTGCGTCGAGTGCCTCACCGACACCGATTGTGACGACGGCCTCTATTGCACCGGTACCGAGACTTGCGTCGCCGGCGTGTGCCAATCGGGCACGGCCGTTGACTGCGACGACACCATCGACTGCACCGACGATTCGTGCAACGACGCAACCGAATCGTGCGACAACCTAGCCAACGACGCGAACTGCGACGATGGCAACGATTGCACGGAGGATGTGTGCAGCCACGGCATCTGCGTGAACACACGACTCCCGGCCGGAACCGCTTGCGGCGACCCCACGGACGACCTCTGCACGGCCCCGGATGCGTGCGACGGCGACGGCAGATGCCTGAACAATCACGCACCGGACGGTACCACCTGCGGCGATACGCTATTCTGCAACGGCACGGAGGCATGCGCGTCGGGTGCGTGTCAACCCGGCACCGACCCCTGCCCAGCCTCGCTGTGCGACGAGGACACGGACGCGTGCGTAGAGTGCCTCACCGACACGGATTGCGACGACGGCAGCGCCTGCACGCTCGACGTGTGTGCCAGCGGCATTTGCGAGCATTCGGCCACCTGCCTGTACGTGGACGACGACGCGACGGGCGGCGGCGACGGCTCTACCTGGTGCGATGCGTTCAACCATCTCCAGGACGCCCTGTCCACCGCGCGTGCGTCGGGCGGCGGCGTCATCGAGATACGCATCGCGCAGGGCACCTACTGGCCCGACCAGGGCGGTGGCCAGACGCCCGGCGATCCCGAGGCGACGTTTGAGCTGATCGGCGGCGTCGCCATGTACGGCGACTACGCCGGCTGTGGCGCGGCCGACCCTGATCTGCGCGATCCGGCGCTGTTCGAGACGTCCCTCAGCGGCGACCGGCCATATCCCGGCCGCAGCTACCACGTCGTAACCGGCGTGGATCTCGCGCCGGGGACCTTGGTTGACGGCGTGACTGTCACGAAAGGAGGTGCCCGCTTCGAAAGTGACGGACAACGGAACGGTGGAGGAATGCACCTGACCGGGGGCGAGCTGACGCTGCGACAATGCCGTATCAGGAACAACTCCGCCTCCACCTGGTCATACTACGTGCGCGGCCACGGCGCCGGGATTTACGCCGAAGACGTCTCGCTGCTCCTGGATGAATGCATCTTCACCGAGAACGCGACGCTTACCATCTACAACGTTCCCGGCTCCGGAGCCGGCATCTACCAGAGCGGCGGAACCCTCACCATCGTGGCGTCCCATTTCTCCGACAACAGTATCGGGAAAATGTACTGCACTCCCCAAGAGCCCCTATCCGATTGTTCGACTCCATACATTGTGGCCGGCGGCTCGGCAATCTACCTCGCCAACGGCACCCTTCATGTGTCAGACTCCGTGTTCCGCGACAACATCCAAACGGGCTGGCCGCATTCCTCGCGCAATCTCTCGCGGGGCGCCATCTGGTGTGATCACGCTGCCGTCATGATCACCGACTGCGAGTTTACCGGAAACCACGCGGGCAAAGGCCCGGGTGGAGCCTTCAGTTCATACCAGAGCAACGTGGAGATCCATCGTGGCAGCTTCGTCGACAACTCAGCGGACGGCGGCGGAGCGGTCGCCTTCGAGTGCGATGAACTCGGCGGCTCGGCCATCATCGCAGACTCGGTCTTCCAATCGAACCAGACGCCTACGGGGCGGCATTGCGGCTACGCGGGCGGCTCGGGTGGCGCGATCCTCTCCGAATGTGACCTGACATTGCTCGACTCGACCGTCATACTCAACAGCACCGGCGACGGCGAGGCCTCGGACTGGTGTTGTTGTGGTCCGATGAACCCCTACATCAACGACATAGGCGGAGATGGCGGCTTCGGCGGCGGTCTGTGCCTCACCGCCGACGCCCACATCGCAAGATGCGACATCTCGCACAACACCACTGGCAACAGTTACCGCGCCTTCAATTGGAGCGGAGTGGGAGGCTTTGGCGGCGGGATCAGCGCGACCGGCGGCGCCATCGAGGTCATCGACTCACGACTCGTGGGCAATCGTACCGGAAGCGGCGAATCCCCGTCATATGACGGCGACCTGACCGGCGGGCGCGGCGGAGGGATCAGCGTCAGGCAAAGCGATGCGACCATCCACAACTGCCTGATCGCGAACAACGAAACGGGCACCGGGGGCTATTCTCCGGTCCTCGGAGCGCGCGGGGCTGGTATCTACGCCGACGCCGATACGTCCCTGGCGGTCTACGGGTCCACCGTTGCGGGCAACGCGTCCGGCAGCGGTGAGAACCCGCAGACGGGCGGCATCCACCATGATGCAGCAACCAACGCGAGTTTTGTGGTAAGAGACGCCATCGTCTTCGACAACGTGGCGGGCCAAATCTCGGCGGGCGGAACGGTCACATACTCCGATGTCGACGGCGGCGCAGACGGAGTCGGGAACATCGACGCAGACCCGATGTTCGTGCCCGGCCCGTGGGGTTGCTTCTACCTCAGCCAGATTGAGTCCGGGCAGGCGGTAGACAGCCCATGCGTGGACGCCGGCAGCGACCTCGCCGCGAACCTCGGGCTCAACGGGCGCACCACACGCACCGACGAAGTCACCGACGCAGGCATTGTCGACATGGGCTACCACTACCCCGTCACAGGTATCACCGCGCCGGTACGCGACTGCACCGAATGCTTCGTCGATGCGGATTGCGCCGACGGGCTCTTCTGCACCGGCAGCGACTACTGCGATCTCGGCAACTGCACCCACGGCGGCGACCCGTGCGCTGCCTCGGCGCTGTTCTGCGACGAAACGACTGACTCATGCGTCGAATGCCTCACCGACGCCGATTGCAGCGACGACGATGCCTGCACCGACGATGTCTGCACGGTCGGCGAATGCGCCAATCCGGAAGTGTCCGCCCAACCCCCGCTGATCGCGACCGATCCGCCCGACGGCGCGATCGACGCGCGGCAGCCATTCGACCCCGACGGCACGAACCCCGCCGGGTGGCAGAGCATCTTGTGGTCCTTCTCCGAACCGGTGGCCGCCCTCGATCCCGCCCAGTTCGTCGTGACCGAAATCGGTGGCGATGGAACACCGCCATCCGTCATCGTAGCCGAGTCGCCGGACAACCTGACCTATACCCTCACGCTGAGCGAGCCGATCGAAGTCCTCGCCTGGACTGACCTACTCTATCCGCCCGGCTGTCAGCACATGCGGATCGGGTATCTTCCCGGTGACGTGAGCGGCAACGGCGTCAGCGACCCGTCCGACATCATCGCGGTGATCGACGCGATCAACGAAGTAACGCCTGCGCCGCTCTACTCTGCCGACGTGGACCGCAACGGTGTCGTCGAGCCTTCGGACATCGTGCATGTCATCGACCTGCTGAACGGGATGGGAGCGTATCCGTCCTTCTATAATGCCCGGCTGCCGTAGAGCGGGCGAACTGGCTAGACTTGTGAGCCTCTAACCGCCCGCGGAAACGCGAAAATCGAGCGTGCGCGGCCGCCTTATCGGGCCGAGCCCGACATCCTCGCCGACCGACCGCCGCCTCATTTCGATATCGTAGACTCAGCTTGACTCTCACGCAGCCGACAACGGCAGCGCGATCGAGGGGGCTGTCACCGCGGTCGCGCTACCAAGAGGCGACGTCGTGACGGCATAGCCCGCACAACATGAACCACTACCTCCGCCGTTCGATATGTCGGGGCGGACGCGGAAGAAGCCGGCGATTCCTTGGATCGATGTATCCTAAGGGGTCGCCGGTTGTGTATGCGCAGCCACCGCTTGCCACCCAGCCGGCGTGACGAAAACGGCCCGGCACCTGCTCGAGGCACCGGGCCGTGTGGGCTACCCTCAATCACGCACGGTCTGATCGAGCCTACTCCGCCGTCACCCGGACAACGAGCGCGATGGCGTTGCCGGTCGCTGTCGAGCCGGGTCCCGCCGCCAGGATCACGTGCCCGCCCAGCTTGGCGGCAAGAGCCGTATTCACTTCAAACGCCGTGTCACCGTCGTGGTCAACGGTGCTGTACTTTCCCATGATATCCGCACGCACATCAAGTTGGGCCACGCCACCATCCGCGTCGAGGCGGGCCTCGCCGCGTACCGCGAACTGAAGCTGATCCACGTCGTGTTCCTCAGCCGTGCGAAGAGTCGACTCCTGCCGGAACTGTCGGCTTTCGTCGACCGAGACGATGATCGTGGCCAGAAGGCCAAGCTCGCCGAAACCGTTCTCGTGCATGACCGACTCGACGGCCTTCAACGGACCCGTCAGCTCGGAATCCTCGGGATCGGTACTACCCCCGATCGTGGCTCGGACGAAATGGAAGTGTACCGTCAGCGCCTTGGACGGAGCATCAAGTGACCCGACGACGCGTTGCACCAAGTCCACATCCTCGATGGGGCCGTGTACCACGACGTTGCGGCTTATCGGGTCGACCGCGAAGCGCGCCCGGCGGCCGTCCATCATCTTGTCCAAAAGGAACTCGACGTGCCCCGCCTCGTGCCGTCCGAATGGGACAAACTCCGCCAGCTCCGTCGCGTCACCGGGCGTGCCCGGCAAGTCCAATTCAGCTATGAGTGCCGCAAGTTCCTCCACGGTCTTGGGCTTGCCTCGAATCACGAGCTTCCCGTCCCGTGAGGCCGTGGCGGCCGCATCGAAACCCAAACGCTTGACGATATGTGCCATCCACTCCGCGTCCGCATGCGACAGGACCATCACCTGCGTCACGTAGTCGTTGGGGTTCAC
>JAJDDX010000178.1 GCA_029260055.1 Phycisphaerae bacterium
CAGACCACAGCCGCAAAAAACAGGATCACCAACTGACGCGACCAAAACCCCATCACCATCGCAATGCCCACGACCCATACGCGCCGCCGTCCGTAATATTCCAGAAGGAACAACCACAGCGCAATGTTCGACAATACGTGATTGACCCAATATACGTTGCCCGCGCCGACGGCATGACGAACGACCGGATAAAACGCTGTCCCCAACAGATACCCCTTTGTGAGCACGAACGCCATGTAACGCGATACGCCGATGCGCCGAAAAAGTGCAAACGCCATAGCCGGAACCGGCAACCCCAACAACACGACCATCATCCAATGGGGAAACCCTTCGGGTGACATCGCGATCGCCATATAGGCCACGAACGTGTAAAGCGGCGGATAAATATTGTAAATGCGGTCTTGAAATAGTGCTGTATCGAACGTTCGAGCGTTCAGGTCGAGGCGACCGGCATGCCACGCTTGCGCTTCTGCGACTTGCGTGTTGTACATGGCTGTGATGTATCGTCCCGGGCGCCATATGGAAAGATTCAGCGCGCCGAAAAATACCATGTATATGAGTGCGAGCACAACGATATCGGGATGTCGTCGTACCCAACGAACAACATCCTCTTTCGTGATCCGCAATTGAAATATCGACTGCAACACTCATCACACCACCAATAGGGAAACCTGCATGCATCACATCAATGCCAGCAGCATGACCAACCATTCACACTTATGCAGATGCAGATTCAGCACCATCAACAGCAGTATTTGCACAGGCGCGATCAGGCGCATCGAACAAATCACTACGCTCCATCGCAACAACGTCTATATCACTGTCCGCCAAAAGAGTCGCGATATCATCCGCTGCGACACGTTGATGCATTTTCTCGTTCACCAGCATACACGGTGCATAATCGCAACCCGCCAAACACTCTTCCGTCACCAAACTGTATTCACCGTCTTCTGTCGTGCCATGCTCATCGATGTTCAATTTCGATTTCAATGCATCCAGAACCTCGTTACCACCCATCAATTCACATGAAATACTGCGACACACGGTGATGACCTTCCGCCCTTTGGGGTGTGTCCAAAAATGAGTGTAGAACGTCAATGTATCCAATACCTCAGATGGATGAAGCTCCAAGATCTCAGCGACCTCGACCATCGCGGCATGCGACACATGGCCTAAGGCATCTTGAGCCACATGCAGCGCAGGCAACAACACCGCGCGCTTCGTTTCATATCGCGGAAAAAAAGAACGAATTTTATCCCGTACCGCCTCAGACAATACCGGCGGTGCATCTGGGTCGATCACCGGAACTTTACGATCAATTGCATTCCACGCCATTGGTCACACCATAATCAAAATCAGAGATTGCAGCCCCATGAGACATCACCATGCTCATGGCGATGACAGCTACTACCTAACTACCGATCCAATTCACCTGCAATAATATTCATGGATCCCAAAATCGCCACAACATCACTGATCTGATGGCCAATCACCATTTTTGGAAAACACTGGTAATTGATGAAACTGGGGGCACGACAGCGCGAACGATACGGCGTTTTACCACCATCGCTAACCAAATGATATCCCAATTCGCCATTGCCCGTTTCGTTGCTGCCATAGGCTTCACCGACGGGCGGTTGATGTCCACGATTGGTCATGATTTGTTCAAAATGGTGTATCAGCCCTTCAATGCTGCCATACACCTCACGCTTCTGTGGCAACGCAATCTTATCGTTGGGCAAAACATCGATCGGGCCTTCTGGAATATTGTCAATGAGCTGATCGATAATATGTAATGCCTGACGCATCTCCTCCAGACGCACCAGATAGCGACTGTATACATCCCCACCCGTCGCAATGGCTACTTTAAAATCAACCGCGCTCGATCCCTGACCATCCCAATCGTCAGCATAACACAAATACGGTTCATCTTTTCGCAAATCACGACGAACACCGCTCGCTCGTGCCAATGGACCGGTCAAGCTCCAGTTCACCGCATCATCATGACTTAAAAAACCAACGCCTTTGGTGCGTTCTATAAAAATTCGATTGCGCGTCAAAAGCGATTCCACATCGGACAACACTTTGGGCACGCGCTTGCAAAAATCTTTCACATGTGCGGGCCAAACCGTCGGCATATCCTGACTCAGGCCACCAACGCGCGTATAGCTCGTCGTAAATCGCGCCCCGCAGATTTCCTCAAACAGATCATAAATGACTTCGCGTTCGTTGAACCCATATAGAAATGCTGTAAAACCGCCCAAATCCAATGCGGCAGTACCCACGCACAACAAATGATCCTGAATCCGCGACAACTCAGCGATGATCGTGCGGATCACTTTACACCGTGGGGTCAGCTCAATATCAAATAAATTTTCACATGCATCGTGCCACGCGATATTATTCGCCATCGGTGAAATATAATTCATCCGATCTGTTACCACGACATACTGATTGTAATCCAGATGCTCACCGAGCTTTTCAAACCCGCTATGCAAATAGCCAATGTGTGGCGTACACGCAATGATGCGTTCGCCATCCAGCTCAAGCACCAATCGCAGCGTCGTATGCGTTGCAGGATGTTGAGGCCCGAAATTCAGCGCCCACAGATCACCACCCGGCTCTTCAGGGGCAAACGTCGTAGGCCCATGCGATGACTCATCTGTCGTTACCGCATATGACATCACACCCGAATCGGTGCGCGCGCCATCAGCATCGAGCGCATCATACGATGAGCCAACCAGTTCTGGTGAATTCATGGGTTTGACAGACATACAGTAAGCCTCAAATCATCCAAAACACACACACGTTTACTTCATGCGATACAACACACAATTCACGACGCAATGCACATCACACAAAACGACATATCACATACAGTATGGACTGCACATCAAGTATCGTCCCGCAACATCACTTCGAAATTCTCACGCTCACCAAGACCGCGCAACGGATAATCTTTTCGTAGCGGATGAGCCTTGAAACCATCCCACGTCAATATGCGTCTCATATCGGGATGATCCGTAAATGTCACACCATACAAATCGAACACTTCACGCTCAGTCCATTCTGCGCCATTCCAGATGGATGTCACACTCGGCACACAGGGTTCGGGATCATTGGCAAAACACTTAACCCACAACCGATGGCCCAACGTCACCGACTGAATCATATACGTTACCCCGTATCGATCACGGGATTTTGGAAAATTCAAATAATCCACGCATGTCAAATCGCACAACTGTTCAAACGCACATCGCTCATCATCATGCAAAAAACGCATCACCTCGACCAATCGATCAGGCGGAATGATAATACACGTTTGTTCATTTCGTGCATCACGCTTTGGGGACATCGCAAACGGCGCAAAATCGATATCTGAAAATTGCGATTGCAAAACCGATATTATACGCTCAGTCGACTCATGCATAACATTGCCTTATCCAACAATGGCATCAAACCAAAACATCATCACCGATGCTATGATTTATCTATTTCAACCTGAACCGTAGATTCGACGACCATCCCCATGCCACGCTTGCGGCTGGATCGTGTATCAAAT
>JAJDDX010000179.1 GCA_029260055.1 Phycisphaerae bacterium
ACAGGGCTACCGTGACCGCCGGGTGTTCGGCTTGGATCGGAATCAGTGTTCGACTTGGATTGGAATACCCGTTCGAGTTCAATCGGAATCAGTGTTCGGCTTGGATTGGAATCGGTGTTCGAGATCGCTCGGAATCCGCAATGTGAGCGCTCTCCTCCGATAACAGGGCCTCGATTTTTGTGAAAAATTTCACGTAGCGGGGCTGGTGCGATCTGCTCACGCTGTTCATCCCCTAGGGCGTGAACACGGTGGGCACGTAGAAGCACGTCGACTCGACCACGTTGCTAGTCGTTCGAACGGGCTTCGTAGTGAAGCTTCGGATTGTCTACGGGAGCGGGGGAATCCCAACGTTCTCGTTCCAAGCTGCTGCGAGTGTGCGGGAGGGGTTAGTGGAATGACTCCGAATACGCGGCGACACGCGGCGTGTTCAGCGCGGTGAGGCCCTTGATTTCTTTTGCAATCGCAGAGTGCAGGCAAATACTGAGATGGAAGCCTATCGTTTTCAATTCCACGTTCTCGAAACGGACCCGGTCACCATGCACCAGTTCGCTTCGGAGAACATAAGCCTTTTTCAGAAGACTTCGGAGGTCAGCGCGGGCAAGGGGATCGTCGCAACCCCCGTCATGGCGAGGTGCTCCGCTGAGATCTCCTGCGCCGTTCGGCTGATTGGGCGCTGCACTCACGAATCGAATCATGCACGGTGCGAATCGGTGCGAATGGGTGACTGTAATACGTGCTCGGAGACTAGGCTCAGGAAAAGAACACTCCGCTATTGACGGAGGTGGTTATGGGTGACGGGGAACAGTCGTAGATTCGAGTTGTTGTGATGTGCCGGTGCCCAAGCATCTCCTGGATTTTTTCGATCGGAATTCCTGCATCAAGACCAAGCGTTGCAGCCGTTGCGCGAAGAGAGTGTGGCGTGTAACGGCTTTCAACGTTCTTTTGGACCGCGGGGGTATGGTGCCCGGTAAGAATCGGGGGCAAATCGGGCGTGAAGCCCTCGGCCTCGACCAACCCACCAGAAACGTGTTTTGCGTCCGCCGTACTCAAATCTATCGTCCTCCACTCTCTCTGATAACAAATTTTATCGGCCATAGTGAGAGTACCAGAATTCTGAAGGGGGGGGGGCGAGATAGGAAGCCTACTGGCTTCGCCTTGTTCGCAACCTTCCTTTGATGCCTCTCGAACTCTGTCCTTGCTAGGCGGGGCGGACCATATATGACAACACCCGATTGAGACATCGCCTAAGTTGTTGGACCTGTGTTATCGGCAGCTTCCATCAGCGAGGTTGTTATCAAGAGTGTCGCAATCAATCCGTACGTTGTCGAAGTCGTTGATCTCGAGACAGAACGCGCAACGTGCTCGCGCCGCCAAGCATGTACTCAATTCTAGCGGCGTGCTGGGAAGTTCGCACTGACCGAGAAACAGCAGGGGAATGGGCGTGGTGATATCCGTGGAATCACAACGGTCACTGCTAGTGGCATCGAGTTTGGCGACGGCGTTAGCAATCTTGCCGCGCGAATCTGCAACGAGGTGAATGCTAAGCTCAGCCTCTAGTTCTGCCGGGGTCAGAACTGGGCCCACCCCGGCAAGCCTCGCTTTGCCGCGTAGCACCTTCTTCTTCGCCGACAGAGCCTCTTTCCACAGGATGTCGTGGAGGCGGCTCACACGTTTCAGGACCGCGAGTTGACACTTGGCGCCGCTGCGGTCGACGCTCTTCGTGGTGTCTGGATGATCCAGGACCGAAGAGACGACCGTTGGATCGAGTGTCGGTCCGAAAAGATCCGCTACTAGTGTTAGCGTCTGTGCTCGAAGGCTGGACAGTGATGCCCCGGAATCCTGAGAGCCATAGTCGGGGAGCTGTAGGGGGTCTGCTAAGCAGTGGGCATCGTCGGTCTGGGTGAGCTTGTCGACCGACCGTTGTACTTTGCCGTTCACATCGTTCGTCAAGCAGGCTTGTGCTGACTGCTCATCGGGCGGGTTGCCAAGCGCCGCTAATTTACCGCGCTGGGCGTTTTTTACGCAACTCTCTGCTGCGCGCAGGTATTGCCGCGCGACGCTGCGGGCCTCCTTGTTCATCCGAGTGATGCATTGTTGTTGAGCTTTGCTCTGCTCAAGCGGCACAACCGCCACGGTGGTCGATGTTTCGCCGATAGGAGCTTTTGGCTCGATATTACCCGCAAGGTCTCTGGCAACCGAGTAGAAAGCGTACTGATGGCCATCCTCACCCGGAAACTCGACTGAATCCGCATCTGAATCGTCGACCAACTTGAAGAACTCTCCGTTGTCTACGGATACGAAGACGTCGTACGAATGCAGGCCAGCCCCGACATCGGTTCCCCCCCAGGTAACCGTAAAGTCTCTCTTAGTCTGAGTGATAGGGAGAGACGCTACCTGGCTTGTGGGTGGTGTTACGTCCAGCGTATTCAATACCTCCGGAGTATCGATCGGCGCGTTGAGGTCGAAGGTTATGGACGCGCTATTCCTAATCTGGGTCCCGGTGGGAAGTGCTGCGAGCGGCCGAACTCTGAAAGTCACGTACCCCTCACCTTCTGCAGGCACGATGTTGGGGGGTAAGAACCCGAGCAACGGATCGGCCGGTAATTGGCCGGTGACTGGGTCGCGACCTAACAGGCGCCACTCTACTTCGCCCGTGATTGTATCGACGTCTGCTTCCACCCACACGATCAAGTCGAGAGTGGGCTGCAGATCTACCGCACCGCTGTAGGTGTGCGAGCCAGGCAGTGGGATGAGTGTGTGGTCTCCGAAGGTGATCTGACCAAACTCGAGCGATGTGGGGGCAATTACCGTCGTGTCGAGCTGGTCGGTGATGCGGATTTCTTGAGCGGCAGCGGTGGCGGTGTCTAGGTTCTCAAACGCTATTCTGTAGGTAATCGACCCATCCGGATTTAGCCATCCTTCGGGCCCGACGCCTCCAGGTCCGTACTTCTCGTTTGGATCGATCGCGCCGACGCTGATTGACGAAAACTCTGCCGATTGAAAATGGCCAGCAAAGGTGCTGATCGCCCATATAGACATGCCAGCAGCGGCAAGCTGTACGGCAAAAGCAGCGGTCGCCGGCACAGCAGCCAATCCCGCCGCGATCGCGGCTGCCCCAATGGCAGCCGCAATCAAGCCAGTCATAGCGTGGTCACCCGCCGTGGAACCAGCGGTGTCCTGAGCCAACGCATCAAGCGCTTCGCGGGACCTCCCTCGGAAGGAGCCGAATTGGTCCATTAAACCGTCGATAGTCTCTTGATCAGAACCGTTTCCGCCGACTGCGCGAGGACTCGCGCCGGCAAATCTCTCCGCCGTAGCTGTGAGCGCGCTAGCAGGCGCGCTCGGTAGGCCGTTAGGGTAAAGAGGGCGGCTCACCCACGTACGAATGTTCGTCCCGAAGACGTGTGGAGCTATAAACCGGAAATCAAAGTTCAGTTCTTGTAAAGCAGGTAGGGTGTTAATGAAGCGGCTATATATCTTCTCACCTTCGTGAATGACGAACTCGTCGACGTCGTTGAAGTCTATGAAGCTACCCGAAGGAAACACGGGGGGCGGGAACAGCTCTGACTCTCTATCAGCCGGTAGAGCGATAAATAGGATAGCCCCATACGCATCCTTGTTGCTTCGGTTCCCCACAATCACGGTGTAACGCCCTTCCCGCTCTCCACGAACGGCGGCAGGTCCCACGATCTGGGTATATAGGTCGATCTCGTCTCCACCCTCGATGGTGAATGGCTCGGCTAAGACTTGCGTTGAACCATCGGGGTGCGTGATCTTGAGGTTCCATGCCCCATGCGTTCTCCCGAACAGGTCAAACGTGGCCGCGAGCAGTGGGCACTCACCGTTAAGAGTATGGGCGTAGGGGTCCCCGGCAATGTCGGGCTCGCCGGACCTTACTAGACTGACTGCCGCGCCCGGCGAAAAAGGGACAGTGGTATAGATGGTAACGCTGCCTGTATCGCCTCCGCGCTGGGGGGAGAATCGCGCGCTCGCGACGGAGGCCAATTCGGCGGAGTCCAGCAACAACGCAATAGCGGAGGGCCCAGGTTCGATCCCATCGAGTATGGTCTCTTCGTCACTTCCATCGAGATTCGAACGTCGGATGCGGCCGATCGACCCTCCGCCGCCCTTTCGCTCGCTTTCGGCCCAGTAGAGTTTGCCTGCGGCCACATCGAGATCTATTCCGGAAGGCCCCGGGTCGAAAAAGTTGCCGCCAAAGGAGCGGATGACCTCAACTCCGCTACCATCGAGATTTGCCCGCGCGATGATGGCAGCCGAACTTCCCTGCGAGTCTGCTCCCGCCCAGTACAGCTTCCCGCCAACAGCGTCGACTGCGATGCTGTGCAGGTCGACAACGGGATCGCCGAGAGCTTTGGACACAACTATCTCTGTAGTCCCCGCGCTCAGGTCTGTTCGCCGGAGTTCATCCGACCGAGTGTCCGAGTGATAGAGGTGGTTATTCAGAGAGTCCACAACCATTATGTCGGGCGTAACGGTGCTTACTGGCCGAGGATTCAAACCGTCGAGGTTGTACTCTGTGATCGCCTGGCTCGCCGGGGACGCCTGCGCGTATAGTCTTCGCGTTGCGTGGTTCAACCCGATGGTGAACGTCTGAATACCGAGGAGCTCTTCGTCAGCGGAGCCGTCCAGACTTGCGCGATATACGCCAGTCCCAGTGAACTGGTGCCAGTACAGTTTGCGGCACACAGGGTCGATAAGGATGTGATACGGCCGAGCGCCCGGCGACGCCACATCCTCGACGTTCGAGCCATCCAGATCAGCGCGTTGGATCGATGACACGCCGCTGGTCAGAAGGCTCCAGTACACCTGATCGGCAATGGAGTATTGACTGACGCAAAGTTGCGCAATGAGCGCTACGAGAACGATTTTGAAGATGCGTTTCATTCGACCCCTCTGATACCGCGTGAGGAAGATACGTACCGCCCCGTGAGCACGGTATCGTATCGTCACAATTATGGACAACCTACGGATTGGCCGATGCGATAGCTCGTAGCCGGGCCGTTGCGGCCCTCGACGTCGACCCCTCACGCGCTTCGAGTCCGAACGCGATCACGGCCTCGCGCACGTCGTCGGGGATCCGTGTCGTGCGACCGCGCTCGCCGAGCTTCGCCATCGCCGCGACCGCACCCTGTTCCAAATCCTTCATTGTTCACCTCCGAGCATCAATCCGTGCAAGGTGAAAATCCCAAATTAGACGACCTCCGACAAGACGGGGCGCGGCGAGTAGTTACCCTCTAGGGGGCTATGGAACCGGGGGAATTCCACTTGGCCATTGGATCTTCTCCTTATTGGCTTCCGGGTGTTTCTTAGGTCTTCGTCTCAGTTTGTCCCAAATCGGCTGACGGGAAACACGCAGCGGCGCTGCGGATTAACAGCGCTTCTTGATATGGCTGCAGAGACCCTTCAGCGGGTCCAAAGTCTCCGGCCACCCCTTGTTCTTCTCCCATCTCCGCCATGTCGAGAGTGAAACAGCGAGAATAGCTGCAGTATCCTCTTGCGTGAGGCCTGCGCTCCTGCGCAGGTCTCGCAAATTGACCTGGTGTAGCTGCTCGACGAGCAACAGAACCTCATCAGCCTGTTCCCTCGCTTTCTCCGGATCCAGCGGGAGGGCTTCCTTTTTTTTTCTGGCTCCTCTCACCGTTCTACCTCCTCACGGGATATCCAACTGGCGTCACGCTGGGACGTGCTCCGTGGAAGGCCGCACCAGTATACGCGCCGTGTCACACCCCATCGAAAATCTACTGTAACACCCTGCGCCACGATGTCAATAGATGAGCGCCCGTTTTACGGGCGGGCTTTAAAGAAGCCGTCATTTGACAACCGGTCACTTTTCGACTACTCTTATAATGAGCGGTCCTGGTATACGAAAGAAAGAGGAGGACAACCGTGATAACGATAGCTTACCAATTTCCATACGCCGCCATCCTGATGATGATTGTGGCGATTTTTGGGACGGCAGCGGCCGTCGGCGTGGCCTCGGCGATCTCGAGCTATAGGATGAAAGGCGATGCGAGGTATGGGCGAACCTTGGCGTCGGATTCCGCGACGGCGGATAATCCCCAACGGGCTCCGGATTTGAAGGTTGGGGCTGAACAGCGACCGGGCTCTTTGTCGCGGGAACTTGCCACCCGTGAGGCTTCGAACGAGCGAGATGGAACGGCACCGTCCTCGAATCGCCGAGAATCTGAGACTCGCCAATAGCGCCGGTGCAACAGCGTGCTCGGCCCCCGAAGGGGGAGGCGATGCGGCCGGCAAGCCGGTTTGGACTGCCGTATCCCTCTTTCGCTATTGACCTAGCCAACCTATGCCGGCAAAACTCTGGACAACTCACAGGTAGGATGATCCCGGCTGGGTGCCGAGAAGGTGCGGCGGCGGGAAGACTCAGCCAGAAACCTTCGCGAAGCTTGCGAGTTACAAACAATTGGCGGGGGGCGAGGAAAGAATGGCATCACGAAGTAGCAGGGAAGAAGCCGTCGAGAGGAAGGCTGGCGAACCGGACACCGAGTCAGGAACCCGAAAAAGCCCTCAGACGTTGTTGTCGATGAATAGCTGTCGTTCTACGACTGAGGACGGCATGGGGTTATGTTGGGGCGATGCGCACGAGCTGGTGCTCGAGGCTGATCGGTTCGTTCGGCGGATCATGAAAGATGCCCAGGCAGCGGGAGGGTAGTCAAGAAACGGCAGGCAGAGTAATCACCCTTACGCGACGCAGGCGTTTGAAGATAAGAAAACCCCATCTCTTGTTAAGGATGGGGTTTTCTTATCTTCAAACGTAAGGTTTACTGTCAGCGGTTAAATCGAGAATTCCCATCAGAAACTATAGGTGTGCAAACGTCAACACAGAAGCGGGCGTCGTGGTCTGTGTGTCGTCGATGGACAGGAGGGGACGAGATGCCGGGAACAACAAGAGGACAGATCGATGAGCTTGTTGGAAGATTCCAACAGAAACGAGCCCGAACGGTTATTATCATGGCGACCGGGCGTGACCACCCTGCGATCGATGCATCATGTGTAGAGCGGTTGGGGGAGGTTCTCCCCTATCTGCCGAAAGGCAAAGGCATAGATCTCATCGTGAATTCGGACGGCGGCGATGCTAGCGCAGCTTATCACCTCGCAAGCGTTCTCCAATGGCGGTCTAAGGACATCGTCGCGTTTGTACCTAGGAAAGCGAAGAGCGCCGCAACGCTAATATGCCTGGCAGCGCAGCAGATTCGAATGGGGCCGCTAGCAGAGTTGGGACCGCTAGATCCGCAGGTTTCAGACCCAAGGGATCCTCACGCGAAAACGTCCGCCCTCAACGGGTACATGGGCTTGAACGCTGTCAGTGCGTTCTATATCCGGCTCTATAAAGCCTTGCTCGCAACACTAAAAGAAGAGTCGCCGCTTAGGGTTGCCGATGCAATGAGTTGCGCTGCTTCCGTAGCAGCGCCTGCGATACAGACACTGCTTAAGCAGTCCGACCCGATGGACCTTGGGCGGTTCAGCCAGGCGTTAAGGCTGGGAGAACAATACGGCAAACGACTTCTCCTAAACACGGGGCTATTGACCTCCGAAGAGGTGGATACCACAATGGAACTTCTGGTGTACGAGTATCCTCACCATAGTTTCGTTATTCGTGCCGACGAAGCACGAGGGGTTCTTAAGCTGCCGGCAATAGATGGCCACGATGACGTGGACGATCTAGCGCTGGAGATTGTGGAGGAGTTGGAGGATGGGGCACGTTTTACGGCTTTCCCACTACCGAGAAAGAGAAAGAAGAAAACAGCAACAAGCACTTACGGCGCGGAAGAGAAGAAAACAACGAAAAGCAGTAGACAAGCAACGAGCGCAACGGCACCGCAAGCCGGCTGATCCTCTTTCGTCGCTTCGCGTGGGATCGAAGATGAGTTGGGGAAACGCCCATGAGCTCTTTCTTGAGTCCGACAGATTTGTTCGCCGGTTGGAGCGCGATGGTGTTTCCCGTCAGCCGAATTGGGACAAGTTGAGCCAATGACCTAAGGGGCACTCTTCCGCACTACGTATCCATCCAACCGGGGCAGTAGTGGTGTCATATATGGTCCGCCCCGCTTTGCGAGGAGAAAGTTTGAGAAGCATCAAAGGGTGGTTGCGCACATATATCCGGCCTGTTGATGGAGGCGTGATG
>JAJDDX010000180.1 GCA_029260055.1 Phycisphaerae bacterium
GCATCCGCGGAACCCTTCGTCAGGGCGACGACCTCCTCCGGCACGTTCACTTCAACCTCGACACTCGACACATCCTGGAGGCTGAGGATGAGTTGTTTTCCCGCGACGTTTTCGAATCTATCCACGAAGGTGTTGGCGACCACCCCGGCGAACGGTGCCCGCAGGTAGGTGTCATCAAGCGCCTTGGCTGCGGTCTTTTCCTCCGCCTGAGCCACATCGAACGCAGCCTGGGCATCCACCACCTCCTGCCGGCCCGCGTTGCCTTGCTCGAACAGCCGGTTGAGCTTGTCGATGTCCGATCGTGCCTTGGCCAACAAGCCCTTCTTGGCCGCCAGGGCGTTCTCGAAATCGCGCGGATCGAGCCTTGCCAGCAGTTCGCCCTCGGCGACGTCCTGCCCGTTCATCACGGGGAACAGCGTCACCTGGCCGGACACCTGGAAGGCCAGGTTCACCTCGCGATTCGCCTTGACTTTGCCCGGGTATTTTCGCGTCGAGGCGGAGTAAGGGTCCTCGACCACGAAGGTCTTCAGCGGACGCACGGAGGGCGGCTCGACCACGACCTCGGTGACCCAGTCGATCTGGAACACCGAGTAGACCGCGCCGACGATCACCACCAGGCCGACGAGCATCGCCACGACCTTCGCTGCTTTCGATTGTCTCGGCATTGCGTACCTCCTGCCTGTCCCGCCCGTGCCGTCAATCACACGGCATACCGGTGTCAGTTACGGCGAGCGCAAGGTACGCTGGCATCTTCGCCAAGACAAGCGCACGAGATGTCGGCTTAACTCCGCGCCACACAGCCATCCGCGCTAGTAGATGCCGCGCGGTATGCAGCAGGTCTCGTTCCTCGACCGTGCCCTACCACAGATGTTCCGCGCAGGGCATCCGATAAGCGTGCGCCTATAAATCGAGACGCTCCGACACGTCAGGCGCGAGGCAAAGAGCCCGCCGACCCGCCCCACCGGTCTAACTTCAACCCGCCGCCGCTCGGTCCGATGTAACCAGCGGATGTGCGCTTATGGTGCGCACGGCACAGGACGGGAAACGCAAGCCAAGCAACTGAGGGAATGAGCATGCCGCAGCCGAGCACGCAGTTGAACGTGATCGAGACCGAGCCGACGACCTACCACGCATCGCCAGAACGCCTCGAGCTGACCGTGCTCGAACCGGTCGCCAAGAAGCTCAAGGAAGACTCGCTGATTCGCTCGCTGGTTCAAGGTTATCCCGAGGCGATGGCGATCCTGAACGAGCACCGGCAGATCGTCGCGTGCAACGACGGACTACTGACCGCGCTGGGCCTTGCGGACTCACGAGACGTACTCGGCCGGCGCATCGGCGAAGTGTTCTCCTGCGAGTACTCCACGAGGATGCCCGGTGGCTGCGGCACGGCCGAGCCATGCCAGATGTGCGGCGCCGTCAACGCCATGCTCGAGTGCAACGAACGGCGTGAGGTCGCCAAGGCCGAGTGCCGCATCACCACCGTCACGCCGGACGGGCCCGGCGCGCTCGACCTGGAGGTCGTCGCCACGCCGTTCGATCTCGGCGATCAGAAGCTCATGGTCTTCGCCGCACGTGACATCAGCGCCCACAAGCGGCGCGAGGTGCTCGAGAAGCTCTTCTTCCACGACACGCTCAACGTCGCCGGCGGTATCGAGGGGCTGGCGGAGTTGCTCGAACAGGCGGACGACGCACAGGAACGGCAGGAATACCCCAAGCGCATGTCCGTCATGTCGCATCAACTGACGGAGCAGATACGCGGGCAGCGCGACCTGGCGGCCGCCGAGCGCGGCGAACTCAAGCCGTCGTGGACGCGGATGAGCGTGACAGATGTGTTCGAGAACCTGCGCTCCACATACGAGGGTCATCCGGTCGCGCGGGACAGGACGCTGGTGCTGGGCGTGCCGTCGCCGGCTGACCTCGATCTGCAGTCGGACCCCGTGCTGCTCGGGCGCGTGTTGGGCAATCTCATCAAGAACGCGCTCGAGGCGAGCGACATCGGGCAGGTCGTGTCGGTCGAGTGCAACCTACTCGACGATCAGCAGCTTCGCTTCACGGTCCACAACACGAACGTCATGCCCTACAAAACTCAGTTGCAGATGTTCCAACGGTCCTTCTCGACCAAGGGCGGAACCGGAAGAGGGCTCGGCACATTCAGCGTCAAACTGCTTACGACGCGCTACCTCGGCGGCGAGATCGACTTCTTCTCCCGAGATGAGCACGGCACCTCCTTCTTCGTCACCCTGCCGCGCTGCCAGACAAAGGACGGCGCCGAGCCGGAGGTCACGGACAAGCCGGTGGACGACTTGGCCCATATCGACGGCGTACGCATCCTGCTGGCCGAGGATGGAGAGGACAACCAACGCCTGATCTGTCACGTCCTGACCAAAGCCGGGGCGGATGTGACGGGCGTGGTGAACGGCAAACTCGCCCTCGACGCAGCGGTGGAGGCGCATGAGGCAGGCCGCCCGTTCGATGTGATCCTCATGGACATGCAGATGCCTGTGATGGACGGCTACGAAGCCACCCGGGAACTGCGAAAACGGGCCTATTCCGGCTCTATCGTCGCCCTAACCGCCCACACGGGTGATGCCGAGCGGGAGGAGTGCCTGGCCGCCGGATGCGATGGTTACGTAGCCAAACCAATAAGCAAACCTGCACTGTTCCGCGCCATTGCCGACCGCGCCGGGCCGGCAGCAACGGGCTGAGCAGCCCGGGAGCCTCGGCAACGGCGATTGCCGATAATCATCCATGTTCCGCTGTAGTCCGGTCTCCCCAAAGACGAAAAGAGGGTGTACGATGCGAGCCGACGCGGTCCTCGGGCCGCCGCGCTTGGCGAATCGGAACATCAGCCTGCCGTGCTTCGGCCGCGGGGGTCCGGAGCATGCGGCGGCATACGGGGAGATTCGTGATGGATACGGCTCAGACAATCCTGGAAACGAAGACCGCCGAGGTCGCTACGATCGACCGGAACGCCACCGTTGGCGAGGCGGCCGACATGATGACGACACGGGATCTGGGTGCTCTGGTAGTGACCGATGGCGCGAAGACCGTAGGGATCTTCACGGAACACGATCTGCTGCGCAAAGTCGTGGCACATCGCCGCAATCCGGACAGCGCCCACATCGGCGAGGTGATGACCGCACCCGTGGCGTGCTGTCAGCGCAGTACACCACTCCCCGAGTGCGCAGCCGCCATGGCTGAAAAGGGAATCCGCCACCTCCCGGTTGTCGAAGACGGCGATCTCGTCGGTGTCATCTCGTCGCGCGATCTGATCGCAGCCGAGGCGGATCAGAAGCAGCACACCATCGACTATCTCGAAGCCACGATCGACGAACTGAACGAGTATCTCTACACCAAGACGTAGGCCCGAGACCGGCCGACCCAGGTCTCGGGAACCTCCGCGCCTAGTGGCATCTTGCCGCACCCGCCGCAGTGGCGCCCGGCTGCGCCGATCGCCCGGGCGCGGCCGCATACCCCTATCACACACCTCCGCGAAGGCACTGCGACGAGGTCTCGCTACGGCCTGGAGACTCACCGACAGTAACGCCTCGATAGCCTCACAGGCCTACACTGCAGACTTTGTCCATCTGTGTGCCTATCAATTCCGTTTTCCCTTGACTCGTCAACGGCACTGCTGTAATCTGAGGGCTAGGTAGCCAAACCGCTGGTTGGGCGGGGTCCAACCATGGAGCATTAAGGGCACAACTGCAATGCGCTTGTGCCCGGCAGTTCGTGATTTCATTCGATTTCATACGGCTGCTGTGATCCGGTGTTGTTCTCGAGTTGGGTCGATTCCACCCGGCACGACTTTTTCGAGCGACGGCGCCCAAACCCGAAGGAGGGGACCATGGTCCGACAGGTACAGTGCGCACTGGCTATGTTCATGCTCATCGCCGTGGCAGGTCCGTTGAGCGCGGCTCGCGGCGTTGTCACCATCGTGGCCAGCGAGCCGCCTAGCGGCGCGATCGACGCTCGCCAGCCGCACCTACCGAACGATCCGGCTGCGCGGTTCGGCTGGGATTCCGTCGTGCTGACGTTCGACGGCGCGGCCGATGGCCTGACGCCGACGGCCTTTACGCTGTCGGAAACGGGAGGCGACGGCGCTGTGCCCGCCATCACGCAGGTCGAAGCGGTCGACGCAACGAGCGTCAGGCTCACGCTTTCAGAACCGATAGAGCCGGGAACGTGGACCGTCGTCACTCACGTCGAGAGCGGTACGACAGTGCGTCTGGGCTACTTGCCCGGCGACGTCGACGGAGACGGCGTAGCCACACCGAGCGACATCATCGTGCTGATCGACCAGTTGAACGGCGTCCGGGCGGCGGCACCGCCCTTCTCGACCGACCTCGATCGCACCGGCGCAACCGACGCCACCGACATCGACACAGCCTCCGCGCTGTTGGGCGGAGCGGGCTCCTTCGCGGCGTGGATTAATGTCTCGATCGCCGACGGTAGCTCGCCGCCACCTCCTCCTGGCGCCGGCGGTGACGGAGCCGTGGTGGAGTTGGTCCCTCAGACACCCGGCCCCTACTTGCCGGCACAGATCGTCACCGTGGACATTCTCATGCGGCGGGCGCCGGCAGGCGATCACATTCCGCTTCGGCTTGCTACTCTTGACACCCGCGCCTCAGACCCCGGCTTCACTCTCACCACGCCGCTGATGCACCCGAACGGGATCGAATTCTGGGATTTCGGCTCGACGCCGTTCTGCCAGGCCTCGCCCGCGGCATGCGGGGTTGGATATGTGATCTTCCTCTTCGCGCCTAATTACAACATGACGTACACCGGATTGACGGAGAACCTCGACGCGCAGGTGATCATACCAGCCGACGGTTCCAGCGTTCGGATCGCCGTGATGGAAGTCGAAGTGCCCCCGGCCTCCGGCACGTACGTGCTCGACGTCATGAACTTCGCTTCGCCCAACACGTCGCAAACTGCAAAGATCATCTTCGATTTCTTCACCCCGACCACATGGACTGCCATAACGGGCGAACTCACCGGCGGCACGCTCGATATGGTCGTCCTGCCCGGTGACCCGGCCGGCTGCTGCACGCCGCCGGAAGCGCCTCAGGGTGAAGGCTGCACCGATATGATTCGCGAGGACTGCGAGGCCATCGTGGACGGCGAAGGCCACAGCGCGGTCTGGCAGGATGGCCTCATGTGTGGCGAGGGGGATCAGCACTGCGTCCATTGGGTGTGTCAATATGCCGAGGGCGCGTGCGATGTTACGCACGGAACCTCGGGCTGCAACGACGCTACGTGCTGCGACTTGATCTGCGATCAGGATCCTTTCTGTTGCCTTTGGGGCTGGGACTCTGTGTGCGTCGAAAGAGCGCTGAGCCCGACTAGCGGTTGCCAGTTTCCCACGGGCGCCTGCTGCGATCGGCCCATCGGCGACTGCCAGGACGATGTAACAGCCACTGAGTGTGGAGACAGCGAGTGGCACGAAGCCGTCGCCTGCGCGGACCTCAACCCACCCTGCTTCATCGCCACGGGCGCGTGCTGCGTGTACGACGGACTCTGCACGATTCGCTCACCGGCGGAGTGCAACAGTTTCGGTGGCGATTACCTGGGCGACGAAACCACTTGCGAGGGCGACGCCGACGGGGATCAGGTCGACGGTAGCTGCGGTGACTTGTGCCCGTTGGACCCGGACAAACTCGACCCCGGAGCATGCGGTTGCGGCGTACCGGATACCGACTCCGACAACGATACCGTCCCCGACTGCAACGACGGTTGTCCGAATGATCCCGGCAAGACCGAACCGGGCGTGTGCGGTTGCGGCGTGGCAGATACCGACTCCGACAACGACACCGTCCCCGACTGCAACGACGGTTGTCCGGACGATCCCGGCAAGACCGAGCCCGGCGTGTGCGGCTGCGGCGTGCCGGATACCGACTCCGACAACGACACCGTCCCCGACTGCAACGACGGCTGCCCGGACGATCCCGGCAAGACCGAACCGGGCGTGTGCGGCTGCGGCGTAGCCGATGTCGATAGCGATGGCGATACCGTGCTCGACTGTGACGACGGCTGTCCGAATGACGCCGGCAAGATCGAACCAGGTGCCTGCGGCTGCGGCGTGGCGGACACCGACTCCGACGGTGACACCGTTCCGGACTGCCACGATCAATGCCCGGGCGAAGATGACCTGCCCGACTCCGACGGCGACGGAATCCCGGATTGCATCATGGCACCGGTGCCGGCGGTATCGAGCTGGGGATTGCTGATCCTGGCGCTCATGCTGCTCGTGGGGGCCAAGACGTATCTCCGACTGCGCCGAGCGCGTGAATCAACGTGATGGTCCGGGCGTCGATCGGACTGCCGGACTCGCGCGCTGATGCGCGGCGCCCCTGCGGCACCGGCGGCCGTCATCGACGCCGGACGCGCGCCTGATAGGCCCAGTTCCAGTTCTCCTCCTCGAGCCTGTCGCTGGAAAGGACATGGCCACCGACGAAGACGACGTTGGTCTTACCGCGATGCCGCGTCGACGGCAACCAGTACCGACCGTCGGAATACGGATCGTCCGTGCCGGCCAGCGGTGGCGCGATATAGAACGGGTCCAAGTTGCGTCTGGCTGCTTCCCGCCCGTCTACGTCGAGCATGAGCGGCACGTAGGGGTGGTTGATGATGCGCCTCTCCACCTGCGTGACTGCCGGCGGCGCGAGAAACGCCCTTCCGTTGACGCGAACGACGGCCCTGAACAGACGCATGTTCACCGCCAAGGTCACGTCTTCGAGCGGCCCGATCGCCGAGCGGCCGCAGGGGAAGCCCTTGCGCTTGGTGAGATCCGTGGCACCCGAGGGGCACAACATCGTAGTGTTGGAAGTGTCCAGCGCGGACTCGGTCGCGCCGCCGATATCCCAGAACTCGTCCACGCGATAGAGGCTGTCCTGAAAGTCGTTGATGAAGAAGGCGCTTCGCCCGAGTTGCTCGC
This sequence comes from Phycisphaerae bacterium, assembly GCA_029260055.1. Classification (GTDB taxonomy): domain Bacteria; phylum Planctomycetota; class Phycisphaerae; order UBA1845; family UBA1845; genus JADFOB01. The sequence continues at coordinate 6,938 of JAJDDX010000180.1, forward strand.
TATCGCCTTGCCCGCCTTCCGATTCTCCCTCACTGAAGAGCTGGAACGCAAAGGCGCTGCTACGAAGATTGGACGCGCACTTCAGTTTGTTCATCCCACGGCGCATGTTCGAGATGGCTGGAAGCAGAATCGACAGCAGTAGCGAGATGATGCCCATGACGACGAGCACCTCCAAGAGCGAGAAGCCGCGCGACATCGGCCCATCCGTGTCGAGGTGACGCGAAGCGCCCCCGCCTGCCGCGCGACGATGGTTCGTCGATCCTTCCACTTCCACCCTTCCCGGCTACAAGCCTCCTGCCTCGCCCGCCGCTATCGGCTGCGCCCCTACCGCGCCACGCAAGCCGATCTGACCCGTCCAAACACGATCGTTCCTGCCGTGGCCAGCAATAACACCATCATCGCCACACCCCACTGCGACACGGTCGGTATGACTTCGCAGTTGGATTCGCCCACGAGTGCGACATCCGTCGAGTCCACAAGTCCGTCGTGATTGACATCGAAGACGCTGAAGTTCGCAGCGAAGCCCGAGATCGTCACGCTGCCGTCCACCACACCGTCCAACGCGTCGTACTCGGCAATGTAGTCGTTGATGAACTGGCGATCGTCGCCGTCCCCCTCGTTGTCGCCGTCCACGTCCCCCGGCTCGACGTTCGGATAGGCGTCGGTCCAGACGAAGTACTCCCCGGTCGGGTCCGGAGCGGTGTAGCTCGAACCGAGAAGCACGGTCACGCGCCAGTGAGTGGGATCGAGGTAACTGTCGGGGTCCTTGTCCTTCCAGTCGAGAATGATCGCCTCTTCGGGCAGCCCGGTCGGGAACATGTCGACCAGGATGGCGCTGACGACCAGATCATTCAGTGCCTCCAGGATCGAGGCGTGGTCCGACGGATCATGGTTGAGCGGCTCGGCCGGCTCCCCGCGCATCAGCCCCGCGCCCACGTTGGTCAGAGGGAACACCATCGTCACCCGCGTCGTGTCGCTCCCCGTATGATGGCGAAACCGCACTTCGCTGACCGGCGCGTATTCGCCGGGAACCGTGCTGCCCTTCGCCACGCTGAACGGTTCGAAACCGTGGGCTCTGTGGAACCACTGCGATCGGATGTCCCAGACCTCGCCGGCTTCGAAAAGAGCATCCCCGTCGCCCGCGATCTCGGTG
>JAJDDX010000019.1 GCA_029260055.1 Phycisphaerae bacterium
GGCGGTCAAACCAACGGCCTTGGACGCCCCGCCGACAACCGATTATGATCCTCCGACACAGCCTGAGGGGAGGCTCGATCGTCGGTGTCGCCACCGGCGGTCGCGAGGGCGGCTGCCGCCCGGACACACGAGAACAACTACTCACCGGAGTGATTTGAGCTATGTCGCAAGATAACGCCATCGAAAAAGTCATCGTCGTCGGGTCAGGACCGGCCGGTTGGACCGCAGCCATCTACGCAGCCAGGGCCAACCTCGACCCGCTGGTCTTCGCCGGCAGGCCCAAGACCGTGCCTTCGACCATTCTGCCCGGCGGCCAGCTCATGATGACCACCGAGGTCGAGAACTACCCCGGCTTCCCGGAAGGCGTGACGGGCCCGGCGCTGATGTCGCAGTTCGAACGGCAGGCGGCCCGCTTCAAGACGCGCATCGTCACCGACAACGGCTTTACGCCGGATGTGTCCAATCCCGACGACGGACATTCGTACAGCTACCACGACTGCAAGCGGATCGACATGTCCAAGCGTCCCTTCGTGGTGGTGGGCGAAGACGACACCGAGTACCACGCTCATTCCGTCATCATCGCCACCGGCGCCACAGCCAACTGGATCGGCCTGGAGAACGAGCAGCGTCTCGCCCGTAGCGGTGGCGGCGTCAGTGCGTGCGCGGTGTGCGACGGTGCCCTGCCGACGTTTCGTGACAAGGTGCTGGCTGTCGTCGGTGGCGGCGACTCAGCCGTCGAAGAGGCATCCTACCTGACCAAGTTCGCGTCTAAGGTCTGCATGATCCACCGGCGTGACGAGTTGCGTGCGTCGAAGATCATGGCCAAGCGGGCGATGGACAACCCGAAGATCGAGATCCTCTGGAACAAGATCCCGGTCGACGTGCTCGGTGACGACATGATCTCAGCCGTGCGCCTCAAAGATACGAAGACCGGCGACGAGTCGAACCTCGAGGTCGGCGGCCTGTTCCTGGCGATTGGCCACACGCCCGCCACGGGCTTCCTCGAAGGTCAGCTCGAACTCGACGAGAAGAAGTACATCAAGCTCGCGGAACCCTACCGCTCGACGACGAGCGTCGAAGGCGTTTTCGGCGCCGGTGACTGCGTCGACAGCACGTACCGCCAGGCGATCACCGCGGCCGGCATGGGCTGCAAAGCCGCCCTCGACGCGGAGCGCTGGCTTGCCGATCAGGGCATCGAGTAGACAAGTAGGTCGGGCTTTGCCCGACGAGGATGCCGGCGTGCCGAGCACGCCCTACAAGGGCTTGGCGGCTTCCGCACGAGTGCCAAATGGGTGCCACTGGTGGCTTGCCCACCAGTGCCGTGATCGTTGCCGCTACGGCTTAGGTCTCCACAACTCGCTGGCGAATTCCAGGTAGTCACTCAGATCGATGTCACCGTCGTGGTCGAAGTCGAGAGCCAGGCACGCACCCGATAGCGGCGTGGTACCGAAGCAGCGCTGAAACACCGCTGCGTCGGCGAGATTCACGTCACCGTCGCCATCGGTGTCACCGGGGGCGTACGTGTACTCCACGATGTTGGTCGCCACGCCATCGTTGAAGGTGAAGCGCGTCGTACGGCCATGAGGCGTCGGGCGGTCGAGGACGATTTCGACGGTGTTCGGTTCGTCTCCTTCACGGCGGCGGGTCTGCAGAACCTGAGGCGCAATTCCGCCGGTCACCTCGACCAGAATCTCATCGAGATAGACGTAGTTCGGTTCATCGAACGTCACAGCGAACCGGTCCAGCGCCGGGTGCGACGTCGCGTTTACGTAACCGGCCGGCGGGTCGGCTGCGATGATCTGCTCGCCGTACGAGATCGCCCCGTAACGCACGAAATCCCACTCGTTGCGCCCGGGCAGAAGATCCAACTCACAACCACCCTCACCTCCGAAATCGAGATAATGAGCGCCGTTGGGGCTATCCCCGACGCCAGAGCTGAACGTGAATCCGTCAACCGCGTAGGTATACGCCGTCCCGTCAAGGCTCTCGAATCGGTAGGTATGAAGCTGGCTCATGTCGAGCCCGAAGACAGCATCGTCTCCGCTGAACGACACGACGGCGTCGCCAAACATGAACACGAGGTCATGGATATCGCGGTAGTCAGTCGTAAACCATGCGTCACACGTGTAGAAGTAGGGGCTGATCGCCTGAGCCGACCTGAAGCGCCATTCGACCCACAGGGATGCCGGGGGTTGTTCCGGCGCCTGAGCGATCCAGAGGTGGTAGCCGACCGCCTCTCCGGAATCCTCCCACGTGAGTACGAAGTGCCCGTCCTCGAGCGATTCGCTGCAGGAAGCTTCGCACGAGCCGCCCTTAAGCCACCCCGCTGACTCGTCGTACGGCAGCACGTCGCCCTCGTAACCGTACAGCAGGTCGTCGGCGCGAACCGTGCTCGCGAGCATCGAAAGGCCGCACAGGATCGCCGCCATCGGCCTGGACATGACACACTCCCAGCATGCATCCGCACTATGCCAGTGTATCCAGTATGCCCCCCGCTCTTCAAGGATCTTCTCTCCGACAGCCCGATTGCCCTGCGGGGTGCGTTCGGGGCACCCCACTCGTCTTCGGATTCTCACCACCGAGGTCACAGAGTACACGGAGGCGCATCGGGCCACCGTAGGGCCCGGAGCATGCGAAGGTACCTCTGTGACCTCTGTGGTTCAAGTTCATGGGGCGGGCTTCGGCCGACGCGGATACCGGCGTGCCGAGCACGCCCTACACGACCCTGGGAGGCTACTCAAACACCTCCGGCGGTTCGAGGTCGACGCCGAGGCCGTCGGCGAGGCGGTTTACGAACGCGTAGTAGCCGGCCACCTGACAGATGTCGAGCACGGCCGATTCGCTGAAGCCGGCCTCGACGAGCGTCGCCACGTCCTGGTTGGTCATCTTCGCCGGCGTGCGGGTGAGCTTGTCCGCATAGCGCAGCATCGCTCTGTCCGCGTCGCTGATCGGCGCGGCCTCGTAGTCGGAAGCCAGCGCGCCGGCGAGCGTATCGTCCTTGGTCAACTTACGGAGCCCCGCCCCGTGGTGGACCTCTCAGTAATGGCACTCGTTGATGGCTGAGACCACCACGGCGATCATCTCACGCTGCGCGCGCGTCAGATCGCTCTTGCCGCGCATGAGCGTGGCGTAGAGGTCGTAGTGCGCGAGCAGGCTCGGCGGGTTCGGTCCGTGGATGCGGAGGATGTTATCGACACGCCCGTCCGGCCCGCGGAAACGATCGTAGATCGCTCGCAACTCCGGCGCTGCGTCGTCGTCTTCCATGTATGAGATGTATGCCATGACGAACTTACTCCCGCTGTACGGGCCGCTTCATCGGCGTGCTGCTTCGCGCCCCACGCGTCATCGTTGTGTGGCTTCGTCCCCCACCCTTCGCGAGTACCCGAAGGATGGGGCACCCTGCGGGGACCTCTTGTAGGGCGCGTCCCGGACGCACCATCAGCCGTCGTCGGTGCGCCCCGAACGCACCATCAGCAGTCGTCGGTGCGTCCGGGACGCACCCTACGCTGTCGAGCACGGACAAGCGGCTGCTTGTCCGTGGCACCCGAACCACCT
>JAJDDX010000181.1 GCA_029260055.1 Phycisphaerae bacterium
AAGCCCTCCTCCGTGCTCGCCGGCTGCCAGGGAGCATCCTTCCGCCCGACGACATTCTCAAGCCGGTTCAGTGCCTCACGCCCCGCCTGACCGCCGGTTTCAATGTCGGATGACGGAACACTGAAGACGATAAGCGTATGCTTGGCGGCCGACGCAGCCTCCGTCAGCGCCTGGGCGAAGGTGAACTGAGTATCAAAACTGCCGGCCGGCAGATCGTGCTTTTCATAGAGCTGACGCGCGTAAGCCACCCACTCATCGATCAACACCATGCTTGGCCCGACCGACTCGAATAACTTCACGAGGCCCTCACCGGGGTTCGTCCCCGTCTTGTCCGCATCCTCGACCAGCTTGTAGCCCTTCTTGCCGCCGAGTTGCCAGGCAAGTTCGCCCCACAGCGTGCTGACCTTCGTCCCGTCGGGCATCTTGTGGACCTCGCCCGGCGAGATGTACTGCCCGACCAGAACCGCACGCTGCACCTTCGGCAGCTCACTCACGCCCAGTTCAGCCAGCAGTTCGTCCACGTTCGGCAAGTCGCTGCCCTTGACCTTCGGAGCAAACAGGTGATACAGCGCGAGAATAGAGTGAGTCTTGCCACCACCGAAGTTCGTCTGAAGGGCGACGACTGGATCGCCCGCCTTGTTCGCAAGCCGTTTGATGGCATTGACCAGTAGGTCACGCAACCCCTGAGTCAGATACGTCCGCCGGAAGAACTCAACCGGGTCGCTGTACTCAGGCAGAGCAATGCCCTTCCATACCTGATACAAGTCGGCCGCAAACTCCGCCTGCTGATAGTTGCCCGATGCTACGTCGTCGTGGGGCTCGATGAGCTCGCGCCAAGGCTGCAGACCCGATTTCGGCGTACCCTCCGTCGCTTGTCCGGCGCGTTTCCGTGCGTCCGCGCGCGTCTGCTCGGACAGCTTCAGCCGCATGATCTCCATCTTCTGCACGTCCAGCATCGCGGCCTGCTGGCCGGCACTCACCGCCGCCAGCAACCGGGACATGCTGTCGAACGCCCGATACGCATCGTCAGACGAGAACGTCTTCTGATGGGCCCAGTCGTTTCGCACACCGCGCAACTCGCTGACGATCGAACGCTCACCCGGGCCCAGGATGTCTCGGAAGACGTTGTTCCACAGCTCCCACATGACACCGAGGATCGCGGCCGCGTCCCAGTTGCCGCGGATGTCGAACTTCAGGAACTCCGCCGCCTCGCGCTCCCATCGATGCCCGTACTTCGCCCGAAGCTCGCGTTCTATGAACGGATACAATCCGTCGCGGAGCGTATTCAGCGCGTCGCCGATCTTGTCACGATTCGATTTCGCCATGGCCTACAAGTTCCTATCAGGTTCGTCGCGATCAGGGCTCACGACATCCGCCGTTTCCGGCTCGTACTTAATACCGTACCCTGGGAATTGAGCGCCCAGATTCCGCATCGCGCTCTCCCAGTCTTCCCCGCCCCACTGGTTAGTGAACACGTGCGTGTAGCCGTCAACATGAAAGAGGTTCTCTTCTTCCAGGAACCACTGCCTTGGCATGAAGGGTGTGCCATCCGGCTGCCGACTCGCAATCTCGGCGTGGTGCTCAACCTGGGATGCGTTGAGCCGGCCTTTGAGTTTCATGTTGAGTTTACCAGGCTTACGTTCCAGCAGCTTCCATAGCTCATCCGGATGGACACCACCTTGGATCAGGTCTTTGACGACCCGCAGGATCGCCTGTCGCTTGGCGAGGGGGCCTGATTTGACCCCATTGATCCTCACCACGTACTTGGTCCTGTCCGCCATGCGTCACCCCATCAGCAACAAGTGTTCAATCGCGCCCGGCCATCGGCTCGAAGGTAATCCGATGCTCGGGGAACGCCTCAGCCAGGATCTTCATCGCCTCCGGCCAACGCTTGCCCCATTGGCTCGTGAACGCCAGCGTTCGCCCGTTGAACGTTAGAAGATCATCGTCGTCACAGAACCATCGCCGCGCATCAAACAGCCCGCCGCTGGCCTGGGCCTCCTTTGACGCCCTCTCCACGAACGTCGTCCCATCGACCTCGCCCTCGACGGACAACCACATACGCTGCGCATGCCACGGGATTAACTCGGCGATGCGTTCCGGCGATACGCCCCCCTCCAGAAGCGACCTTACGACGAACAGGATCGCACGCCGTTTCCATTGGCCATGCAGAACCTGCCCTCCGAAGGCCACGTCGTACCGGGTGAAGTCCGGGCCGCCCTTCTTGGCGATCTTCTCCTTCTGCGTCTTCTGTTTGACCTGGACCTGATAATCAGCCGCCTCCGGCAGCGGGATGACCTGCTGCACATCCAGCAACAGCCGCCCCTCCAGTGAGTACGGTTTGAGTCGCACGCACCGGATGTCGAGGTCCCGTGTGTTCAACCACATCACGGCCGTCGTGAGTTCCTTCGAGAAGTCCGCCGACACCAGCACGATCCGAACTTCCTGGGCGAACTGGTCCTCGTCCGGCTCGTCCCACCCGAGGAACTCCAGGATGGCGTCCTCGGCCCCGCCTTCGATGTTGTGCCGCGCCTGGAACTCGGCTCGCGCCCTCACCGCATGCTCGAACGTCATGGTCGAAACCATAGCTGCGTAGCGAATCGCCTGCAGTTCCATGTGGCCATCGACTACGGTTCGCTTCAGTTCGATGACGACGAGGTTGGCTGTGCGGTCCAGCGCAAGAAGATCGATGCGCCGCTTGCTCTCTTCCCACTGCCCGAACTCCTCGGCGAGGATCAACGTACCCGGCGCGACGACCTCGACCTGCCCGCGAAGAAGTCGCTGGAGGTCCGCCCGCTCCTTCACGCCCTCGCTTCCGAAGGTCGTTCCCGGTACCCGCTCAATCTGCTCGGCCTTCATCTCGTAGATCGCCATCGCGTTATCGGACCTTTATTCAAATGCATGACGCGATCGACACATCCCTGGAACGTGTCGATTTCGGACCGAAAAATCGACACGTTCCAGCGTCCCATCGATTCCAGCAACACGTTCGACCTGCGGTCCGATCGATCGTCGGCGCCACCCTTGGAGCGTTTCCGGGACCCGACGCAATCGGGGTCCCCTGTAACCGGCCTCCGGGCAAGTATTTACGGCCACAAGAGACTCCAGTGATTGCGTCAGACGCAATCTTCTAACGCAATCCGACGCAATACGGCGCAATCGGGCGAGCGATCCCCCGTGCGGCCCCGCTACCCCGCCGGCCGTCGTAGGTCTTCCGCTACCCATCCTGCTCACCCTCCTCGGAAAGGCCGCCCGACGCACCGCCTGGAACCCAGCGAGCCGCCCGGGTCGTGCCTTCGGGATGGACCTTCCGTTCCGCCTTCAGCTCCTTGAGCAGCCCCTGAACCTGCCCCCTGGACAGATCAGGAAGCACCTGCAGAAGTTCATTGAGCCTGCTGCCAACCGCAGCGTTGTCGGCAATGTGTTTCAGCAACAGCGTCTTGTTGGTCTCTCGATCCAACCCGCGCTTACGGGTGTAGGCGCCCTTCTTGCCTGCAGCGACGTAGTACTGCCGGGACAGCATGTATCTCGTCCCGCGCCCACGGCCAACCGCCTCCACGATTCCCTGCTCGACTAGCTCGCTAACGCCGGGCTTGAGATGGTCCGGAATCGGCTGCCCTCGGCGTAGAAAGTCGAGCACCAGAAGGTCGTCGGTGCTGAACATCTTCAGCCGATCCTGACCAACGCGCTCCAAGAACCGAAGGAACGCGGCGTCCTGCACCTCACCGAGTAGCGTCAAGGACACTTGGTAGTCATCGGTCCCGGTCAGATCCGGTAGCGGTTTGCTTTGGCAGATGCTCTCCTCAAACATCCGGTTCAGCCCCTGCCCGGATCGTTCGACTAGACCGCACCGCGCGAACGCCTCGGCAAGACGCCGGTTCCGCGGTAGTTGACGGTCGAGGATGTTGTCCACCGTGACGCCCTCGGGAAGCCCACCAGGGCTGACAATCTCGACCCTGCGCTTGTGCTGGCGAACGAACACCGACCCTGCGGTACGATAGTCGCGATGGCTGACCGCATTCAGGATGGCCTCGCGAACGGCGCCCTCGCCGAACGTCGGGATGTCCTGGACAAAGAGACCATCCTGGAAGTGCTGAACGTCGTTCCGGAGATTCACGGTTTCCCACAGCTTGTCATAAAACAGCAGGAAGCCCTCGCGATACTCGATACGCTGGCTGGCCGGCCCCGCGGCCTCATTTGAGCGATACTCGAAAACGACTTCTGCCTGAGCAAGATGCTGGCCGAGGGCTCTTCGCGTTCCCAGGAGAATCAGCGCGGCGTAGGTGATGGCATCGCCGTCGATCAATTCGGCATCCTGGAGAAGTTGCGCGTCCGGTAGTTTGGCGAGTGCCGCGTTCTTGGACTTGCGAACCCAGCGTGCGCGGAATTGTGCAATCGCTGCCGGGTCCAGATCGGCTACGGTTGCCCCCGGGCACAACTCCGCCGTGAAATCCGGACCCGCCTCATCGAAGACACACTTCAGCATGTCCGGCGTCATGGGAACCAAGCCTTCACCGCCGCGCATCCAATAGGCGCCGTCAACGGGAACAGGCATGCCCAACGGGCGTGGCGGCACGCTGAAAGCGATTACGCGCCCATTCGGATGCGCCAGGACGGCCGCATGAATGCGAAGCCGTAGCCGATCGATCAAGCTTGCCTTCGTCCCTTCCAGATTCCTGAAAGCATTGCTGCCGACTACCTTCCGGGGGCGTCTGTCCGTCACGCCGAGTATGAGTTTACCACCACCCTCGTTGGCGAGCGCCGCGCAGTATCTTACCAGTTTGCCGAAGTCGAACTGGGTCTTGGCCTCCTTGAACTCCAGGCGCTCGTCCTCCTGCTCCTTCATCAGCGCCTCAAGCTGTTCGAGTGTCACGACCATTGCACACTACTGTAGGTCAGAACAGCTCCTGTTGCGCGGGGGCCGGTTCGGGGCGCTTCTCGCGGGAGAGGCGCTGAATCTCCGGCCAGGAGACGACCAGGCCGTTGTAGCTGCGGGCCTGATCCGCCCACTTCTTCCGCTCGCACGTTTGATAGAGGCGATAGGCCAGCTCGCGGGCGGTTTCGCCGGCTCCGGCGCCCACGCGGCGGAGCAGCTCAGCCGCCCCGCTCTCGCCATCCTGCTCCAGGCGGTGGATGAGGTACTGCGTGACCTCCCAGATCGTCAGGCGCGAGTCGGTAACCGGGTCCCAGGTCGGATCGAGTTCCTCCCGCTTGAGCAGGCGTACCTTGCCCGCCCCTGCCTTGAGGAACCCGGCCTCGACGAGGCCGCTGACGCTGACGGCCGTCGCAGTGGCGAGTGTCTCCGCGTCGCCGTACGGGCCTTCTTTCTGACTGTACTGGTCAAACCACTTCAGTGCCCACCGCGTGTCGGCGTCGAAGTCGGATTCCTGCTCGGTGAGGGCTTCGTCGAGTACCTGGTTGATAAGCTGCAATGCCTCACGGACGGTCATCGGTGTGCCGTCCGCGTTGACAACTTTGCCGTGACGGCTGAAGACCGCCATGCCGGGGCCGATGGACGCCTGTGCGAGATCGACCGGGGCGACGTTGCCAAATTGCATACGACGAATCGCCTCCGGCAATTCAGCACGCAATGCCTCGCCGAATTCACGCCGAGTTGCGAGCGGCGCGTCTTCGGGTCGAACGCGACAGACCAAGACGATGGACGATGCAAGCGCGTTGGCACCGATTCCGATCTGCCGATTGTCGCCTTCGGTTCGCAGTGGCCACGTCCCCGTTATGCCGAATCCTTGATCCAGCACGGCCGCTAAGAAGGTCTCCCAACCTGTCGATGCGTGGCCATCCGAACTCGACTCAGCCTGCTTGAAGGCATAGAAGATGGTCGCGGGCACTTCAGGGTGCGACTGCTCACGCAGTCGCTGAAAGCTCTCCGACAGGCGCTCCTCAAAGAACGCCTTCGCGGCGGCTTTGTCCCCTGCGTGGCGATGGGAACTCGCTATGATCTCGTCCGACTTCGGCGACAGCATCGTACTCGTAAGATCCGGCGAGACATCGCGAAGCGTCCGCCTAAGCCACACATAAAAGAAGTCAGCGAGATCGGAATAGCCCACGTTGTCGTAATAAGGGGGGTCGGTGCAACAGGCGAAGAAGCCCTGCCCCGCAGAGTCAACTGCGCTCCTCTGAATCGCATGACCTGGCTGCACCGAGTCCGCCGGCAACTGCTCCATCGCCTTAGCCACTACTCCGATCGCTTCGACGATTGCGCTGCTCGACTTGCCCAGCGGATTCGCCTCGGCGAAATCCCAAACCATCGGCAGGGCCTGCTTTCCTATGGTTGATCGCATCGCATTGTCTTTGGAGCGCCATGTGGCTAGAGAGCTGTTGTAATCCACGACGCGACTCAATGCGGTAGCGAGATAGATCGCAACGGCGTCGGCGTAGGCTTCGGGACCGGTGCCGCCTTGGCCGAGCAGTTGGTTCGGGTCGGGTTGGTCGGCGAAGACATCGGTCGCGCGGGCATCTGCCAGCACCCGCGCCCTCGCGTCGCCCACCAAATCCGAGAACGTCACCAGCGCGCACAACTGGCGCGGCGTAAAGAGGTCACGGAAGGTCGGGAGCCCATACTGAGGTGGTGAGAACCACCGCTTGTCGTCCGTGATTAGTTGTGCTATCTCCGGGGCATCCGGCGGCTCGCATGCCAGAAGCGCCGCGTCTTGGGCTTCGAGGTGGACACGGCCGCGAGTTCCCTCTGCAACCACGGCGAGCGGCACCTCCTGAATTCCATGGTCTCTGGCAGTCTCGCGAAGCTGCGGCTTCTTGATCTCGTTTCCACAGAAGAGGCAACGCGCCATCGTCCGGTTACTGGTCTCGTCAGGCGGCGAACCCTCACGCCGAATCTTAAACGTCACGGTGCCAATGCGAGCATCGACAACCGGGTCCGCGTACGCCTCCTTGCCCTTCTTCTTGCTCAGCCAGAACGACCGCAACATCGGCATGCGGTGGCCACACCCTGGGTTTGGGCATTTCACCGTCCGCGCCCACAGCCACGCGACCACCGTCAGTTCCTGTCCTACATAGTCACTCAGGTCCGGCCGATCCACGGCCATCTCTTCTGTGATCTTCACCTTGGGATAGAGGTGACCGATGCGCTTCTCGGCTTCGTCGCGCATCCACTTGCCGTAGCGGCGGACATCTTCGGCAAGGCCTTGCACGCCCGACCAGCCGGTGCGCTTCTCGGCATCGGGGTGAACCGGCGGCATGCCGGCGAACTTGGGCGGGACTTCGATCAGAGCCTTGTTGATCAGCACGGCTACGGGGTTCAGATCGCTGGCATGGGCCCGCAGGCCAAGCCGCTGGGCCTCCAGCGGGATCGACCCACCGCCGGCGAACGGGTCCAGCACCGGCGGCGCGTGGTTGGCCAGGAAGTGATTCACCACGTCCGGCTTGGACTGCCGCAGCATAACGCCGTAGGCCGTCGTACCGTCTTCCGCAAGCGGGCCGTCCGGGTGCTTGTCGCCTTCTTTCCGGTTGCCGCTGGTCTTCTTACCGACCCCCCTCTTCCCCCCCTTGGCAAGGGGGCCCGCTGGCGCGAAGACGACGGTGTCCTTGTCGAGTTCACCGAGTTCGATCTTGCGGCTGGCGACGGACGCGGCGATCTCGGCTCGGGCACGGTTGATGACGCCCGTGTTGTTCGAGTTTTCCCACTTTACCAGCTCTTCGATCAGCTCAAACAGCTCCGCCCGCCGCTCGCCCACGGCATGCTCTCGCTCGTCCGGGCCGTAGGAATCGAAGGCCGGGTCGGAGTCGGGATCGTCTACGAGCGAAGAGAACAGCACCGCCCGGCACGCAGCTATTGGACGCTGGGCATACCACCAGTGGAATGTCGTTGGGTACCCCGCAGGAGCCTTGCGCTTGCGACGAGACGATTCCTCGCTGATCGCCTCGAGCGGCAACGCGACTTCGATGAGCTTCTTTCGGTATCCGGACATAGACGTATCACTACCGCTTTTGCGGGGCAGCCACCACATGAACAACTTGCTCGAGGACCCAGATGGTGCGGCCAAGTTGAGCTGCCGCAAGTAGGGCAAAGAACGAACAGATATACAGCCAGAGCGTCCAGGGCGTCTTGTCGTGGTCGAAGATGAGTGCCGCGAGGGCTGCAATGGTGGCGAGTGCAAGCGTACGGATTGTCCAACGGAAGACACGCCAGAGCGTCGGGTAGTGCTTACTGTTGCGGACGATGTCCAGCCGTTCGCTGCCGGAGAGACCCAGCACAATCGACTCAGCAGCAATCGCGAAGCCCAGAAGAGAGCCGAAGATCGCTGCGAACGCGCCGTAGATTAGGCCACGCCGGTCGGCCATATAGGCGAGAATGGTCGCTTCGCCGCCACGCCAGACAGCCCAGTATACGAACCCACCGCACAGGAGCGCGACGACAGCCAGTTCGCAGAGCAGAAAATACTTCCCCCAGAAACGGCAGATGGAACTGGAACGCTTTCTACTCACTCCTCGATCTCCAAAGCTGCGGCAGTTTCGAGCTCATCGCGAAGGTCGTTGTAAGCCTCCTGGATCGCCTCGTAAGCGGAGTCATTGTCGAGTGCTCTAGAACGTGCGCTCTGCTTGATGATCCGTTTTGTGCATACGAGTTTGTCGTTAAGCAGGTCCACCGTGGCGGTACGCTGGGTCTCTAGGTCGATCCCGCCAACGACGAACCGTTTGGCATTCTCCGGCAGATCGTCATGTCCAAGCAGCTGTCGAACCAGACGCCTGATCGGTGCCCCCAAGTCAGCGGTCCGCTCGCGTGATGAGCGTAGGACGATCTGAACCTCGTCAAGGTCATTTGTCACGGCTTGTGTAGTCGCGTTGAAGGCGGCCCCCAGGCTCGCATCAGCTTCCTCGACAATTGCCGCATAGGACGGCCGAATCTTAAGATCGACGAGACGAATCGTTTCAAGGCGGTCGAGATCCTCGGTCACGTTGGCCTTGATCAGCGGGTCGATCTGTAGGAACGGCGGCATGCCTGGGACCTTCGCCCTGAGATAGCCTGCAAGGCGGGTCGGACGCGGGCCAAAGAAGTTGAACACGGCACCGAGGATATTGTTGGGAAAGAACATCATGTGAGTGATCTCGGCGAGTCCAGCGTCCACTGGGATGTTCAGCGACGACAGTGTACCGCTTCCGTCTTCCACCAAGGGCAGTGCTCCGCGACGGACGGTTGCGAGTTGCATCCGCTGATTCGCTTCGATCCGGTCAACCCAGCTACAGACTACAGTTCCGTCGGCATCCGGCTGATAGCGACCGTCGCTGCTCCAGGCCAAGCCATTGATATGCCGCAATACTCTAACCGCATCGAAGGCGGTAGGGTGCCCGGCAGTCTCTCTTCCGCAATCGAGGCGGAAAAACATGATGCGCCGCTCAACCTCCGGACGTTCACGCCGACGGGCCTTCTTCTTTGCTGCCTTCTTCTTCGCCATTTAACGAGAGTATCCTCTCCTCATTGCGGTACGGTCGATCCCGCGATTACCGACTCCAGGTGAAGGTTGCGGCCTACCTCCGCGAAGCCCGGCGCCTGGTCGAACGGTCCGTAAAGGTAACGTGGTTCCAGCGCCCTGTCGCCATCGATCTGCACGATGGCGAGGATCCAGCTATCGGGCTGATTGCAGCAGTAGCGAATCTGCGTGGCTGAGACGGTGACGGTCGTCTTGCCGACGGCCTTACCCTTGACCTCGATGAAGCGGAGGCGGCCAGGCTCCGCCGGGTCGGTCGTTTCGATGTCGTAGCCCTCGTTGTGGTGGGCCATCTCTCGCGGCTTGCGGCCCAGCTTGCGCTCGGCCTCCATGACGGCGGCGACGGCCAGTTTATCGATACGGTCGCGTTGGTCGGGCGTCAGGCTTCGGTCTTCCATCGGCACGTGGTTGAGCCGATCGAGCAGGCCCTGGGGAATGACGATGGCCCCACCGATGGCCACGGGCGGCGCCGGCGAGAGCTGCTTTTCCTTCTCCAGCCGTTCGAGGCGCTTTTGGAGCCGCGCCTCCAGGTCGTCGGCACGCTGGCGGGCCATTGTCGAGTTCAGCCGCGGCGTCTTGCCGGCCTCTTCGCGTGCCTTGAGCTCCTGTGCGCGATGATCCCAGTAAGCGATCTCCTTGGTCAACCGTACGCGGACGGCCTTCGTGGACTTGTCGATCAGCTCGTCGCGGTGTTTGCGTAGGATCGAAAGATGGTCAGGCACGATGTGCTGCGCCGCGAAGGCCAGTGCCTTCTGTTCCAGGTCGTCCGAGAGCCAGGGCTGGTCCAGCTCGGTGTTGACCTTCGTGCGCTCGTCGTCGGTGGCCGGCCGGTAGTCCAGATAGGGCGCCGAGCCGGCGGAGGCGATGTCACCGGAAGCCGAGATTTCGACGAACTGAAGCTCTCGCGAGATCACGCGGCGGTCGTGGGACGCCAACTGGATGGCATCGCGCACGGCGTGTTCGAGGTAGAACAGGGCTCGGGGCGACTCGGAGGCATCGTTCGGGTCGATGAGCACCGTGCCCTGGCGGAGCAGGCCGCGGTATTGCTCCAACACGAGGTCGATGACCGAGTCGAGCAGCGGGTGTCCGGGGCAGATGAAGGCGGCGGCCGGCTGGCCCGCGACGTAGATCAAGTTCTTGTTGAACGTGACGCGCTCGTAGCGAGGCAGGACGGGTACGCCGTGACCTACCTGACGGTCGCGGTTGCGGACGGAGGCGGGCACGCGAGTGACCTCGTATCGGCCTTCTTCACGCGCGACGATCCGCCCGCCGAGTCGCTCGAAGGCGGCCATGAAGAACGCTTCGATGAAGTGGGGTTGGAGGCGCTTGGCCTCCGCCCGCTCCATGTCTTCGCGTAGCTGCTGTACGCGGCGGGCGTCCATCGAGTCGCGAGCGAGAGCGTCTTCGTCGAGCAGCTTGCGGATGTGCGCGCGATCAGTGGCGTTGTCGATGACCTGTTCCAGCCTCGCACGGACCTCGGGCTGTTCGCCGTAGCGGATGGCCTCGATCAGCAACTGGCGGAGCGACAGACCTTCCAGGAGCCGGCCAAGCACGTCGAAGACGCTGTCTCTGCCGCCAAGTGCTTCGCGTTGGGCCTCGAGCTTCTCCAGGAGCTTGCGGTAGACATCGCCCTCGCGCGTTTCGTCGGCGACGAGGTTCCAGCAGTGGCACACCTCTGTCTGGCCGATGCGGTGGATGCGGCCGAACCGCTGTTCGAGCCGGTTTGGATTCCACGGCAAGTCGTAGTTGACCATTAGATGGGCGCGTTGCAGGTTGATGCCCTCGCCGGCGGCGTCGGTGGCGAGGAGAATCTGCGTGTCAGGGTCGTGCCGGAACGACTCCTCGGCGGCACGGCGCTGGTCGCGCCCCATGCCCCCCTGAATCGTGACAATGACCTCGGGGCGGCCGATGAGGGTGCCGATGCGGTCGCGGAGGTAGGTCAGCGTGTCCCGGTGTTCCGTGAAAATGATCAGCTTCCGGCGCTGGCCGGTGGAATCGAACATCTGCGGGTTGTCCTGCAGAAGCCGCGAGAGCTCGTCCCATTTTCGATCGACACCGCTCCGTCGCACGCGAAGCGCCGAGGCTTCGAGTCGCTTTAGGATCTCGATCTCGATTTCGAGTTCTTCGATGGTGCGTGCGGCCGTCGCTTCGTCGGCTACTTCGTTTTCGGCGCTCTCGACCTCCTCGGCAGTGGCTTCGTCGGCTTCTTGGAGCACGTCTAGGTCGGTCTCTTCCAGTTCGCGTGCCTTGAGCGTCTCCAGCAGGACGGACTTGCCGCCGCGTGCCAGAAGCTTGGCCTCGCGGAGCCGGCTTTCCAATCGCTCCTTGCGGCGGCGGAGGCTCTGAAAGATGGCCTCCGGGGAGGAGGCCAGGCGGCGCTGGAGGACGGTCAGCGCAAAGCCAACGGTTCCCTTTCGGCCGTCGCTCTCGAGTTGTTCTACGCGGTTGAATTCCTCACGGACGTACTCGGTCACGTCCCTGTATAGCTGAGCTTCACCGTCGGACAGTTCGTAGGCGACAGTGTAGGCGCGGCGCTCGGGGAACAGCGGCGTGCCGTCGAAGCGGCGGAGTTGCTCCTTCACATAGCGGCGCATTAGGTCGCTACACTCGGTGGTGTGGACCGCGTCACGCTCACGTCCCTCAAACCGATCCCCGTCGAGCAGGGCCATGAAGAGTTGGAAGTCCTCCTCCTTGCCGTTGTGCGGGGTGGCCGTCATCAGCAGGAAGTGCCGGGTCGTGCCCGAGAGTAGCTGGCCGAGACGGTATCGCTTGGTGTACCTGACTTCGCTGCCGTAGAACGAGGCGGACATCTTGTGGGCCTCGTCCACGACGACGAGGTCCCACTGCGTGGCGCTGATGCGCTGCTGCACGTCCTCGTCGCGGCTGAGTTTGTCGAGACGGGCGATCGCGAGGTTATTCTCGCCGAACCAGTTACCCGTTCGGGCCGCTTCCAGCTTCTCGTTGGTGGCGAGCTCGAATGGAAGCTGGAACTTCTGGTCCAGCTCGTCCTGCCACTGCTCGACAAGGCTGCCAGGGGCGACGATCAGGCAGCGTTCGAGGTCACCGCGTGCCATCAGTTCCTTGATGAACAAGCCCGCCATGATGGTCTTTCCGGCGCCGGGATCATCCGCCAGTAGGAAACGGAGTGGTTGCCGCGGGAGCATGCGCTCGTATACGGCGAGGATCTGGTGAGGAAGGGGCTCGACGAGGGACGTATGGACCGCGAGCAGCGGATCGAACAGTGCAGCGAGGCGGATCCGCGACGCCTCTGAGACGAGCCGGAACTCGTCGCCGGGGGCGTCGAACGACCACGGTCGCGTCTTCTCGCTGACCGTGAGGCGGGGTTCATCGTCGCGGTACAGAAGCGTGTTGGCGACGGCGCCGTCGGCGCCCTTGTAGGTCACTTCGAGAACCGAGTCGCCAAACCACTGGCTGCTGACAACAGTAATTCGTTCGCGCGGGACGATGCCTTCCACGCAGGCGCCGGCCACAAGGTCTTCGAGCTTGGTCATCTCCTGAGCCTTTCCCGGAGCTCGCGATGCTGCGGTATGCATCACTGAATGGCGAGACCCCGTCTGTACTCACACAGTGCACGGACCAGCGTGGATGAGAGACATCAAGCGTACCAAAACAGCGGGGGCAATGCGAGTTTCTTGCCTGTCCGCAGTTGGGTAGTGTGGGATTGGGTAGGTGCGCGACTTGACGGCCCCACGGTACCCGCGGCGCAAGGCGGCCGACCCCGCTCCGCGACGGCTGTCGGTCCGGCCTGATCCGTGCAGGGGCATCCTAACGCCCACGGCAAACGCATCGGGGTAAACACCTACGGCACGGCCGGACCGCACGCAAGGTCATGCGTCGGTGTCGGCTTGTTCGCCAGCATCCGTGACACTGCCGGGGACAGCGCCGATCTCCAGTGCCGCGACGAGTCGCGCGAGGGCTCGCACGTCTCGGAGGTTCCGCCGCACGGTTCGCTCCTGGCTGACTTCCCCGCGGAGTTGCCCCCCTTTCGACAACTCATCGCGGCGACCCTCGATCTCGGCCACGAGATCCTCGACCTGCTTGCGTTCGGCGGGTGTCGCGGGGTACGCAAGCAGTTGACGAGCCCGATCGAGGTGCTCGGTCAGTTCTTTGCAGGTCCTCATGTATCCGCGCGCGGTTCGTCTCCGCGCGGCGCTCGGCATGGTGTCCCTGAGCAGCCTCAGACGTGTTTGCAGATGACCATCCATGGCCGCCGATCTCCGACCGCCCTGCCTACCGCGCTTTCATCATTCGCCGCCTCGCCCGGGCGATGACAGCGTCCGGCGCATCGTCGTCCACAAGCAAGTCGTAGTGCTCGCGATCATAGTCTTCGCGAGCCTTGTACCAGCTCGGTTTCCTCTCGATTGGGTCGCCACGGGCCGCGGCCACAATCGCGTCGGCCAAGGGCTGGGTATTGCCCACGGGCACCACGAAGAAGCGATCCGTCGGATACCAGAAACCGCTTTCGGTGTGGCGGTTCCATGTTCGCAGCCGAGTGTAGGCACGGCCGCCATGCTCACGCCGGAAGACCAGCACCTTGCGCGATTCGCCCCAAGGCACCGCCGCGATGAACGTGTCCACCGTCGAGAGTATGTCCGACTGTGATTTGCTGCTGCAAGAACGCATCGCAACCTCGGTGTCTGATCGAGCCACGCCCGCCCGACCAAAATCCTAACACGTCCACCGCAACGTGTCACCCCCAAACCCCCGCGTGCTGTTTTCGAAGATCGACCGCGCACGCAAAAGCCCCGGGGACCTGCCTGAACCTACACGGCTCCACGAAACCCGCCTGGTGTCGGAGGCAGGAGGTGGCGGCACGTAGGACCGGGCCCAGGACTGGTGTAGAATCGATGCTAGAGCCGACCCATGTCGTGGCGAGCGACGACTCGGGCGACCGCGTGGCAACTGTGGTTACGGTCATCTGAGGCCAAGGACGGACAGGAATGGACGAGAGACAATTTGCCGGATCCAACGAAGGCGAGGCCAAACAGGCGAAGGAGGTCCTCAGCACCTATCGCGACCGCACCCTCCAGCGTCTCGATGCGATTGTTCGGGATGTGCTGCGCCTCCGGCATTTCGCTCGCCGCAAGCGTGCAAAGCTACCCGGGTTCGACGGGGCCGGCCTGGAGTGGGAACGCCATAGGTGGTCGCTGGAGAACGATGTGTTCGCCGGGCTACCGGACGCACTTCGCGACGCCCTCCAGCAGGGAGACACGCCTTTCGAGGACGGCTGGGTGCTGATGTTCAAACCGCGCAGCACGAAGGCACTTGAGGGGATCGATCCGGCGACGAAAAAGGACATTGAGGAACGCGGCGGATGGGAAGGTTACGTGCACCGATGCACGCGCTGGGACGTGGAATACCCGGCATCGCATCCGCCACCGTACACGGTGCTTACGGCACGTCGCCTCCTGCTAAGTAGCGAGTGGATACCCGATTGGGGTGCGGCACAGCGCGCGTACGACTCCGCCAAACGGGCCTTCGACATGCTGGGGGCTTTGGAGTATCCGTCGGCAAGGCAACTCGAAACCGCCGTCGAGATCCACGTCTTCAAAGGGCATCCAAAGTGGCTTCCGGAAGGAGAGGACGAGCTTGCAGAGGGCATCAAGCGCGCACTTCTGATCGGATTGTATGCTCCGCCTACGGACCTTGAGGATGAGGTTCTGGTATCGACTATCGAGGCACGTTTCTGGCCGTACAGTATTCGCAGCGCGGTGCAAGACGTGTTGGCGAGCCTCGTGGAGCGCAACGTTCTCGCACACCGCAACCTAGAGTACCGCCCGGCTGGGGGCGCCGCGTGTACTTTCGACGGCTGGTACTTCGTCCGGGGCGAGCACTTCGATAAATCCGAGCTTGAGACGGGTACGGCTGCGCTACCGCCCCCGCTCGGTGAAGCGGCGGACGCTTCCGACGGTCGAAACGAAGCGAAAGGAAGACTTGCTAAGCCAGACGGACCCGGCGAAACACGTGCGGCCGGTCCGAGACGGCGTCGTTCCGTCCCCAAGCGGGTCGAAATGGCTGGCCGCGCCAAGCAAGTCTATGATGCGATCGTCAAAGAGACCGAAGACGACACCGGGAGATCGCTGGCCGAAATGCTTCGTGCCGAAGGAGTAACCCGCACGGTGTTCGACACATCGATGCACTTCAAGGACGCACGCATGGCGTGGGAGACGCTTAGAGAGAAGCGTGCCGTTGAGCAAGCCAGCCGCAGAATGCGGCGAGAAACTGACCGCAAAACTGACCACCGCCAGAATCACAAACCACTCTAGATACGCCACTTATAACGCCATCCGCCTCCATGAACTGACTGCTCACCCACCTGTAACGGGCCGTCACGTTGACGGTCACCACCAAACGTACAGGAGGCAAGGCAATGAGCGTTCTTACGGTTTCGGATGTAGCGCGGCGCCTCGGCGCCAATCCAAAGGACATCAGCGACATGTTTTACCGACGCGAGCTACGCGATGACCTTTGCCCCGTGGTTGGCGGGCGCCGCCTGATCCCCGAGGACTACATCCCCGTGATCCGCACGGCGTTGGAACGGAATGGGAAGACCATCAGGTGTTCCGACCGACACGAAGCGGCGGAGGCAGGATAATGAAAGCACAACTCGACATCGACCGGGGCCAGAAGCCGTCCGGAGCGAACGAGGTGCGAAAGTACATCGAGGCCGCGCTACGGGCGGTACTTGGCGGGCGCCCACGTCGGGCGGCCGCCTTCGCCGAGGCGGCCGCAAAACTGGTGCAGGAACGCCTCGACGGGAGGGCCACACCATGACCCCCGCAGTCGCCCTTTTCGTGCAGGTCCCTCGCGACGTGCTTGGGCGCAAGGACCTCACGCCCACCGCAAAGCTCGTCTTTGCTGAGATTGTTGACCGTATGCGAGGAAAGCCGACGTCCTGGCCAGGTGTACGAACGATCGCCGACAGCATCGGCATGACCGACAAGCCGGTGACTTGCGCTATTCGCGTCCTCGAACGTGCCGGCTTCCTCGTAGTCGATCGTCGAGACAGCGGACAGTGCAACATCTACTCGCTGCCGCAGCCTGCGACTGAAAAGCGCCGGACATCCTCCGACGGTCCGAGTCCCGCAAACCGTCGGAACAAGTCCGACGGTCCTAAGCAGGAAAGCGCCGGAGAGTGTACGACGCTCTTCCAACGCGAAGCGCCGGACATCCTCCGATCGAGCGCCGGAGAAACGCCCACGGAAGCGCCGGAGAAGCTCCGACGTAAACAGACCAGACGAAAGAAACAGACCACTTCGTCGAGCACGTGCACGACACGAACATCGGCACACCCCGCGCTGACGGCGTATTTCTGTGGGCGATGGTCCGAGTTGATCGGAGGCGGAGGAAGCTACGCCTTCGACGGCAAACGGGATGGGCAGGCCATCAAGCGGATCCTCGAGGCCGTCGACAACGACCTCGACAGGGCGAAACAGGTCGTCGACGCATACCTTACCGACGATGATGAGTGGATCAGGAACAACGGAAGCGGGCGCGGTCTCATGTTGCTGGCGAGCCATGCGCGGCTGCAGAAGTACGTGGCCGCTACGGCACCGCCTCCCGCTCCTGCCGGTGGCTCGTCGCCGACAGGAGCGGCTCATCCGATTCTGGAGCACGCGCTCACCGCATGGCGTGACGCTGGCGACCACCTCAACGCACTTACGGACGTCGCCCGGCGTGCCGACGCCAATGAATTCGGCACATGGGGGTATGCGATCGCCAGCCGGTCTCAGGCACGAACCGCGGCCGAGTTTCTTGCGGAAGTAGACGCTAGGGAACGTCAGGGGGCACACCGTGCAGGCTAGCCGTGTACCTCCGGCCGACCAGGACGCCGAGCGTGCCCTCCTCGGCGCGATGTTGATGGTGTCGGCCACCGATCATCTGACATGGGATCTAGATGAAATCCGTGCGATCATCGGCGGACCGCATGTCTTCACGATCGCGGAATACCGCACGATTGCGAAGTGCGTGTTCGATGCCGAGGACGCCCGCGAGCCAATTGAATTCGTGTCCATCGCCCCACGCCTCGACGCCATCGAGCCACGAGCAGACGGGGAGTGGACAGCAACGTGCGTCGAATTGGCTGAAAGCTTCGCCGATGTCGCCAATGCCCCGTTCTACGCGCGGGCCGTTCGGCGAGCGTGGCAAAAGCGCGAGTTCATCCGCGCCGCACTTTCTGCGATGGACGATGCCTTTGGCCCGTTGTCAGAACCGAGCGACCTGGCGTCGTCCCTCATCGGCCGCATTGAGAGAATCGAGCGAGCCAGCCAAAGCGACCGCGAGCCCGAGCACGAAGCCGACCTAATGCAGTCCATGGCGAACCCTGCGGACGATGCAGCGAGCAAGATCCCCGTGGGCATCGGGCGGCTACAAGCCATCCTCGGGGGCGGCTTCGATCCTGGGGACCTTGTGGTCGTCGGTGCGCGTCCATCGTGTGGTAAGACCTCGCTAGGGCTTGGACTGGCTGTCCATGCATCAAAAGCGTCGGAGGGATGCGCGTGCTTGTTGGTCAGTGCCGAAATGACCACCGCCCAAGTCCTCGTTCGATTGCTGTCGATGCGTTCCAGGCTCGGTGTCCAGGCCATCCGCGCAGGCGAGATCGACGAGCAACAGTTCCGTGTCGAGCGTAATCGTGCAGCTCAGCAGGCCCACGGCGAAGCCGAAGCCGGCCGCGGGCTCCATGTTCTCGATGGAGTGCGTGATGTGCGGGTGATTGCCGCGGCAATCCGCCGCGCTGCCCGACACCGCGACGTCCAGCTTGCCGTCGTGGACTACCTTGGGCTCCTGGACATTCCCGGCACGTTCGACCGGCACGACCTGCGAATCGGCACCATGGTGTCGATATTCAAGGCGCTTGCCGTCGATCTGGGAATCTGTGTCGTGGTGCTGTCTCAGCTAAACCGGCAATCGGCGAACGAAGTGAGGCGTCCGCGCCTCTCGGACCTGAGGGACTCAGGCGAAATCGAGCAGCACGCGGACACGGTGTTGTTGCTGCATCGTGGCAACGATGACGCGGGCGACCTGTGCGAAAGCGAGATCATCGTCGCGAAGCAACGCCAGGGCGACACGGGCACCGTGCCGGTTCATTACCGGCGGGCCACGATGACGTACGAATCGAAGTTCCTCGGGGCCGAGTTGCAGGGGACCCATCGTGGCTGAGCAACATGCACAATCTGTGACGCTCGGCAACGGGGCCGAACCGATGGATCAGCTCATGAGCGCGGCTCGTGTGAGCAAGTTCCTGGACTGTTCGGGCCGCTGCCTGCGCCGCTGGGTAGCGTCGGGCCGGTTTCCGAAACCAGATGTCAGGGTCGGCAGGACCATCCGGTGGCGGCGCTCGACGGTGGAAGCGTGGATGCACACGGTTCAGGGTTGACGGATTGTCCCGAATGTGATATCAAGGATCGGTCATGTCTAAGAAAAAGCACGATAACGAGTTTGCCAAGCTGATTCGGGCGACGATTCGCAAATCCGGGCTGACGCGCGCCGAGATCGCGCGCAGGGCTGGAATCCCGTACGCAGGCCTGCACGGCTTTGTTGCTGAAACACGCAGCATGGACTTGAACACAGCCGCCAAGGTGTGCAAAGTGCTGGGCCTGGAACTACGGCCCAAACGAACACGACAGGTCAGGTGATACCATGGCACGACGATCCCGCGGTTGCGTCTATCGCAAAACGAAAACTCGGACGACCCGCAACGGCACGACGAAGAGCTACGCGGTCGGCAACTATCGGGCGCGGTATCTCGACGGCGACGGCAAGGAGCGGGACCATACCATCATCCTTCCCAACGGCGCCAGGACCACCGACCGTGAATCGGCGAACAAGGCCATGGATGCGATCCTCCAGCGAAGCGACCGCGAATCGGTCGGCCTGATCGATCCCCGGCTCGACGATGCACGCACCTCGATGCGAGTCGTCGTGGGCCGCTACCTACGGCACATGAGGCGCAAGCGCCGCACTCGCAGATACATCAAGGGCGCCTGCTCGTTCCTAAAGGCGATCATCGGCAAGGCAGACATCAACCGCCTGGCGGACTTCGATGAAGACCGCATTGATCGGGCGCTGGGCATGGTCGCGGACACCGGCGCCTCGCCTGCCACGGTCAACGCCTATCGCAAGCACGCTTTCGCGCTCGGGCAGTGGGCACTCAAGGTCGCGCGAATCACGGACCGCAACCCGGTAGCCGCTGTGGAGCGCCGAGATGAGTCCGCCGACATCCGGAAGGAACGTAGATCGCTCTCACACGCCGAGGCGTGCCGCCTGCTGGACGTTTCCGGGCCCCGACGACTGTTCTATCACACGATGCTCTTTACGGGCCTGAGAGTGACCGAGGCAGCTTCGCTTGAGTGGCGCGACCTGGACCTACGCGGCAACCGCCCGGTGATTCGGCTCCGCGCCGAGACGACAAAGTCGAAACGGGCCGCTGAACTTCCGGTCCACCCTGACCTCGCTGCCGTCCTGGCAGAAGCCAAGCCGCCGTTCGCCGCGCCGACGGATCGTGTCTTCAAGACGGTCCCGAGGCTCCGGACGCTCAAGGGCGCGGACTACAAGGTGAAGGGCAAGCCCAAACGGTACCGGGGCGACCTTGACCGGGCGGGAATCCCGTTTGCCGATGACCTGGGCAGAACTTTCGATCGGCACGCGCTCCGTACGACATTTGTCTCGTGGATGGGGCTCTATGGCGTCGATGAGCGGGCCCAGACGGCGCTGGCACGCCACGCCCCGATCGGAGTTACGCAGCGTCATTACCAGGATTTCACGGTATTTGACCTGTGGGCCGAGATCGAAAAACTGCCTGGGCCGGCCGTTTCCGGGGCCGCCGAGGAAATCCGAGCGACTGGCACGGACGGCGGCGGGCGGCATCCAGAAGGCGGTTCTGCGGTGGCACCCCCGGTGGCACTTGCGCCCGTCCCAAGTGGTCCTCAGGTGTCCTCAGCAGACCGTGAGGGCCACACAGATGGCACTGACGAAGACTCAGGAAAAACTACAGAAATAGGGGTTTCCGGCCCAAAAACCGACTGGGCGATGCAGGACTTGAACCTGCGACTTCCTCCTTGTAAGGGAGGCGCTCTGGCCAACTGAGCTAATCGCCCGCGATCGGTCGACCATTGCACTTCAAGCCCTCCCGTGTGTCAACGGCATGCATCCGGAGACAGACGGCACGCAGCCGCCCATCAGCACTGCCACCGCTAGCACGGCAGGCACCCCAGCCGGTTGACTTCAGGCTCGAATCGGCGGATGGTACGCGCGGCGGCAACCCTAAGGCACGCTTCGGTCGCGGCCGTCGCCGGTACGAGACAGTAACCATCAGGCCCGCCGGGCTCTTACACGAAAGGCATCGAATCCCATGGAACTAAGCGCCGTCATCAAGACCGACAAGGGCGACATTCGGATCGACCTGTACCCTAACGAAGCGCCGGTGACGGTCGCGAGCTTCGCGAACCTGGCTCAGCGCGGCTACTACAACGGACTGACGTTCCACCGCGTCATCAGCGACTTCATGATCCAGGGCGGTGACCCGACGGGTACGGGCACGGGCGGCCCGGGCTATCAGTTCGAGGACGAGTTCAGCCCGGACCGTCGGCACGATTCGCCCGGCATGTTGTTGATGGCGAACGCGGGACCCCGGACGAACGGCAGCCAATTCTTCGTGACCCACGGCCCCACACCCCACCTCGACGGCAAACACAGCGTCTTCGGCAAGGTCAGTGCCGGCCAGGAGGTCGTCAACTCGATCGCTCAGGGCGACAAGATGAACGAGGTGGCGATCGAAGGCGATGCGGCCGCCCTGTTCGCCGCGCACAAGGACCGCCTCGACGAATGGAACGGAACGCTGGACAAGAAGTTCCCGAAGTAGCGCAAGCCTCGAGGCCCATACGCCGCGTGAAGGCCGGACTTTCGCAACGGGTGGGAAGAACGCAGCCCCAAGTGCCGGGCGGCAGCGCTCGGGTGCCACGGACAAGCTGCGGCTTGTCCGTGCGAACTCAGGTTACTCATCAAAGCTGGTGGAGCATCACGGGCAAACGAGTTTACCCATGCCACCCCGGTTCTCAACAAGCAGCCCAGTTCCCACTGAAGACCTCGACGGCCGGTCCGGTCATGTAGACGTGATCATCGTCGGCCCACTCGATCTCCAGGTCGCCGCCGGGTAGCGCGGTCGTGATCTTTCGGTGACACCTACCCGTCACCGCCCCGGCCACGCACACGGCGCAGGCCCCCGTGCCGCACGCCCTGGTGGCGCCGCTGCCGCGTTCCCACGTTCGGACCGTCACCTTGGACGGCGCGTCTACGCGCACGAAATGGGCGTTGATGCGCTCGGGGAACTCTGGTGAGCGTTCCACGTGTGGGCCGATCTGTTCAAGCTCCAGGCCGGCAAGGTCGTCGACGAAGATGACCGCGTGCGGGTTGCCCATCGACACACAGGTCACTTCATGCGAAGCGCCTCCGAATGTCATCGGATGGCTGACGATGCGATCGGTCTCGAGCGCGGAGGGCAGCAAGGTCGGATCGAACGACGGTTTCCCCATATCGACGCGAACGGCTTCGATGCGGCTTGCGTTGACACGGCACCACACTCGTTTTACACCCGAATCCGTCTCGATCGTCAATTCCGGACCGGCGGCCAGGCCGTGGTCAACGGCATACTTCGCCACGCACCGGATGCCGTTACCGCACATCTGCGCCTTCGATCCGTCGGCATTGTACATCTCCATGCGTACGTCGGCGCGCCCGGAGGGATGGATCAAGATCAACCCGTCGCCGCCCACTCCGGTGTGACGGTCAGACACGGCACGGGCCGTGGCAGCCGGATCGTCGACTCGCTCCGATCGCGCATCCACGTAGATGTAGTCGTTGCCCAGGCCGTGCATCTTCGTGAACTTCATGCAGGGATTGTACGCGCGTTTTCGGAATGGGGCACCGACCGAGCGTCATGACGCCGCCCGCCGGCGGGTCGGACGCCTGCTGGATGCCAGGTTCTAGGCTTCCAGATCCAGGTGGAGTTGCCCGTCTTCGTCGGTGTGGAGGCCGTTTTCCGGCCCGCCAGCGCTCGCCCCGTCGCTCTCGCCCTCTGCCTGCTCTTCGAAGGGTCGCCCCTGGCTGCCCGCACCCTCGGCGTCGGCGAAGATGGCGGTGTCGGCGTCCTCGGTATCGACGGTGGTATCCTGCTCGTCGACGGCCTTGACGACGCGGTTGACGGCATCGGCGCCGCCGGCCCGTCGGGCCTCACGTTCCTTGGCGACCTCTTTTGCCTGGAAACTCGCCTGGGCGGCGGAGGACCCGATATCGCTGGGGATCTCGGCCATATCACGGCTCCAGCGGGCGGGTGCGGGCCTTGCATGCGCCAAGCTCGCCCTCGCCAAAACACGCGCTTTTTCCAACAAACGATATCGGAAGAAACGGCGGGATCGCGCCAGTGGAGGATGTGGATGCCTCGTATCGAGCGTACAGCGGGGGTGTAAGCACAGATTCCGAGCAGACACGCGGGCGTGAGCTGTCCGTTCCGGCCCCGTCTAGTGGACGAGGTCCTTGCGGCGCGTATCCAGGAGTGCCTTGAGGCGCCCCAGGATCGATGAGTGCATCTGCGACACGCGGCTCTCGGACAGGTCGAGCGTGGCGCCGATCTCCTTCATCGTCATCTCTTCGTAGTAGTAGAGGATGAGGATGAGGCGTTCCGCTCGGGTCAGCCCGCGGGTGATCAGTTCGCGTACGTCTTTCTTCTGAATCTCGGTGATCGGGTTTCTACCTCGCTTGTCCTCGATCACGTCGATCTCACACACTTCCTTGCTCGAATCGGTTTCACCGTACTTGCGCGAAAGGGAGACCTGGCTGACGGCTGTGGCATCGCGGCGGAGCTTGTCGTATTCGTGTCGCGGCAGGTTCAGGCGCTGGGCCACTTCCGCTTCGCTCGGCGCGCGTCCGAGGGTCCGCTCGAGTTCGCGGTAGACCTGTTCCAGCTTGTGGGACCGGCTCCTCACGAGGCGCGGCACCCAATCCATGCTGCGCAGCTCGTCCAGGATAGCCCCGCGAATTCGCGGCGCGCAGTAGGTCTCGAACTTGACACCTCGTTCGAGGTCGAACGCGTCGATGGCGTCCATCAGGCCGAATATCCCGGCGGAAACCAGATCATCCCGATCGACCTCATCGGGCAGCTTGGCGCCGATGCGCTCGGCGTTGTACTTAACGATCGGCAGGTACTGCTCCATGAGCTTGTTGCGCAGCGATCGATCCGCCCGCGCTCGGTACTTCTGCCAAATCTGCTGGATGTCCGATCTAACCTTCGTTCCACGCATCGAACATGCTCCTACGTGCGTCCGCGCCGCCCCTCCCGTAGGCTCCAGCCCCGGGTCGCCTCGGCCAGCATGTCCGCCGGAGAAGGGGCTCCCCTTCGCAGACACGAACCACCGGCCTAGGCAGCTTCTTGTTCGGGCGCGTCGACCTCCTGCTCTCCTGTGACCGCTGGGCCCGCGTCGGAGCCATATCGGTCACGGATTTCTGCTTCACGCTTCTTCTCGTGTTCGGCGACTACGGCGCGAGCCACCTCACCGAGGATGAGTCCGATCAAGCAGAACAGAAACAAGGCGAGGATGCCGCGCGAAAGGGTGACGTCGACGGGATTCCGAACGAAAAGCCCGGCCCCGACGGCGACCGCGAAGGCGAAGAGGCCCAGACTCGCTCCGGCGTAGCGGGCGACCATGAGCGCAACATCCTTGTCGCAACCACAGGCTCAATAGTTACCGGTCAAAGGAATAGCGCACGGGAGGAATGCGACGGTTCCTTCCGTGGTACCATCCGTCGCTTGGGAGCCTACCGTCGGCATCCTTGCCGACTTTCCAAGCCAGACCGCGTTTGTCGAGTGGCCTCGGTTTGCCCGATCAGACGAACAAGCCGACAACCCGCTTGAACAGCCCGCCTCGTTGCGACTTGTTCAAGAATGTCCGGGCCATGTCACCGGCCAGCGCGGCAATACATGCGCTGGCATTCGATTCAGGATAGCGAACGACAAACGGGCATCGCTCCTGAACGGCCGTCTCGACGGCAGTATCATGCAACATGTACCCGGCGTACGCAACTGAATAATTTAGAAATCTCTGCGCGACTTTGGAAAGTCGTTTGTACGTCACGTCTGCCTGACTGCGGCTTCGCGCCATATTGACGACCACCCGGATGTCGGCGCCGCTACCTTCACGATGTAACGCCTTAATCGTGGCATAGGCATCCGTCACCGCCGGCGGCTGTGGCGTAGTCACGACGAGCACATGGTCGGCGGCCGACGCGAAGCTCAAGACGTTCTTGGAGATGCCGGCGCCGCAATCGAGAACAACGATATCAGCACTGTGCTTAAGCTTTTCGATCTGCGCAATAAGGCTACGGCGCTCGAACTCCGACAGGTTCGCCAACGACTCGATTCCCGACGCACCGGGGATGAAGGTCAGACCACAAGGGCCTTCCACGGAGATCTCGGGAAGCGTGCGCAGTCCGGTAAGCACATGTGATAAGTTATATCGCGGCTGCACGTCGAGGAGCAGGTCAGCATTGGCAAGACCCAGGTCCATGTCCACCAGGACTACGCGCAGGCCCTTGGCCGCCAGGTATATCGACAGGTTGACCGCCACGTTGGACTTTCCGACGCCCCCTTTGCCACTCGTGATAGCCACGGTCTTGGCGCACGTCGTCCGACGGCGTGCCAGCTCGCGCAGCCGCGATGCCTGGTCGATGCGATGGTCAGGCGTGTGTGTCCGAGCCATGGCAGTCCTCACACCGCGTCACTGTCGCCCTCGATGCATCACCGGTCCGGACTCCACTTCCCAGACCTGATACCGGTGGTCCATCCGTAGTTTCGTTCCGCTACGCGCCGCACGGCGATCCCAATACGAGCCTCGCCAGGCCCGCGCCGTGCCCGACTTCGATGTCGTCCGGCACATCCTGCCCGGTCGTTACATACGACAAGGCCGCATTGGCCTTCTTCAGGCACGTAAGAAGCACCCCGAGGCCGACCGCCTCGTCGAGTTTCGTGAATATCACACGATCGATTCCGATCTCGCTGAAACGCTCGATGGTCTCGGTCAGAATGGCCTCGCCGCAGGCACTGGAAAGCACCAAGTGGACCTCGTGCGGGCGAACCGCCTGAAAGAAC
>JAJDDX010000182.1 GCA_029260055.1 Phycisphaerae bacterium
CCCCTCCTTGGTAAGGAGGGGAGTCAGAAGCGACACGCCCTTTCTGGAAGGAGCATTAGGTTCGCCGGATGTCTTCATAAGCCCGTTCCTCTTGCCTCTGACCGCCTATGGCTGGTTCTGGCGATCGCGCATTTCGGTGGCGACCGCTGAGAGTTCTTTCTGCCGATCGGCCAGCCCCTGAGCCGCTTTCTTTAGCTCGTCGGGCGACTCGGCCGGGTCTGCCTTGGCCGATTCGATGGCTGTGGTCCGTTTGTTGACGCGTTGCTGACTCGACCTGAGCAGCTTCAACTCCGCCGAGGTCGGCAGAAGTGACTGGTTTTCGGAATCGCCCCCCTCACCGCTTCCTTCCTGTTGCTCGTTTTCCTGTTGCATCTTCTGGACGGCACCGAGCAGTTGCTCGAGCGCGTCGACGATGTCTTGCTCGACCTGTTGTGTCAGCGCACCGACCAGAAGCTCGGCGAGTCGATCCGCCACGTCGGTCATGTCACCAGCCACCTGCTCGACCACGCGCGGGAAGACGACCGTCGTTCCGTCTTCGTCGAGGATGTTCAGGCAGGCAGACGCGTCTTCGGACAACTCTTGTTGCTTCATCGCGAGATCGGCAAGTTGAAGTTCCTCCGCCCGGGTGAACTTGGCGCGTCCGAACTGATCCAGCACTACCGTCAACTCGTTGATTGCGCGCTGTTTGGAGAGCATCTGCCGGAAGCGGACTTCTAGGTCGCGAAGCATCTCCGCCCGTTCCTCTTTGCGGAGCTGTTTGAGCGCTTCATCGAGTTCCTTCTGCGCCTGCTTCAGTTCTTCGATCGCGCGGTCCTGGTCTGGAATGGCTTCGTCCGGTTGGTCCTGTTCGAGCGACTCTTGGGCTTCGTCCATCTCCTTTTGCGCTTCATCGAGCCCTTCCTGGCCGGGCGTCCCCTTCTGCTGCGGGCCGCCGTGTGGCGAGCCGTCTTCGCGCATGCGGTTCCCCAGTTCCTTGGTCTCGTCGGATAGCCCTTCTTGCTGCTGCGCCTGCTCGCGAAGTTGGGATTCCTCCCTCAGTTGTTCCAGCGCTTTCTCGATTTGACCTTGGGCCTCTTCGAGCTTCTCGACGGCCTCTTGTTGGTCCGCAGACGGTACGGGTTTGCCCTGCCTGAGTTCTTGCGCCGCACGCGCCATCGCTTCAGCGCCCGCCTTGGTGGATTCGGAGGCTTTGCCGGTCTCTTGTCGCGCCTCTAGAAGAGACTCGCTATCGACTTCTTCAGGCGGCGCCGTGTCCGCGAGACTCTTCAGGTCGTCGGCAAGATCATCCGCGTCGCGTGCAAGGTCGCGCTGATCGTCCGCTCGGGTCTCCTTCGAGGCGTCATCGGTCGGGAGCTTCTGCTGATCACGGAGAAGGGACTGGATGCGTTGCAGTGCCTGTTCGAGCTGCTTGGCCATCTGCCTGGCGGTCGCCGTTTGTGCGGCCTCGCTACGGAGTTCGCGTTGCTGCTGGAGGATCTGATCCACGTCCTCCTTGAACTGGCGCATCTTGTCGATTTCGTCGCGACGGGCTTCGTTGTCGCTGTCGCGCTCGAGGAGAATCCCGAGTACGCGCTCTGCGTCGGCCAGCCATTTACCCTGTTCCTCGAGCGCGCCGCCGCGCGCGTTTGCCTGATCGAGGAGCTTTACGATCTCCTCCAGGCGGTCACCTAGCTGCAACTCACCGGCACGGTCCAGCACCCTGGCGAGGCGCTTCGCGTTGGCAGGCTCGATCTCGGATAGCTGCTCCCGCAATCGGAAGACGCGATCTTCGAACCGCTTGAAGCGGTCGCGAATCATCTCCTCCTTGACGGCGAGCGGATCCATCTCCGGATTGGCCTGCGCATCGGCATCCTGCGCGGCGGCCAGCCACACCGGAACCAGCAGTACACCCAATAGCACTGCTAGTGCCGGTTTCAGAAAGATCCTGTTGTCTTGCTTCCCCCCTTGGCAAGGGGGGACTGAGGTGGGTAGGCTGCCGACGAAGAACCTCCCCCAACCCCTCCTTGGAAAGGAGGGGAGGAAGAAGCAGCACGACCTTCTTAAAGGCAGCAGTACACCCAATAGCACGGCTGGTCTTGTTCTAATCGTCAAAGACATCATCCGCCTCGTCGATCAGTGCCTGCTGCGCCTCGTCACCCAACTCGCGCTGGAGCCGGATGATATCGCGCAGCATGTTGACGACCTCGTGGTACCCTTCCCATTGTATCATACGCGCGAGAATCTCCCGCATCGTCACGATTGCGGCCTCGTGCCGCCGGTCCAACTCGCCCGCCTTGGCCTCACCGCCCTCGCGGGACCACTGACGGATCGTGTCGGCCGCGACGACCAACTCCCGCTTGGCCAACTCGTTGAGCGGATCGATGATCCCGCCAACAAGCCGATCCGCTTCGTCAGCGGTGTCGAGCCCGTTCACGCGAAGCGTCAGTAGAATCTGGTCGAATTGCTGCCGAACCACGTTCACGCTGCTTGCGATGTTCCGTTGGCGCCGCTCGAGCGGCGCGAGCGCGGCGGCCAGATCCGCGGTGGCCTCGGTTTGGCCACGCTGGGTCGAGCGCACGGAGAGGGCTCGCCCGCGGAGTTGTTCTTGTGATTCGACAAGTCGCTCGAAGCTGATCCGATATTCCTGCTCTCGCCGTGCGAGTTCCGCCAGCAGTTCGTCACGGGTGACGACGCGGAAGGACAGCTCAGCGGATTGGGATACGTTCGGCCCGGATACGTCGTCGAAGTCGGTTGCCCGTGCGAGCAGCGTCACTCGATCACCGGGGACCACCGCCGCGGAGGCTGCGGGCCAGTGGAGCGTTGTCAGGAATCGCGTCGTTCCGGGCTTGAAGGTCGGCAGGTCAATACTTTGTGACCGGCTTCCCTCGCGCAGTACGTCGTAGACGATCTCCACATCGGCGAGCCCGTACTTGTCGGCGCAGTCCAGCTCGACGGGGAGCACCGCGTCCGGCGTGATCATGTCTTCGACGCCGTCGAGCTTCATGCGCACGCGCGGCGGTTCGTCTTTGACGACGCGCAGCGCGAAACGGGCCGGCCTCTTGTTCTCGAGCCCGGCCTCATCGAGCAGCGAGAAGTGGTACGTGTGTGATTCGAGAGCGACGAATGTGACATCGAATCGATCATGCTGCCCGGCGGCCTCGACTGCTTCCACGACTTCGTCGGTGCCGGCCATCAGTGTTGCCCGGATTACCGGCTTGCTCGTTCTCACCGAGATGCCGATCTCGCTGCCGGGCAACACCTGGACGGAGCGTTGCCCGTCCCCCAGCGCAAGTGGATCGAGGCCGGTGTAGGCGGGCGGGGTGACGTGGAGTTCGCCGGTGGTCACTCGCGGTCGATCGAGGAGGCCAATGCGATAGTCGCCCGTGGCATCGTCGCCGCCTTCGAGGCTGAACACGACATCGTCTTGGGCGTTCTTGAATGTGTAGCGGTAGCGGTGGGACCCGGCACTTCCGACCGTGACCATCGTATCGCGCCCCCGTTGCCCGGAGTCGGTCTCAAAGAGGATTTCCACGGCACGAGGCTGCACACCGTCCGCGTGGGCTTCGATCACTACGTCGTCGCCGCGCGCGGCGAGCAACTCGTCGCCCTCGAAGTCCACGACGAGTTGCGTTTGCTTCGGCCAGGGCACGTCGCGTAGAAGCACATTCCGCGAGAACCAGAGGGCTGACGTCTCCGGCGCCGCGAGCACCAAGGCCGCGACGATCGAGCCGGCGCAGGCCAGCCCGG
The DNA here is from genome assembly GCA_029260055.1 of Phycisphaerae bacterium. GTDB lineage: Bacteria > Planctomycetota > Phycisphaerae > UBA1845 > UBA1845 > JADFOB01. The sequence continues at coordinate 3,727 of JAJDDX010000182.1, forward strand.
CCAGCGATCGCCTTACCGACCGCGGTTCAAGCACGACGGAGAAGTCCAAAGGTGCTGCCACCCGCTCGGCACGGTTGACGACGGATGCGATCATCGCGGGTGAGTTGGACGCGGCCGGACCTACGTCGCCGGACGCGAACCTCACCGCGGAGATCAGTAGTGACGAAAGCTGAGGATATCGTCGTTCGAGCAGGCTGGCGATTTCGATAGGTCCCACGCGTGCCCGAAGTGGGTTGATCAGGCGCACCCATGCTAGCCAGCCGGTCCCACTGAGGATGGCCGCTAGCGATGCCGCGCGCATGCTCCAGCGCAGACCGCGCAGACCGTAGTCCAGGGCAAACTGCACGAACAGCGCGAGCAACAGGAACCCCACGACCCAAGCGAGCCCTTCGACGAAGACGAACCACCGAAGGCGCACTGCGACCGCGCGCAGTCGCGTCGACAGCCCGGCGTCGAGCGCCGGCGTCGCGTTAGCCCTCAGCAAGTCGCCGCTAGTAGCCATCCTTCGAGGCTTTCCTTTTCGTTCGCGGATCAGTGTCACAGATCACAACAGCCGATTCCATTTCCGCAGCGCCCATTCGATGGTCAGCAGGCCCAGCAAGGCCGCCAGCACGACGCCGTTATCCCACAGGCTCCGCGGGCGCGATCGGATCGGGATTTCCTCGTGCAAGTCCGGGATCAGGTCCGGCACGGCCTGCATTTCATCCACTTCGAAGTATCGCCCGCCGTGGGAGCCTTCGGCCAGCGCCCTGAGCTTTGCACGGTCGAGCTGCGGATGCAACACTTCGATGTTCGGGCGCGAGACGCGAATCTCACGTGTCACTTCCATCGGCTCGCGATCGCCGGGGTCTTGGATGGTCACGGAGATCGCGTAGCTTCCGGTGGTCTCGGGTACGAAGCGGCCCTCGAACCAGCCGGGCTGATCTCGTTGTGCTTTGAGGGTGAATTCGCCGCCTCCGCCGTCCACCCGATATCGCGCCGTAACCTCGTCCCGGCGAATCGGCTCGAAGCGGGCGTCAAACAGGCGGGCACTCACGTTGACCGCCTCGCCGAGCGCGAACTGATCGCTCTGCGTGATGATCGAGCCACGCTGCGCGCCGGAAAGGAGCTTGCCCTCCGCGAGGTACCGCAACATCTGCACCCAAAACCGGTCGAAACGCTCGGGACCGTGGCGTCGCCAGCGCCAGGTACCGTCAAAGCCGACGAAGCCGGAGCGTCCCGACCCGACATACTGCACGGCGGCCAACACGTGCCCACCGTTTGCGTTGCGCATGCGCGGATTGCCGTGCCGCAAGAGCACCGTGGCGACGGGCTTCTCGCGCATGACGGGATAGTGCCAATATACGTCGGCGGCATCCTGCCACAGTAGCTTTGTCGATGTGGCGTCGTCCGCCAATCTCAGTATAGGGTGACCGAACGCGGTCGTCGGAATCTCGATCGGTGACGGCGACAGTTGATAATGCCCCACGCGGTTGAGCACGAGGTCGGCCTCCGGGTCGAGCGTCACCGGGAGTAGGTCGTGTAGCGGCGAGAGGGTTTCGTCTCGCAGGAAGTCCGGCGTGTGCGCGCGTGCGGCTGTCACCAGGAGTCCGCCGCTGTGCGCGGTCACGAAGGTGTCGATCAGCCGGCACCACGGCTCGTCGAACTCGGACCGGTCGGCGTCCAACAGCACGATCACATCGTAGGGAAACAGCTCCTCGGCGAGTCGCGGCATGTGGTCGATCACGGTATCGCCATCGCGTACGGCGCTGAGATCGGCTGACTGAAGCCAGCAGCTCACGTCGAACGTCTCGTCTCGTTCCAGCAGCCGCGTCAAATAGCGGTATTCCCAGCTTGGCGTGCCCGAGATGAGTAGCACGCGAGTCCGCGCGTCGATCACCGTGACCGTCGCCTGCTTGCTGTTGTCGTCTGCTACCGTCTCGAATTCCATGACCGGCACTTCGACGGCGTAGAGATAGCGTCCGGCGCGGTCCTGTCGGCGCTGGAACGTCACGGGTTTGATCGTGGAATCGGTGCCGACGGCGATCGTGCGCGTGTCGACCACGCGTCCTTCATCGCCACCTGTCGCGGACAGCTCGCGCAGCTGGATTTCGATCGTCTGACCTTCCATCCCCTGCGAGGCCAGTTGCGCCGTCACGGCAAACGGGTCTTGGCGGAAGGCGTTCTGCGGCGCAAGTAGTTCGGTCACACGGACGTTGCGCGGCGGCGATGGATCGCCAATTCCGATCGCGTAGATCGGCACGCGCCGCTCGCGGGCGTAGCGTGCCACCTCGTCGGCATCCGCTCCCTGATTGAATCCGCCGTCACTAAGCACAACGACACCGGCGAGCGGCGCAGTGCCGACGGATTCGACGGTGCGCCGGACTGCGCGTTCAATGTTCGTAGTCGCCCCGGTTGCGCCAAAGGCAAGATCGACGCCGGCGACTCCGGCTGTCCCATTCCTCGTGCCCGGTGTTCGGCGCTTTGGCCCCTCGCGCTGAGCCCGCATCGTGGCCAGCGCCGTCGGTTCACCACTGAACGTGTAGAGCGCCACCCGGTTGCGCTGTACGAGTTCGCGTAGGAAACGACGCTGATCGCCCTCCAGCATTCGGCGCGCGACCTCCGCTCGCCGTAGCGGCGGCGCCTCCTCTACCCCGAGCGCGGTCTTCACGCGCTTGGCAGACTCGGGTTCGCGGAACCGGTCGGTCAGGTCCATGCTCGAGGAATCGTCGACCAAAAGGATCGTGTACGAATCGATCCAGCGACGCAGGATTCGCACGCGGACCGGATCGAGGAGTATCGCGACCAGCCCCAGGATGACGGCACAGCGGATGACGGCCAGCACGGTGCGGAGCCGAAGTGTCGCCCCGATCCGCCCCTCATGACGATACATCCAGACGACCGCCCAGCACATTAAGCCGACCAGCGCGAGCCCCCCGGCCGCGAGCCATCCCTCGGGCAGGTTGCGCAGTTCGGTGACGAACTCCTCTTCGTCACGCGTGGCTGCGGTAAGGAGTGCGGGCAAGGTTGTCAGGATTCCGATCGGCATTCGAATTCGATCCGCCTATCTGCGGCTGCCCCACCGCCACGCCAGACCCTGCTCCATCATCAACACGAGCACGCCGAAGATCAGGAACCCTCGCCATAGCTCGGTGCGTGAAGCGCCTTCCCGGTCTGCCAGGTTTTCCGTGCCGTCGACGTACTCGAACGGGACATCGCCGGCTGCGGCGCGAAGCTCGTCACGGCCACAGGTCGCGAGGTCACTTTCCCGCGGGTCCGGGTTCACCGCCACGAGGCGCACGCGCTGCCCGCCGTCCCTTCGACTTAGCACAAACTGATACATGCCCGGCTCGTCCGTATGATCCCAACGAAAGGCGAGGCCGGAGCCGTCGTCGCTCGGCGCCGCAGTGATTCCGATCTCATGCTCCGCGGGGTAGGCCGGCGTGCGCACGAGGGCATCCGGCTCGTAGACGGCCGGATCGATGGGTATCTCGATGGGCGCGGCCACCCACTGAGGCCGACCACCGTCTCCGCGCCGAGCGACGTGACGGACCAGTTCGTGGACCATCGGGAGATAGGCTGGATGATCGGGCCACAAGCTCCACTCCTTGTCAACGGCCGTCGTTACAAGTACGACGCGTCCGAGCCCCATGGTTCGCTCGATGAAGGCCGGGCTCTGCGCGGCGTCGTCGAAGGCAGCTATCACACGGGCGGCGCGGGCGGCACCGCTCGGAGCGGTGGATTCAATTCCGCCGGCCTCGCCATCAGGGAGTTCGTCCGAGTCCGATGCGCCGAACGGGTCACACGTGAAGAAGCTGAAGAACGGTATCAAGCCGACGCCGAGTGGATCGGCGTCACCGCCTAGTCCTTTCATGGTGGGATGCAGACGATCGACGGCCACCAGGTGGGCTTGATCCGGGACCCGCCTCACTTCTTTCAGAGAGGCCGGCAGGCAGCCGCTACCGTCGCGGTAGAGCGCCGTGTTGTACAGGTCCGGATCGACCTGATCGCCGAGGCACATCACGAGCCCGCCTCCTCCTTGCGCGAAGCGTTCGAGCCGCTCGACCGCCGGTTCGCTCACGCGGTACACGTTGGCGAGAACAACGGCGTGGTAGTCGGATAGATCCGTGTCGTCGAGCTCGACCTCGTCGATCACCTCGCACTCGTGGCCGCTGAAGACCTCGCCCTCGGGGCGAAGCGCGGTCGTCAGAAACGCGGTTTCGTCCTCGAGCACATCGTCCGAAGGCTCGCCGTTGACCACTAAGACGCGCACCGCACCGGACACCTCAGCCGCGAGCCATCGGATGTTGTCCAGCGGGAGAGCATCAGGCGGCAGTGACGCGGTTAGCGCCACATCGCCCGCCTGGACGAAGTCGATCGCCACCTCGACCGCCGCCTGTTGCCCGGCTGCGAGATCGCCTATCGCCTTCGACGGCTGGGGCCAGTGGCCAAGGGCTACGTCGAGCTCCACGCCGGCCACAGGCTCCGGTGAGAAGTTCGCCACCTTCGTACGTAGGGTGCCGGCCGTTCCCGCTACAAGACGGCCGCCGGCCAGACGGAGTTCCGTGACGGCGGTGTTCGCGGCACTCGGATCAGCGACGTTGATGCACACGATGCGGCAGGCCCGCTCGTCGCCGGCCCATTCGGTCAGCGAGTCAAAGAGCCGGCTCTTATCGCCACTCTTCTCGCCGTCGTCCGTTCCCGCGGCGGCGAGCCAGTTGTGCGACTGAAAATCGCTTATGAAGTAGACGGCTGCACTCACGATCGACTCGGACCGCTGAAGGTAGTCGACCGTGCCGGCGATGACGGCGTTGACTTCGATCGCTCGATTGGACGGTGTCAGCGCATCGAGCCGTGCGAGTAGCGCCTCGGTCTGGGCGGGGTCGAGATAGGTTCCGGACTCCACCGGGCTGGACGTATCGGACATGCGCAGGATGGTCACGGTGTCGTCGGGCGTTTCTCTTCGGATGGCGTCGATGAGCGTCCGCACGGCCCCCTTGGCGAGTTCGAAGGAAGCGTGGTCTCCGTTCACGTAGGCCATGCTGAAAGAGTCGTCGAGAATGAAGATGCGCTCGGTCTGGCGCGAGCCGCCGAGCGTCGACGCCAACCCGCCGGGCCGGATGAACGGTCGCGATATGACGAGGGCGATGAGGAGCACGGCCAAGCAGCGCAGGGCTAGGAGGATCCACTCTTCCATCCGGACTCGTCTGCGGTTTCGGCGTTCGGCGTCGACAAGGAAGTCCATCGCAGCCCAGCGGATTCGCCGGAACCTTCGGCGTGCGAGCAGATGGATGAGCACGGGCGCGGCGATCGCGGCCGCTCCGCCGAGGAAGAGGCCGGGCGATACAAAGGCAGCGAGGATAGCGCCGCTCGCTGTCATGCAGGGAGCCTCCGCGGCGCGACGCCAACGTGCCGAGTGCCGATTCCAGCGAGGTTCTGCTGTCTTGCTTCCCCCCTTGGCACGGGGGGATGGAGGGGGGTGCGCTGACGCTGAAGAACCTCCCCCGCCCCCTCCTTGGCGAGGAGGGGAGGAAGAAGCGACACGTCCTTCTTAGAAACAGCACTAGTCGCCGCACTAGTCACCGAACTAGTCGCCGATTTGCCGAGTTGCATGATGTCCGCGCTTACTGCCATGGTACCGATCCTAGGCCCGTGCTCTCTGCCTGTGCATTCTCGTCGCCAGGAAAGTCGTCAGCGTCGCGTCGACGTCATGCGCCGTGCTGACGAGTGCGTAGTCGATCCGATGATTCAGGCATGCTCCGCGGATCTTCTGATTGAAGCGGCCGAGCGCTTCCAGGTAGCTGGTCCGCAGGGACTGGGGATCGGTCAGCACTTCCTGATCGACATCCTCCATTCCCTCGAACAGGGTGCGATCGGCGAACGGGAACTCCAACTCGTCGTGGTCGAGGACGTGCAGGACGATGACATCGTGCCCCGCATGTCGGAATCGTTGGAAGCCGTTCAGAAGACCGTCGATATCGGTGAGCAGGTCGGAGATGAGGACGACCATGCCGCGTCTCGGCACGTGGCCCGCCAGGTGCGTAAAGACCGCCTCCAAGTCCGTCTTGTCATTGGGCGCGTTCGCCTCGATCGCCCCGGCGAAATTGGTCAAAGACGCGCGGCTGGTCGACACCGGCAGTTGCAGCCTGACCTGCCGATCGAACAGCGTGAGCCCGACCCCGTCCTGTTGATAGACGAGCAGGTGCGCGAGCGACGCTGCCAGCGTGGCAGCGTAGTCCCACTTCGTCATCCGGTTCGTGCCGGGGTGTTCGGGATATGCCATCGACCCGGAGCAATCGAGCAATACGTGGACGCGCATGTTCGTTTCTTCTTCGTACTCCTTGATGAAGAAACGATCGGCCTTGGCGTAGACCCGCCAATCGATGTGGCGGATGTCGTCACCCGGCACGTAGGAGCGGTGGTTCGCGAACTCGACACTGAACCCCTTGTAGGGGCTCTTGTGCATGCCGCTGACGAACCCCTCCACGACGTGGCGCGCGCGCAGCTCCAGCCCTGAAATGCGGCTGAGTGTTTCAGGATGAAAGTACTTTGCTGATCTGTCCATCGTCGTCCAGGTCGGTCTTGAAGGGAGGCACACTGGTCAGCAGTTTGTCGATGATCCGTTCAGGCGAATAGCCCTGCGCTTCTGCTGAGAAGTTGGTCACGATGCGGTGGCGCAGGATCGGATGGGCGAGGTTCCGGATGTCCTCGACCGCCAGGTGATGCCGCCCCTCGAGGAGGGCGCGGACCTTGCCGGCGAGGATCAGGGATTGCACGGCACGTGGCCCGGCGCCCCAACTGAGCATTTCCTTGATAAAGTCGCTGCTTCCCGGCTCGTCGGGCCTCGACGCGCGCACGAGGTCCAGCGCGTGGCGGATGACATCGGGAGCGGCCGGCACTCGCCGCACCAACTGCTGGAATCGCAGTACGTCCTCTCCGCTTAGCACCTTGTCGATCTGCGGCGCCGCCATCGCGGTCGTGCGCTCCGCCACCGAGTACTCCTCCTCGTACGAGGGGTACCTGATCAGAATCTTGAACATGAAACGATCCTGCTGCGCCTCGGGCAGCGGATAGGTCCCTTCTTGTTCGATGGGGTTCTGTGTCGCGAGCACGAAGAACGGCAGCGGCAAGTCATGGCGATCGCCGCCGACCGTCACGTGACGTTCCTGCATCGATTCGAGCAGTGCGGCCTGGGTCTTTGGCGGCGTTCGGTTGATCTCGTCCGCCAGGATTACGTTTGCGAATACCGGGCCGGGCAGGAACTTGAAGTTTCGAGAGCCGGTAGCCTTGTCCTCCTGGATCACCTCGGTGCCGGTGATGTCCGACGGCATCAGGTCGGGTGTGAACTGAATCCGGTTGAAGGAGAGCGCGAGGCAACGCGCCAGCGACGAGATCATCAGCGTCTTGGCCAGGCCGGGGACGCCCTCCAGGATGCAGTGTCCGTTGGCGAACAGCGCGATTAGCAACTGCTGAACGACCTCGTCCTGCCCGACGATTACCTTGGCGAGTTCGCTCCGCAGGCGCTCGTATGCGGTTGTCAGTTCTTCGGCGGTTTTGGTATCCTCGCTGCCAAGCGGCAAGTTCGCTTCGGTGGACTTCGGGTCGAGGTCGTCTTGCATCGTCCGCTCCGTTTGGATTCTTCTTCACGCGTCGCCGACTCATCGGAGTCGGCCGACTCACTCACGCCATCGCGTATCTACTGCTGCATGATCGGCAACTGGTTGTACGGAAGCTGCAGAATGATCAGCGCGATCGCCGTGCCGTACACGTCGCCCACGCCGTCGCCGTACCAGGAACCGTCCGGCTGTTGTTCACGCAACAGGAACTCGCATCGCTGTCTGTAGTACTCGGGCCAAATCTTATCTTGTGATATGTACAACGCCTGAGCGAGGTACAAGTGTCCGTAGTAGTCGTGGCCCGTTCTCGTCGTCCGCGACCGAAGCGCTTGCTTGCAGTAGGCCAGTGCTCTCTTGGCATGAGGGTTATCGTATTGCCCGGCATTGAACCAGCAACACACGGCAGCCGGCGTCAGCGCCGGGCGCGACGTGCCGCCGCGCTGCGAAGCCGTGTAGCGGATGCCGCCGTCACTGTTCTGCGACGCCACGAGATACTGCATGGCTGCGTCGACGGTGGCTTTCGGTACCGACACGCCCGCGTTTCGACACGATCGCAGCGCCTGGACCTGTGTAATGGTCACCGAACCCTCGTCGCTACGGGAGTTGGGCGTGTAGAACCACCCGCCGAGCGTGCTCTGTGCGCGTGACGTGAGTTGTACGCCCGCGCCGAGGACTTCTTGTATCGTCTCGGCTCGCGCGGGGTCCTCGACCATGCCGTGCAGTTGAGAGAGGAAAAGCATGGAGAAGCCGTGGCCGTACATCGGCCTCGCCTCGTTCGTATCGCGCGCGATCAGGCCGCTCGGCGTGGCGGATCGGAGTAGGTATTTCGTCGCGCGATCGACCTGGGCGGCATAACGGCCTTGCGTGGTCGTGTTGCCGTCCATCAGCAATGTCAAACCCGCCAGTCCGGTCATGGCCACCGGGTAGCGTCCGAACTGACCGCGGTTGGACCAGGAGCCGTCGCGATCCTGCGTGCGCGCGAGATACGCCAGACCGCGCGCTATCGCCTCGTCGACCTCCGGTGTGACCCCGTCGGGTAGCCTCGACGGGACTGTGGGCTGACCGGCCGCCCTGCCTCCCAAGAAGACCGTGGCCACCATCACGGTCAAGAGGAAAGCCGGACACAGTCGCCACATGAAAGAACGGCCGTCCATCTATGAATCCTCTCCCCGAGACATCGTGACCTGCGCCGTTTGAAAAGGGAAGAGCCCCATCATCGTACCCACGACAATCGCACCGGAGCGAACGGCGATCTGCACGCCCGTGCCCTCGCCGCCATAGCCGTACATGAAGTCAGCACGCTGCCCCACGTCTTCTCCGGTTCGCGGATCGACCATGACGATCGAAAGGTACTCATGCCGCCCGCGCACGCGTTGGTCTTGTACGAGTAACGTCGGGATCAGTCCGCCCGCCATGCGCATGGGTTCGACGGCGGCATCCAGCGGCGCCAGGGCATGGCGATCCCAGAGGCTCTCGCCGGTTGCCAGATCAAACGCCTCCATGGCCACATCCGCGCCCGACGGCTCCAGGTATCGCAACACGAGCGTGCCGCTCACCAGAAGACCATCGACCACCCGTTGGCCGCCGGGGATGTCCTTTTCAAACATGACCTCACCGGTATGCACGTCGACAATCCGTACCCCGCCGCCGAGCAAGCCTATTCCCACGTACCCCTCAGCCGGGACGAACAACCGCACAAGCGGCTGTGAGAGGCTCAGTTGCCACGCCTGTTCACCATCGGCCAGCGCGACGCCCGTGACAGCATCGGCCTCGCGATCCGACCGCGGCCCCACCAGCATGCCGGAGGTGCCTACAATGTCGATGCGCTCGGCCTGGAGGTCAGGCTGCTCGAAAAGCAGCTTGCTGATCATCCGCCCGTCGGCGGCGCCGATGATCTGGGCTCTTTGGCGCTTCGCATCGAGGGTCACGATGACGTCGCCGGACGGCTCACCGACGGCGTCGTGATCTGCCGCCTCAACGAAGCCCGCGTCGCTATCGCCGCGTGCACCGATGTCGAAGACGCGGATTTCATCTACGGACTCTCCGCGCAAGTCGCGCTGCCAGATCGTAGCTCCATCGAGCATACGGATCGCCGTCAGTCTGCCCGGCCGAATAGTCGTAGCCAGCCAGCCGCGTCCCCCCGCCGTGGCCACTGTGTGGAGGCTTTCGCCGGTGTCGAACGCTCCACGCTCGTAAGGTCGCGACCAGACGCGCTTACCTGAGACCAGGCCCACGGCGAACAGGCCGTCCTCGGTGGCGACGACTCCGGTTTCTCCGTCCTTCCATGCCCGGCGCCGGGCACGCTCGTCGGGCCGTCGCCACCTGACCTGGTGTTCGTCGAACGTCTCCTCGGCGGCGAGCGGGGCGCGCCAGAGGTTTTCACCATTGGTTACGTCATAACACTCGACGGCTTCATCCGCGCCGAGCGCCACCAATCGGTGCGACATGGCGCCCCATTGCGACGAGCCGAAGTCAAAGAGAGCCGGCGGAATCTGTTGGTCTTGAATGTAACCCGCAATGCCGGGACGGCGCTGCAGATCGAGGATGATGGGAGCCCACGCGGGACTCCCGGTCAGTGCGAACGTGGCTTCGTCGCGCGAGCCGGCGCCCCGCGAGCCGAGAGCGGATGAGTTCGTCGCCCGGACGGATTCCACCCAGCCGCGAACGGTCTCACCCGGCATGCCAGGCACGGCCGCGTCGGCGTAACGTGTCATCAACTCCTCCAGCACACCGACTCCGGGCCGCGCCTCGGTCCCCCAGACGTCACTGTGAAGGTCGAAGAGTCTCATCAATGCGGCGATCCTGTCGGGCGCGTTTGCGCCGCGCCGCGCGACGTCGAACAGGAACTGTTCGGCCTCCTCGAATCGCTGCTGCTCGGTTCTGAGTCCGGCCATGGTGAGGCGGGCTCGGTCGGCCGGCGCCCCCAGCGCACCGAGTTGCGCCGCCGCCAGTAATTCAGCTTCCGCCTCGCGGCACTCCGCCGAACGGCGCGGCGGATCGCACGACTGAACCGTCGTCGCTGCTCGGCCGAGCCTCTCGCCGAGTTCATTAGCCAGCGATGTCCTCTCGATGCCTTCGAGCCTGTCTCCGAGCCTTTCCAGCAGATCGGCGACGGCGAAGCGCGCCGGAGCTTCGACGTAATCCGCCACGGGCGTCACTCCGTCGGCGGCAGGCGACAAGCCGAGCTGCACCAGGTGCCGGTAGGCCTCCGCGTGTTTGCCGGCCTCACTGAGTCGCTCCGCGAGTGCGAGGCCGCAGCGCAGACGGTCTTTCGGCCCGCGAGCCGCGGCGACTGCCGACTCCAGGAAGGGCAAGGCTGCGTTCGCGGATTCCGCTCGCTGAGCTACTTCGAGCAGTGCTTCCACCTGTGCGTTGGCCAGGGCTAATGTAGCGCCGCCATCCCCCGGCTCCGCGGATAGGTCCCCTATGACCTCCAAGGCGCGATCAGGGGCACCGCGCAGAATCTCGAGCCAGGCGAGCCGTGCCGCCGCCGACAAGTCAGTCCGGTCTTCCGAATACCTGGCTACAGCACCCGGATAGGCTCGCGTCACGTCGGGGAATCGGCGAATCGAACCGGGATCGAGGCTGAACATCGCGTTGTCGATACAGAGCAGATTGCCGAGAGCGGGTTCGGCCGTGGGTAATGACTCGAACCCGGCTTCGGCACCGGTCAGCGCGTCGTAGGACGCGAGGCCGTCCCAGCTCGGCACGTAGATCAGGCCGCCGGACAGCACGGCGCGCCCCGTCGAGGCGACCTCCACGTCCGTCCGCCAAAGCTCGGCACCATCGCGGATCGAACGGCAGGACAGCTGCCGGCCTCCCAGCCATAGGCGTCCGTCACCGACTCCGACGATGTACGCTGTCTCGCTCAGTCGAGTCGACCAGCGCAGTTCCCCGCTCGCCGTGGAGAGCGCGAACAACCTTTGTCGATCCGCGGGCAGTAGCAGGACAAGTCCGTCCGCGACGACCGGTGCGGAGGGCAGCCGCATCCTGGCTGCCGTCCACGCCGAGGCGACCTGCTCGATCGTCGACACGGCGTATTTGGTTGCCCATCGTAGTGAGTAATCGTGTGCGTCGACGGCGAAGATCGTGCCGATCCCCGACGGAATATAGACGGTGCTGTGGTCCGCCGCGGGCTGGAGCTCCTGCCAGGCCGGCGCGCTGCGCCCGGGAAGCGTACCGAGAAGCACACTTCGCACGAGCGAGCCGTCCCGCGGATTCAGGATGGCAGCGTAGAGGTCCCGCTGCCGTTGGATCGGCACCCAAAGCGCGTCGCCCACGGGAATGGGCGCGGCGCGGAACTGCGCGCCGGCGAGCGGTGACGGATCAGACGCCACGCCGCGCTCCCAGCGAAACTCGCCGGTCACTGCATCGTGGGCGGTCAGAAGCATGGTGTCGCCCTCACCGTCGCCGCCGTCGCCCATGCGCATCCGCATGCCGCCCGCAATGAACGTCCGCGCGGTCACCGCGGCTGACACGCGCGTGAAGCTCAGCGCGAGACCGTGGGCAATCGACACTGACCAAGCGGCGCGGTCCTCAAAGACGACGGCCTCGTCCATCACCTCTTCCGACCACATTGGCGACATGTCCAAGATCTGCGACGCGCCGCCATCGCCGGAAGGGTCGACTTGTGCGGGGTGGTCGAGCGCCCATATCGGATCGAGCGTGTCGATGTCGTACGCAGCCAGCCCCATCGGTGTCCGTGCAAGCAGGCGGCCGTCACTGGCGACCAGGCGCCCCGGCGGTGCCACCAACGGATCATGCGGGTCATCGGAAACCGTGGGCCGCCACGACGCCGGCTCGACGCCGGGCGGAGCGACGCGCCACGGCATTGATCGCCCGATCGTCGGCGATACTTCGGCCATGCGGGCGCCTCGGCTGGGCGATCCTCCGCCCACCGGCCAACTCGCATGATCGCCTGTGCCTCCGGCCATCGCCGTGTCCGAGCGGTCTGCTTCGGGCAGTTGCCGGACAACGTTTTCGATCTCGGCCAGCAGCGACGCTTCGTTGTCGGGCGACAAGTCCTCCGCGCCGCCTGCAAGTGCCGAGGCGATGGTCGCGGCTTCGTCATACTGTTCGAGCTGTGCATACGCGGCCGCCATCTTGACCGCGATCGAGCGACGCGGCACGTCATAGGCCGCAGCGAGTTCGACCAGGTCGCCGAGCACCGCAAGTGCCTCGGCGGGCCGGCCTTCATCGAGCGCCCAGGAAGCGAAGAGTACCGCAGCGTCGTCACCGGAACTGGTCAGCAGGTACCGGTCTACGATCGATCTCAACAGCGTGGTGTCGTAGTCGCGCCTCGCACGCTGAAGTAGTGCCCGCGCTTTGCCGTCGTACAACAAACGATAGGCGGCGAGTCCCTCCGGCGGCAGCGCCGACAACCGGCGCGACGCCGCGCGACGGGCGGATTCGAACACCTCGCCGGCGGTTGTCGCCCCCTCCGGGCGAGGCAACAGGGAACCCTCGGGGTGGTCGATGATGCGCTGCAGGGAGTCGATGACGAACTTCCAGTCGGCGCGGGCGATGCCCTCCTCCGCATGCTGGAAGAGATTGTAGATCGGCGCGCTCGGTTCGATCAGAACCGATACGATGCCTTGATCACCTTCGTGCGCTGGAGCATCCCAACGCTGTGCCGACGCCTGACCGGTGCAAAGGGCCACAAGGGCGGCTGCGCCGAGGCATGAACAACGACGAAGCGATGATCCGGTCGTAAGGGCGTAAGCACGCAAGAATCGCCACCCATCTGTCGTCACGGGGAACCCAACCCAAGTCCCAATCGGAAGTCGGCTTGGCTCGCCCGCGCACGGTAGTACCGATAACAGAATCGCTATCAGTCTTTTCGGCTCGATAGCGGCTCAAGCCCAGCTCATCCGACCCCACTGAGGCAATCGTACCGGCTGACCGGACCCGGTTCCAGGCGGCGGAAACGAACCTACAAGTAGCGACATAGTCGTCTACCGGCTCACCCGCCGGGCGGTTGCACGTACAGGTCGCGCGGAGCTGTCCGGAATCTTCTGTGAATAGCGGAAAGATTACTTGCGGCGGCGCTTCTTGCGGCGATCTTTCTTGCTGACGACGCGCTTGGTGGCTTTGGTGCTTGACTTGAGTTTCGGCGGTCCGCCGCCGGCCATCATCTGCGAAAGCTGCGGCGCCATCTTCATGCGCTGCATGAGCGACTGGCCGCTCATTGCCTTCATCATGCCGCGCATCGGCTCGAACTGCTTGACGAGCCCGCTGACATCGGTCGGATCGCAGCCGGACCCGCGCGCGATGCGGCGCCGGCGCGACGTATCGATGAGTTTCGGGTTCTCACGCTCCTGCGGCGTCATGGACTGGATGACCGCTTCCAGGCGCGTGAGTTCGCCGTCGTCGATGTCCATGTCGCCGAGGGCGTCGCCCATGCCGGGGATCTTTTTGAGGAGGTCCTTCATGGACCCCATCTACTTCATCTTCTTGAGCTGGAGGAGGAAGTCGTCGAGGCCGAACTTGCCGGAGGCCATCTTGCCTTCGAGCTTCTTGGCTTCTTCCTCGTCGTAGTGCTTTTGTGCCTGTTCGACGAGGCCGACGATGTCGCCCATGCCGAGGATGCGGCCGGCGATGCGCTGCGGGTGGAATTCCTCGATGGCGTCGAGCTTCTCGCCGACGCCGATGAACTTGATCGGTTTGCCGGTGACGCGCTTGACCGACAGCGCCGCACCACCGCGCGTGTCGGAGTCGAACTTGGTGAGGATGCAGCCGTCTAGTTCGAGGCGCTCGTTGAAGATCTTGGCGGTGTTGACCGCGTCCTGACCCGTCATCGCGTCGAGGACGAGGTAGACCTGCTGCGGGTTGACGGCGCCGGCGACTTTTTCGAGTTCGCCCATCAGCTCGTCGTCGATGGCGAGTCGGCCGGCGGTGTCGAGGATGACTACGTCGTGGTCGTTCTTCTTGGCGTGCTTGATGCCGTTGCGGCAGACCTTGACGGCGTTGTCGTGGCCGCGTTCGGTGTAGACGGGCACGTTGATCTGCGAGCCGAGGACCTCTAACTGGTCGATGGCGGCCGGGCGTTTGAGGTCGGCTGCGACCATGAGCGGCCGCTTGGCGCGTTCGGACAGCATCTTGGCCATCTTGCCGCAGGTCGTGGTCTTACCAGAGCCCTGGAGGCCGGCCATGAGCAGGACGGTCGGGCCCGGTGAGACGAACGGGATCTTCGGATCGACCGGCCCCATCAGCTCGGCGAGTTCGTCATGGACGATCTTGACCATGACGTCGGCCGGCTTGAGGGTGTTGATGACCTCGGCCCCGATTGCCTTTTCCTGCACGTCTTTGCAGAATTCCGTGGCGACATCGAGGTGGACGTCGGCTTCGAGCAGGGCGGAGCGGATTTCCCGCATGACCTCGCCGACGTTTTCCTCGGTGATCTTGCCGCGGCCTCGGAGGCCGCGAAAGACGTTGTTTAATCTGTCCGCTAGTGCATCAAACATAGGCTTTGGGTTTTATTCGGGCGCGCGGCTTGGGTCAAGTTGGCGGATAGATGACGCGTGCGTCGGCCGCCAGGATGGCACGGGCACAGCGCGTGCGGCCGCACAGCTTCCCCCCTTGCCAAGGGGGGCGGAGGGGGGCCTGGCCGCAGGCTCGCTGGATTGCGCCGTCACCAACCACACGGCACTCCACCTAGCTCTAATCGACATACACGAGCTCGTGGAAGGCCGGATCGTCGCGAATGGCGTCGAAGTCCTTGTCTGCCCTCGCCACTTCGCGATAGCGCGGATCGAGTTCGATGGCGTTGGCCAACGCCTTAGCAGCCGATACGAAGGTTCTCTTCAATGCTAAGGCGCAAGCGCGATTGTAGTGGGCGGCGGCGTCGTCCGGATCGATCCCTAACACCCAGTCGAAGTGCTCAAGAGCGCCATCGAGGTCGCCCTTGCCCTTCAGCGCACTGGCGAGGTTGTAATGGGCATCCAAATCCTCCGGATCGATCCGCAGCGCCTCGCGGTAATGCTCGATCGCCCCATCAAGTGCGCCCCGTTCACTCAGTGCATTGCCTAGATTGAAGTGGGCGTTGGCATCGTCCGAGTCCTTCCGGAGCGCCCCGGTGTAGCGCTCTATGGCCGCGTCAAGCTCATCCTCCTTCATAAAGGGGTGGCGGCGGACTATACGCGCATTGGAAGAACCTGGATCGATCCGCAGGGCTTCGCGCCAGTGCCTGATCGACCGGTTGAAGTCGCCCTCGGACGCGTATGCACGGCCAAGGTTGTAGTGAGCGAGACCAAGGTCTGGGTCGTCCCGGAGTGCCTGCTTCCACTGATCGGTGGCCCCGTTGTAGTCCCCCGTGGCCCAAAGCGCACCGCCAAGGTTGTTGTGAGCCATCGCAGCAGTCGGATCGATCAGGAGCGCTTCTCTCGCGTGATCGCGAGACGCAACGAAATCGCCCTTAGCAGCCTGTTGAAATTCACTCCTTTCTGGCACGCGTCTTGAAGGAGTTGTTGGCATGGTATTAGCCAGGAGGGCGTGATCATGTCGATGGGACGGCGGAAGAGTGAACAGCAGGCAGGTTG
>JAJDDX010000183.1 GCA_029260055.1 Phycisphaerae bacterium
ACCGGAGGCCATCATAATGCCTACGCAGGAAGGCATTATGTCCGATCTTGGATGGCGCAAGAATCGCTGGACCAGCACACCGGGCAAGCAAGAGGCCGCCCGTGTGAAGGGCGGCCTCCTCTAAGCCCATCGGTCGAGCGATCGGTCAGGCTTGCGTCGGCTGATGCCGCCTGAGGATGACCGTCCCCGCTGTCAACATCAGCAGTATCATCGCCACCATGCCCCATTCGGAGACGGTGGGGATGCCCACTTTGCAGTCGACGTCGTCATCATCCGTCAATCCGTCGCAATCATTGTCCAACCCATCCGCGCAGGTCGAGTCGGGATCCTCGGTTGGCGGTGGTACCCCGCAATCGACAAAGCAACTGCATTGATCCTCGCCCGCGTCACAAGCGCCGTCGCCGCAGAACGCGCAGTGGGTCCCGTCGTTTAGGTAGGTGCCGATGGCATCGAGGCAGCAATCCTCTGTTGTCTCGATGCACGACTCGTCCGGCAGAATGCAGGCGCCGATAGGATCGCACGTGGTGCCGGCGCCTTGACTCGTCCCACTCGCCATCACGCAACACGCGGAGTCTGTGTCAAGACACAGCCCATTCGGCAGACAGCAGGCCTCTGCGGGCGCGCAGGGCACGCCGGGAGCCTTTGGGGTACCGCCAGCGCTCATGCATTCGCCAACGGTAAGTTGGTCTTGGCACGCTCCAAACGGGAGACAGCACGCCACCGGTACTTCACAGCCTAGCTCGTCAAAACACAGCGGATCCGCAACCGTACAGTCGCCACCCGCAAAGCAGCACACCTCCTCGACACCGCACGACGTGCCCACTCCCTGCGGTGTGCCACCCAGTTCAGTGCAGCACCGCGGGTCGAGGTCGTCGCACGCATCACCCAAGCAGCAGGCTTGTGGAGCCGCGCAGGAAGTGCCTTGCCCTAGCGGCGTACCTCCCTGAGCCGCGCACGAAAACGCCGACGTATTAATACACTCGCCGGTCGCAAGACAGCAAGCCTCCGGATCACAGTTAGATCCGGGGCCTTGAGGCGCGCCGCCCAGCGAGGTACAGCACGTGGGTTCGATCTCCTCGCACCGATCGGGCAGCGACAGGTTACATGCCTGCGAGGCCACGCACAGGAGTCCAAGTCCGTGCGACGTCCCGCCAAGATCAGCACAGCATAGCGGGTCAAGGTCCTCGCAACTCCCGTCACCGAAGCAGCAACCCTGTACTGCCGTGCAGGACTCGCCTGCGTGTGTGACGCCGCCCGCTACCTCGCAGCTTAGCGGATCGAGCATCTGGCACGTACCGTCGGGCAAGCAGCACGCCTCGACGACGGTGCAAGTGGACCCTGCCCCCGATGGCGTCCCGCCGTTTTCGACGCAACAGATAGGATCGACCTCCTGACACCCCCCGCCGGGCATGACGCAGGCCTCGGGCTGGAGGCACTCGCCCCCCAACCGTGGTGTTCCGCCAAGTTCCTCGAAGCAACATATCGGGTCTGCCATCTGGCAGACATTATTGGGCAAGCAACACGCGCCGGGCTGTTCACTGCACCACGTCCTCGGCCCCTGTGTAACACCGCCCGCGGCATCGCAATCATCAGGTGTTTTGGTCGCACAAGTATCGTCGAGCATGCAACACGCCACAGGATCCTCACAGCGATCGTCAATGAAATCACCGTCAAGATCGCCCAGGCACGCCTCGTCCTTGGGAAGACCGCCGCGGGCAAGACAACACTGTTCGTCCATGATCTGGCACGCACCGCCGGCCAGGCAACATGACTTGATCGTACCGCAGGAAGTACCGATCCCCCGCGGGGTCCCGCCTTCGGCCAGGCAGCACAACGGGTCGAGATCGCTGCACACATTCCCAGGCAGGCAGCACGCCTCGGGTACGCTGCATGTCTCACCGGCGGGTTGCGGAGTGCCACCTTGTCCTCCACAGGCCGTGGGCGTATCCACAGTACACGTGTCATCGCCTAGACAGCACGCCCGCGGACATTCGACATCGGCGCACGCCGTGTCGTCCCCTTGGTAGATTCCACCCATGAGACCGCACATAAACTCGAACTCTCCGGCAGCGCAAGTCCCGTCGGGCATACAGCATGCGCCGGTGGGCGGAGGCACGTCCGGGTCGCCGTCCGGCACCCTCGTGTAGCCGCCAAACGTTGCGATGGCATCGAAGAACTCATCGTCCAGAGCACCCCTAACTTCTCGGCCCGTCTCGACGTCTATCCTCGGATCCCCACGCCGTACCCAGAAGTCGTCAAGATACCAGATGTTCCGGTGGTCAATGCCCACCGCTGCGATCTTGTCACAGACCTTGCGTTGCCAGGATCCCTCCTCGAACGCGATCTTGTCCGGCGGGTCATCCGAGCACCAGTTTCCAATCTGGGCGTGGAAGCCACTGCATTCTCCGCTGCTCCAGTTCTCGAAGCCGTCACTGTAAACGTACAAGTACCTGTCCGCCGATGGTTGCGCGGCAGGATAGGTGTCGATCGATGTACAGATTGCCTGCGCCAGCGGAGTCATTCCGGAGCAACCCGCGCAAGTCGGAGGAGGTGGTGGAAGGGTCGGGAACAAGTCCAAAACTGCTGTGGCCTCGACGTGTCCGACGAAGCCGTTTGTGCGGTTTGTCGGACCCGGAGGGTGAGCGAATGTCCAAACGGAAACCAGACCATCGGGGTGCGCGATTCCGAACTCGCCGACGGCGGCCCGCGCGAACAGCAACGCGTCCTGGCAGCGGGTGTGGTCGTTAATACGCACCCGACACATCGAGCCCGTTTCGTCCAAGACCACGATCATGTGTGGCGGAAGATCAGCGGCGAGGTTAAGACGCGAGACGAACACATCGTCGTCGGCTTTATCTGGGTCGTCGTTCCCGTTATAGGTTTCGTCGAATGCCCCAAGAGTCGTGGGGAAATCGGTCGAATTCGTCCAGCCGGTTACAGTGGCTGTCGCTGTCGCGTGGACTGCGATCGCTTCGATGCGGTCGGCGCCGGAGCCGCCAAGGAAGGTGGAATACGTTAGTTGCTCCAGCCCGGCTTGAGTTAGGTCCAGCCGCGACACAAACCCATCGTTGCCTCCCGCATGAGCGTGGATACCACCTACCGTCGGAAAGCCGGATGACGCCGTAAACCCCGCAACGACCACGGCGTCCGCACCGTCAGACGCCAAGGCCATCGCTTGGTCGTCACCCTGACCGCCGAGGTATGTCCAGTAGGTAAGCTGGTCCGTTCCGGTCTGGTTAATATCTAAGCGTGCGACGAAGGCATCCCAAAGACCACCGTTGAAGTCAGGGTCATACGCGGTCCCCGTGGGAAAGTCGGCTGAGCGTGTAACGCCCGCCACGGTGATCAGGCCGGGACTGTCGAAGACCACGGCACGGGCTTCGTCAGCGTCGCTTCCGCCCAGATAGGTGGAATCCAGAAGATCGCTTGCACCGTTTCCATCCAGGCTCATGTGACTCACGAACCCATCGGGCTTTCCCCCGCTGAAGATCTCCTGGTACGCGCCCACCGTGGTCGGAAAACCGTCACCGGCAGCGCCCACGACGATCGCATGGTCCCCTGGGTCCACGATCAGGTCGAAGGCCTCGTCCTTTCCGAACCCTCCAAGGTAGGTGAAATATGTCAGATCGTCGTTTCCATTTCCATTGAGAGTGAAGCGGCATACGAACGCATCGGAGTTGCCGTTTAGACTATCAGCGTATGCGCCGGGGGTAGCATGGAAATCCGGGTCCGGCGGCGACTCTGTCTTGCCGGTCACGAGTACGGCGTTGGCACTGTCCAACGCCAGACCCGAGATGTTGTCATTCTCGTCGCCGCCGAAGTAAGTCGAGTAAACAAGGTCTCCGACGTTGCTGAAGCGAGCCACGAAGCCGTCCGTTTGGCCGCCGAAAGTACTCTGAAGAGCGCCGGGAAACGGCTCTATGGGGAAGTCTGGTGCCTGGGTCTGTCCACCGAGCGTTATCTCACCCGAATCACTCACGGCGACCGCATGGGCTAAGTCAGTACCCTCACCTCCGAGGAATACGGTGAACATCTGCGTGCTTCCGCTCGCGTCCAGGCGGGTGATGAACGCGTCGAATTCAGGTAAGACATCCGTGGGGGGGGGCTGCGGAAAATCCCAGGAACTCGTAAAGCCCACGACGGTCACGACGCCGGATTCGTCGACGTGCAGATCCTTAGCCTTCTCGCTCATCGAGCCTCCGATGAACGTCGACCACTCCAGCGCGGGGTCGATGACGAGCGGCCAGCGCGAATCCGGGTGCGGCACTTCGAACCCGTATCGAGTGTCGTCGAGTTTGCGATAGTTGCACGCCACGGGCTGCCGGGCACCACTAGGGAGTTCGTGCCACGTGACCGGCGGTCTTTGAACGATCGAGCCAGTCTCGGTTTGCATGAGCAGCGACCCGTCGTCGCGGACATCGAGACCGTCAACCCCATCACAGTAGATTACGATCTGTCCGAGGTCGGCCCCCGGCGCCGCCAGGATGTCGTATTCCAGGGTTCCGCCGTTGTCACGCACGCGGATGTCGATGCCGCTGTAGATCTCGCGGTACACGACGGCTGAATACGACGGCACGTTGGTTTGCCACTTCGACGAATCGTTGCCAAGGTAGTAACTGAACGTGCCTGGTTGTCGGTCTTCGCCCTCGAGCCGCCTATCGGCGGCGGCCCCCTCGAACGCCAGTCGGACAACGGCACCGCGCCCTTCCGCCCCCTGCTTCCTGAGTTGCAACGTCATGGCATCTGTCTCGAACCACGTAGCCATGCCCCCTTGGCGAGCCATGAATCTCGCTCTCGCGTCCCACTGGCCCCGGTTCTCGACGAACGCCAGGGGTAGCCCAGCGAGCATTGCCGATCCGAAGCTGTCCTGTCCGTCCACCCGCGACTGCAAGTCGGCAGGCGAGGCGGCTGCGGCAACAGCCGGCACGAGCGACGGCGCGAGCAGTAAAGTAAGGACGCTCATCCCTGCTTTGTAATTGTTCACGATGTGTCTCCTTCACTCTTTGATTACCCACGAACACACCAAACCGAGAATAAGCAACACCCCTGAATTGCTCCGATCAAACGCGTCAACGTGCCGAGCGACCGACGAGGTGGAGCTCGCTGTCTTGCTGACGCTTCACGGGTGTTCGGAGTGTCTTGGGCGATGACGCGGAAGAGAGCGGTTACGTCGAGGCACACGTAACTGGCCTTGATCGCTCGATGCCCCACGGTACCTCCTCGATGATCGCTGAAAGGTGCAGCGGTAATCGTTAACGAGGCAAACAACCCTGTAGAACGAGAGTTTTTCAACGAGGGCGCGAAACAACGCCGAGGACTGCCGCGTCTTACGCCCAAGGACGACGGACCTCTCTTGTTATGCACGATGTCGCCACACAGTTTCGCGCTGCGCGGGACGACATTGTGCAGATGTCAGACAGGCACCCCTTGCGGCAATGACCAGCGTAGTCACAGATTTGTGGCCACCGTTCCATACCGGGAACGCTATCGGACCTTACAGGTTAATTAACTGCTCCGCATCAGGGATGCCCCTATCAGGGGTGACCCTGATGCGAGGCTCTGTTTCCGATGCTATAAATGAGCGTGTCGCGTTTCCTCTGTCAGTCGCAGGGCTGGTTCTTCCGGCTCGTCGGTCTGGCTTGTATCAGCGTGCTCGCCAGGGTCAGGTTCCCCGGCGAAGTGCGAGGCCGAACCATGCACTGTTTCCGACGCGTGCGGCGGTCCGTACCCAAGGGCTTAGCGGAGGAGGCGAATGAAGTGCGTTCATACGGGCTCCCTGGGATGCCAGCCGAAGGCCCCAAGGTCCGGGGGAAGCCGGCGATGGCTAAGTCCTTACGGGGCAATGGTTTGCGGTACTACGTCGGTTTTGGCAAGCGCGGGACGTGGGGACAGTTCTCTTGCTGTCAGCTCGCGCCGAACAAGCGGGAGCTAGTCTGGCAGATCCCTCATCTCTCAGGCAATGGCGACGCCCAACTCGTCGCCTGCCTGGAAGGACCCAGCCCAAGAACCTTCGGATGAGACAGAGAATGCTCCCTTGCCAGCAAGAATCGTGTATACTTCGGTGATAAGAGATGCGTATGGGACACTGGATAACTCCGCTTCGGTCTGGCATCTGCATGGCCTTGGGAGCAGTTCTGGCTCCGTACATTCTGTACGCAGCCCAGCCGGATCTCGCTCGGAACGGGCAACCCGATGCGGTCGGCGGCTATGCGTCGACCCACATTGTCGTGCATTTCACGCCGGGCATGATGGAACGGGTGGCGGCCTCGCCGGTCGGGCGGGGCTCCGACAGCACACTAGCCCATGCCGACATGACCCCTGAACTCCAGGCAGCGTGCGCCAGGTGGGCGGTCACGCGCGTGCGCCCTTGGTACCCCTTCCCGTTCAAGAACCCCGCGTTGGCCGCCAAATACGGCTTCGACCGCACGTTCCTTGTCGACGTCCCACGAGGCACGGATACCCCGGCAATGGCCGTCGCGTTTCGTGCCCTCAACGTGGATATTGAAGCAGCCGACGTCGATTCGATCGGCGGTGTGGCAGAGTTCATCCCGAACGACCCCGAATTCTCGAGTCAGTACTCGATGCACAACACGGGCCAGAACTACGGCACTGTTGACGCCGACATCGACGCACCGGAGGCCTGGGAGATTCACACCGGGGAGGCCGGCGCGGTCACCGTGGCGATCATTGACGGCGGCGTTACGCCCCACCCGGACTTCGGAGACCGGATGGTTCCTGGTATCAACACGATCTCCCCGGAAACGCCAAACTACACCGTCGACGGCTGCGGGGACGGGCACGGTACACTTGTCGCGGGTGTTGTGGCGGCGCGGGGCAACAACGATGTTGGGATCGCAGGCGTTGCGTGGGGCGCACGGATCATGCCGGTCCGGGTCCTCAACTTCTGCACTGGCCCGGTGTCGGCTACATCTGCGGGCCTCATCTGGGCGGTGGATCACGGCGCGGACGTCTGCCATCTCAGTCTAGGGTTTTACGACCTGGAGCCCACGGTTCGACAGGACTTCGAGAATGCCGTGAACTACGCCCAGGATCAGGGTGTAATCGTGATTGCGTCTGCGGGTAACAACGGTGAATGTCGGCCCGGGGAGGTGTCCTATCCCGCAGCGTTCGACCATGCCATCGCTGTCAGCGGAACTGACGAGAACGACGAGCATGGTGCGTATTCATGCTACGGGTCTGAGGTGGAGCTATCAGCCCCAGGCGACCGAATCCGGTCGACATCAGCCACGGGGGGCTACTCGTATGCCAGCGGCACTTCAATGGCCGCGCCACACGCTTCCGGCGTGGCGGCTCTGGTCAAGTCCTACCTGCCGGGTATCGGACCAGACGAGGTGCGTTCCATTCTGCAAACCACCACCGACGATCTCGGAGAAGCCGGGTGGGATCCGTATTTCGGCTATGGTCGCATCAACGCGCACAGCGCGATGCTGGAGGCGGCCTCGAGAATCCGCGTCGCGTCTAGTTGGCCGCCTGATGGCGCGATTGACGCGCGCACGCCATCCGAACTGGACGGCTCCAACCGCCGCGGTTGGAGTTCGATTGAGTTGACCTTCGACGCAGCGGCAGATGGTGTGATCGCTGATGATTTCGTCGTGAGTGTAGATGGGCCGGCAGGGGCGCCGGCCATCACGAATGTGATCGTAAACGGCGATACGGTCGATCTGGAATTCGACCGGTTCATTCCGGTGGGCAGTTGGACAACCGTGACCTACCTGCCCAGCGGAACAGGGGTCCGTATCGGGTACGCTCCCGGTGATGTCAACGGCGACGGTACGAGCGAACCGGGCGACATTCTCGCGCTTGTGGATGACCTGAATCACTTGTTCATACCGCGGCTTGAGATCTGGCAGGTTGACGTCGATCGGAACGGTGTGGTTGACCAGTCGGACATCATCCGCGAAATCGACCTGCTCAACGGCGCTGGTGCGATCGACGTCTACTACGGTGCAACGCTGTCTCCCTAATCGTAGCGCAATGCCGCTTGCGGCTGCAACTGCCTCTTAGGCGGTGTGTTGGTCCAGCGTTTCTTGCGCGGACGATCATCTTGAGCTGCC
>JAJDDX010000184.1 GCA_029260055.1 Phycisphaerae bacterium
GAGGCAAGGGCGAAGGGTCCGTCCTGGGCGGGTTCTCGAATATCTTCGAGAGCCGCGGATAGAAGCACCCCCCTCTTTCCCCCCTTGGTAAGGGGGGATGGAAGGAGGGACGCGATGCGGAAGCTGTGGACCGCGCGGGACATCAGCCAATAGAAAGCCCCGCCCCCGGCGTCAAACCGGAGGCGGGGCTGTTGTGATCTCAGCGATCAATCAGGCTGTGCACCTACGGGGCGCACGGATCGGGGCAGCCTTCGGCCTCGAACCCCAAGCCCTGGAACGCCCGGACATCGTTGTTGATGTCGTTGAAGTCGATCACGCCGTTCGGCTCACACGGTTCGAGGTCGACCGCCTGGAGCGTCGCGTCGGTGAAGACACCCTGGAACCCCTGGACCACGAGGGTGATGTCCACGAAGTTCACGATGCCGTTGTTGTTCGCGTCTCCCCAGAGCCACGTCGTGGCACTCTGGATGCTCGACACAAAGCCGTCCGGGTGCTCACTCTTGACCGCGTAGCCCAGGCCGGGCACGACCATATCGCTGCACACGTGAACGGTGCCCCATTCCGCCGGTGTCAGGTAGACCGGTGTGCCGGATAGCGTGCCGTCCGCCTGGACGTAAGCCGCGACACACGCGATCTGCGCCGCCGCCGGGTCGCCCGTGACGTGCAGCGCCACGGCCAGTTCCGAAGCCTGCGGCGTCACCGCGATGTAGCGGCTGCCTTCGGCGACGATGGCCGGCGCCTCGAGCTCGCACTCGTCCGGAATACCGTTGCCGTTGTCGTCCGGCGACGCGCCGCCGCCCACATCGCACGAATCCGGCACGGCGTTGTTGTTGCAGTCCTGTGCCGTGCCGCCACTGATTTCGCATTCGTCCGGAATCGTGTTGGCGTTGCAGTCCTGACTCGATCCCGCCGCCAGATCGCACTCGTCCGGACTCGCGTTGCCGTTGCAGTCCTCGCTGGTGCCGTCGGCGATGTCGCACTCGTCCGGAATGCCGTTTCCGTTGCAGTCGCTGCTCGTGCCGTCCGTCATGTCGCATTCGTCCGGCACGGTGTTGCCGTTGCAGTCCGAGCTCGTGCCGCCGGCGATGTCGTCCGGGTCGGGAATACCGTTCTCGTTGCAGTCGGGCGGGACGCAGTCGCCCATCGCCGTCAGGTCGGTTTCCCAGTAATCCGGGTCTTGGCCGTTGCCTTCCGACAGACCGGCAAGGCCGTCGGCCACGGTGACCGTAAGGTAACTCACCCGAATGTCGCCGCTATAGAACATTTCTATCTGGAAGGTCTGCGGGCTGGTCGTGCCGTACTCGAACACGCCGTTCCACGTCACGACCGCTCGATCTTCGAGTTGTTGCCAGACCACGTCACCGCCTGAAGCCGGGTTCAGGTCGTCGAAGATCCCCGCGATGCGTGCCAACGCGAAGTGGCTACCCAGCGTCTCGGTATAGGCGGTCTCACCGTGGTCGAACGTGATATAACCGTTACTGCACGGGTAGAACGTGGTGTACGTCGTGCCGTAGAGCGTCACGAAGTCCATCCCGGTCAGGTTGCACGTGCCGAAACTGTCATCGGTCAGGTTGAGGTTGGTGGCGCCGGCTGGATCGGTCGGCAATGCCGTAATCTCCTCGGCACAACCGGCGTAGTAATCCACAGTCCCGTTCGGAATGAACGTCAGCGACCAGCCAGACAGGTCGTTATCCGCTTCAAACAACTCCGTGAAGAAGTTCGGAATGTCCGGCGTGGTGAAGGTGTAGCACGCGCCGCCGTTGTCATCAGCGCTGGCGTTGCCGGCCTCATCCGCAGCCTCGACCGAGAAGAAGTAGGTCGTGGCGTCCTGGAGGCTTCCCATCGGCACGACGACGGCTGTTGCGTAGCCGCTGCCCGACGCGGAGTCGTTCAGCGCGCCGCAGTTCGTGCCGTAGTGAACCGTCCCGCGAGCCGGCTCGTCCGCGTCGAACGTAACGACCGCGCCGCGCGGCTCGATGTCGATGACCTGCACGTTGCCAATGCCCGGAGCCGTGCAGTCCACGCCCGCCGTCGCCGTGACCACCACATCGGTGTTGCCGGCGCCGTCGTCGGCGTCGATGTAGGTCATGGTGATCGTGTCACCGGCGGCTACCAGCAGCGTGCCCGCAGCGTCCGTCGTGTCCAGCGCGATCGTGCCGGTGAATTCGGCCGAGGCTGCGTCGGTTTCCGTCAAGACGACCAGTTCGACGCCGGTCTCGGAGGTCGAGTCGATTGCGACCGTGACCATCTCGACCATCGAATCGCTTGTATTGAGGCCGCAGTCGGCGACGCGGAGGGTGGCGGTGTCGGTGCACGCGTAGCTTCCGGCGTCGAGGGCGGCCATTCCCGCATCGGCGCAGGTTTGCACCACGCGAACGGACGGATCACCGAAGATGATCCATGTGTCGAACATGTCTTCGCCGCCAGCGCCCTCCTCATCGATCATCAGGCACGAGCCGGCGTACATCAGCGCGCCGATGCTCGAGTAGGCCTCCGCCATCAGCAGGTCGACGAACTCGTCCTGGGCTACCATCGGCGGGTTCCAGGACTGATTGATCGACGACATGTACGCGCAGATCGCACCGGAGGGTTGGCCACTGTTCGTGGCGCGAAGCCAGGCCTCACCGAAGCAGGTGGGGCCGTCGAACTCGCCGTTGACGCACGCGACGCTGCAGATGAACGGCAACATGCCGTTGTTCTGCAGGGCGTTGACGTTGCTGTTCGAGAAGCCCGTCGAACTCCACGCCGTCGTGCTGCCATGTCCGGTGTAGTTGATGATGCCACGACCGTTGTTCAGCCCCGTGGTCACCTGGGACGCCGTTCCGCTCGGATCGTAGATCTGGTCGACGACGGTGTATTCATGGGCGAGCAGGTCGAGGCGGATGTTGTCCAGGTGCTCGTAGTCCATCTCACCATCATCGCCCGGGCCCTGATTGGAGCCGATGCCCATGCCCTTTTTGAACCACGCCTGCGTCGAAGCGGGCATCGTTTCGTATTCGATCGTCCGCTGCACCTGCGTATCGACGTGGGCGGCTGTCTCAGCCGAGAAGCGACCGACCATAATCTCCGGATAGTGGTCGGACCCGGCCAGGAGTGAGTAGCTCGGGTCTGATGCGCCTCCCGCGGAGCTAAGCGTGTCGACCTGCGCTCCGTCACCGACCAGCAGCACGAACGCCAGATCGGACGTGTCGTACACGTTCTGGATGTAGGCCTTGATCAGGTTCGCGTTGTTGCCGATCGTCGAGACGCCGACGACCGTCGTGTTGATCCCGCGACCTGTCTTGAAGTCCGCCAGCGGCTGCACGTTCGCCATCCACGCGTCGTGAGCGATGATCAGCATGTCACCCTGCTCATCGAGCGGCACGTAGCGGGACACCATGCCGTAGTTCAGGAACTGGTTCTTGTAGATCGTGTGGAACGCGTGGCTGACTTCCATAGCCGGAGCGATCCGCTGAAGCACATTGACAAGCCCCGGACCGACCGCCACGACCTCGATCGTGATGCTGGTGTAGACGCGCAGCGTGCGCGTCACCGGGTTGTACTGGAACGGATTCAGTTCAATGACCGTACCGCGGTGGTTACGCAGGATGTACGGGTTGCGCAGCTCAGCCACCGGCCCCGGATAGAACGCATCCGTGTCGTACACGTCGCCAAACGTGTAGGGCACGTCGGCCGGGTCCGTCGTCCTGTAGATGATGCCCTTGGACGGAGCGATGTCCATGTCCGGCACGTCCACGAACTCCGACGCCAGCACGCGCACCTGCATCTGTGCATCATCCGGGATGATGATGCTGCGGCAGACGTTGGGCAGCGCCGGCTCGCCGGCGATCCGAATCGGGCTTTCCTTGCCGAGTTTCAGCTCGACGTACTTGGCGCCGTCGATGTCGACGGTGTCCGTGGTGTAGTCGTTGATCGCATACTCGATCACGACGTGGTCGGGTGTGCCCTGTAGCAGATTGACGTCGACCGGCGAGGCGGGTTCGGCCGCCATGCCGAACGACGCGCCGAATACTACGACGGCAGCTACAAGACCAAGCGTTAAGGTGTCCTTACGTAACACAGTGCAGCCTCCTGTTTCTTGGCAAAGAAAGACCGGATGCGAGAAGGAAATCCCGTCTTGCCATCAGCCGCGGCCGATGGGTTCGGGGGGACGAGTCTGTGGGGAAGTCGTGCCCCGGTAAGGGCTTTGGTCCGGAAACGTGCGCAGCAGCCGCGCGCGTGCTCGGGGCGCGGACCGCGCCGCGACGCGGTTGCAGGCCGAGCCTGTTGGTCGGGCACAAGTGCCATTGAGTGGCATCATTCACGATGCAAGCTCACTGGGTTCCCATCGAGCGCCGCTGCTGACGACCATCAGCGGCGTTAAACGGCGGGTCAATCGACGCAACGTGCGCAAACCCGAGCGTATGGAACGCGTGCGCAGTGACCCCATCGGGTGCGCTCGCCCGGGCCGGCCCCCAGACTGATACCGCCAGACGCC
This sequence comes from Phycisphaerae bacterium, assembly GCA_029260055.1. Lineage (GTDB taxonomy): Bacteria > Planctomycetota > Phycisphaerae > UBA1845 > UBA1845 > JADFOB01. Next base: position 4,478 of record JAJDDX010000184.1, read on the forward strand.
AAAAACTGCTCGACGGCGGAAGACGCTACTTCGATCAATCGCCCATAATAACAGGTGGTCGTTAAGACCGTCAACGATAAACCGGCCGAATGAGCGGTTGCACGGGTCCGGGCACCGGTGTTTAGGCACTTCACCATCACTTTTGCCACCATACGGCGTGGAATACCGCTCCTTTCCGCCAGCGATACTGCAACTGCTGGCATCCATCGCGAGCCGGGTCCAGCGAGAGTTGAACGGGCAAGAAAGAAGGCGGCGACGTGTGGTCACGCCGCCGCCGGATCGCGGCTGCCGTCTGCCAGGCTGCTTAGACAGGCGACGACCGCGAAGCCCACTGGGAGGGGGTTCTGGCCTTGTAGCACGGTGCGCCACTTGCGGCCGGGTGGCCGTGGCCGGGCGGCATGGGCCAACTCGTTTGCCCGTGGTGGCCCAACGCCGGGTGCCACTGGTGGCTTGTCCACCAGTGCCGTGCCGCACAAGACCGAGCGGCACGGGCAAGCGTCAGCTTGGGGCGGTCCGGTAATCCCAGCCCGTCGCGAGTTCGCTGAGTGCCGTTGTGTCGGCTGCCGTTGCCACGATTGGCCCTGAAGGGGCCTGATACAGGGGCGAGGCATGCCACCAGCTCTTCTCGCCACATGGTTCGCCTGTCGTTTCGTAGCCCCGATGCCGGGTGGCATGGGCAAACCTGTTTGCCCGTGGTGGCCCGACGCCGGGTGCCACTGGTGGCTTGTCCACCAGTGCTGCCCTGCCGGAGCGGGTGGGAAGACACGGGCAAGCTGCTGCTTGCCCATGCCACCCGTTCCGGAAGACACGGGTCCCGGCGCGCCGGGACCCATGCCAACCGTGGCCGTCCACTTGGGAGGGGAAGACGACTATCGCCCGGTCCTGTTTACCTACCGCCCGGTGTGGTTCATTCCGAGTGCGAGGTCGACAAGATCGAGGAACTCACTGCGATACCCGTGGGGATCTTCGCCGATGGCTGTGCCCGCCATCTCGGCGACAGCCGCCAGGGTGAAGTCGCCGCGCTGCTCGGATCCGCGGAGCATCATCCCGAACGATGCCACCGACGCGGCAAAGACGAAGTCCTCCGACGCGTCCGCCAGTGACAACTCGCCGTCAGTGACGGGCACCTCGATCAGCTTACTGGTGTCGCCGTCGGGCTCCTTGTAGCGAAGCTTGACGGTCATGAGTTCGCTGCTGGCTTCCTTCGGTTCGGCCGGTTCGGCCGGCCCGACATCGGTCGTCTCCTGATACTTCAGTGGGTCGATGTCCGGCAGGTCGATCTCGACGCCCGGCGGCACGATTTCGTAGAGGGCTGTTACCGTGTGCCCGGCCCCGATCTCACCGGCGTCCTTCGTGTCGTCGTTGAAGTCCTGAGCTGCCAGAATCCGGTTTTCGTAGCCCACGAGCCGATAGGCGACGGCCTGAGCCGGGTTGAACTCGACCTGAATCTTCACGTCCTTGGCGATGGTGACCAGCGTGCCGCCCATCTGCTCGACGAGCACCTTTTCCGCCTCGCTCAGCGTGTCGATGTAGGCGTAGTTGCCGTTGCCCTTGTCCGCCAGCTTCTCGAGCGTCGAGTCCTGATAGTCGCCCATGCCGAAGCCCAGCACGCTCAGGAAGACGCCGGTCTCGGCCTTCCGCTCGATGAGTTTGATGAGTTCGCTTTGATCCGTGGTGCCGACGTTGAAGTCCCCGTCGGTCGCGAGGATGACGCGGTTGACGCCGCCTTCGATGAAGTTGTCCTCAGCCGTTCGATAGGCCAGTTCGATGCCGGCTCCGCCGTTGGTCGATCCGCCCGACGAGAGGTGGTTCAGCGCGGCGTGGATCTGGATGCGGTCGTGGCAGGGCGTCGATGGAAGCACGAGGCCGGACGCACCGGCGTAGACGACGATGGCGATGCGGTCGTCGTCGGCCAGTTCGTCCACGAGCATCTTGAGGCCCTGCTTGACCAGCGGCAGCTTGGCGTAGCTGTTCATCGAGCCCGACACGTCGATCAGAAAGACCAGGTTGGCGACGGGGCGGTCCTCTACCTCGACCACCTCGTAGCCCTTTAGGCCGATGCGGGCCAGGCGGTGCTCCGCGTTCCACGGGCAGTCAGCCACCTCGACGTTGACGGAGAAGGGGTGATCGCCGGTGGGGACCGGGTAGTCGTAATTGAAGTAGTTGATCATCTCCTCGATGCGGACCGCGCCGGCCGGCGGCCATGTGCCCTGCGTCAACATGCGCCGCACGTTGGCGTAGGAGGCAGTGTCGACATCGATGGAGAAGGTCGACAGCGGGGCGTTCAGGACGAGCTTGAAGGGGTTCTCGGCGATGTGGTCGTATGACTCGCGGCTGGCGGCTTCGAGGGCGGTGGTCTTATATGCTTCGACGGCTCGGGCGAGTTCGTCAGCATCGGTGTACTTTGCCGGGAGTGCGTCGATCATCTCCTGGATTTCGTCGCGGCTTCGGTTCTTGATCGTCACGGGGTGATCGTTGGAGAGTTCGCCAACCGGGTTGAAGCCGTATATCCGGCTTGGGTCGGGGACGCTGTAGTCGTAAACGACATCCGGTGACTGGTGGATCACGACCCCACCGACGTCAGCGGAATAGGCGATGGGGCCGGGTTCAGAGGCAAGCAGGGCTCTCCCGTCACCTCGGACTCTCGCGTGTGGTCCGAACGGCACTTCATAACCGTAGGAGATGTGCTCGGTGGGCATGTCGTTCGCCAGGGCAACCGGCATCGACGATGCGTCTGCGGAGACGTGCGCAGAGTTCAGGACCACCGCGTTCGCAGTCATGGCTGGGTCCAATTCCCAATCCACACCCTCGACTCCGCTCGCTGCGGCGGGCACCTTCCCGCCATACTCGTAGCCGCCCGTGTAGAGCTTCGCCGACGTTCCGCTGCCCTTGATGTTGGATCGTGCCGCCATACTTGCCGGCGCGGACCCACGCGGCGAGTGGGTGGCCATGTTCGCCACATAGGCCGTCCCCGCGACGATCAGGATCGAGGCTGCGAGCGACGTGGGGATAAGCCACATGCGCGGTCGGCGTTGCGTAGGCTTCAGCGGTAGGGGGGCAGCGCCATCACCGGCAGCCGCCTCGATCGCGTCGCGTTGCTCATCGCTCAGTGTGGCGACAGGTTCGGTCGCCAGCTCACGCGAGAGCAGGTCGCCCGTCTCGCGAATCTCGTCCACGACGGCTTGGAGTTCCCGCGAGGCTTCGACCTGTGCCGCGATGGCGGCACTTTCAGCCTCGTCCAGTTCCCCCAGGGCGTAGGCGGTCAGTTTCGGATCGTTCGGTTCAATCTTCATGGCTTGCTCCAGGCAGCCTTGGTTCTCGATGAGTCATTTCGTCGTTCGTCACTTCCTGAGCCGCAGGCTTCAGCCTGCGCGGCGGTCCACTCGTCTTGTACGCCCGATCGAGGTCGCATGTCCGCGCGGGCTAAAGCCCGCGGCTCGGCGCCGGGTGCCACTGGTGGCTTGTCCACCAGTGCTGGGTGCCCCATCCTTGCGAAGCAAGGGTGGGGGAAGGCTGCATTGTCCGTCGACACCGGCACGCGAGGGCGACGTTTGCCGCGAGGTTCGTCCCCCACCCTTCGGGCGTACCCGAAGGACGGGGCACCCACTTGTCCGCCAGTGCCGTGTCGCGCGTGTTGCTGGAAGACACGGGCAAACAGGTTTGCCCATGCCACCCGCTCACGGACAAGCTGCTGCTTGTCCGTGGCACCCGCGTGCGTGCGGGCTTGCAGGCTGAAAGCCTGCCCGATAGTAGCCGGCGGCAAGCGCAGCGCCGCCGCCGGATTCGAGGGACCCAAGCGATCACAACCCTGAAGGGGTCGTTCAGTCGCCGAGGTCCAGGCCGACCCCTTCAGGGTCGAGCGAACGGTGGAGGCATGATCCGTGGGCGGCGTCCACCTTCGGCGGACTTGCCCACGGCTACTGTCGTCCAGCCCTTCAGGCTGGCGGATGTGCCAGCCAGGCTGGTGGATGTGCCGGGCGCGCTGGCGAACGTGCGGACTACGCTGGCTTCCGGTGCTTGTACTCGTTCGCATCTCACGCATCATCGGGAAGCTCCTCGCCCATCATCCGCCAAGCTCGTGCGAATCGTCTTGACGGCTGTGTGGATCAGGTAGCCCACGTTGGTAACGGTTAGCCCCGCGACCTCGGCTATTTCCTTGTAGCGGAGTCCGTTTTGGAATCGCAGGCGGATCACTTCCTGTTGGTTCGGCGGCAGGGTGTCGACGAGCGACAGCACTTGGCTGGTTCCTTCCTTCCTTTCGGCTAGCGTGGCTGGGTCGGCATGCGTCGTGTGCTGCGTTGCGTTCGGCTCGGCGATTCCTACCTGCATGCGAGCATCCTTTCGACGTACGTCCAACGCCCGATTGCGACAGACCGAAAAGAGCCACGGTGCGAGTTTGCCGTTGAGCTGGGCTGCGTCTTCCCGGCACAATCGGAGGAAGACCTCCTGCACCACGTCGCGAGCGGCCTCCGCATCGCCCGTGATCCTCGCGGCGTAGCGTGTCAGCGGCTGCTCGTACTCGCTCAGCGCCGATCGAATCCACGCCCGCCGGTCCTCGCGCAAATCTTTGTTCATGTCAGACCTTTTCACCCAAGCGACGGTCTGGTCGGCACGTCGCGTCGTGGCTCGGCTGAGCCATTGGTCGGTGCCGTTCATCCTTGATTACGTACGAGCCGCCGTTTTCTTAGACGCCGCGTCACAGAATGTGGCTGCGTCTGGATCGCTCCATGTCCGGGTTAGACGCCCGAGAAGCCCGGAAGTGCCATGTCGCGTGCCTCACGCCAGTGCCCTGACAGACAGGATGGAACAATTGCGGCACAGGTGCATGGTACACGGTCCGTCGGTGTCGTAGCCAGGTTACAGGACGTTCATGCTTCAATCGCGGCTGCCGGTTCGCCCTCGATCGGCCGCGGTTCGCCCCAAAGGCGGTTCACGCGGCAAAGGGGCGTCCCATATGTCTACCTATGGGTAGTGTTTGTGCGGCGTTTCCGCTAAAATCGCTTTGCTCTCCATCCCGTCCTGGGAAGGGGTGGCCGGACGTTCATGTACGTGAAAAACCGAGGGAGGAAGACATGCCCAACAGGGTCAAATTCTATCTGTGTACCTTTGCTGCGCTGATTGCGTCCGTCCAGGCCGTCGCCGCGCCCGGTGGTGTATCGAGCGCGAACGGGGGACATCTCGTCCGCCTGTCGCCGGACGCCCTGATGGCGGCTGCGACGCTCGGGCTGGCCACCGATCGAGCCGTGGATTACGGCACGTTCGTGTGGATCGAGGTCTCCGACGCGGAACTCGCCGATCTGAAGGATGCCGGCGTGCGGTACGTGGAGCGGCAGGACCCCTACGTCATTCGCCTCGGTGAGATCAGCTTCGACCCGCTCGACGGCGAGCCGATCCTCCCGCAGGGGTGGGATCAGGTGAGCCCCGACGGCTCCGACCTTCACCTCGTGCAGTTTGCCGGCCCCACGCGGGCCGAGTGGCTCGACGAGCTTGCGGGACAAGGGCTCGAGGTTGTTCAGTTCATCTACCCGAGCACGTACATCGTCTGGGGCGACATGATCAGCCGCGAGGCTGCTTCGCTGAACGCACCGGTTCGCTGGACCGGTCCGTTCGCGCCGGCCTACCGCGTGTTGCCCAAGTACAGAGCGCTGCCCGACGCGCCGCAGGAAGTTGACGCGTTGCTCTATCGCGGCGCGGACACCGACGCGGTCGTCGAAGCGCTTCGTCTGCTCGGTGCACAGGTTCGCGAGCGTCACGTGCTCAACGGCATCTTTGAAGAGGTTGGCCTGACGCTTTCAGGGCCGACGATCCAGCTTGCCGCTCAGATTCCCGGTGTCTACAGCATCCAGAAGGTCCCGACCGACGGTGGTCTGCGTAGTGAGATGACCGACCAGATGAGCGCGAATAACCACGACGGCAACAACGTGGTCTTTCCGGGGTATCTCGACTGGCTTACGGCGGTCGGCGTGGACGGCAACGGCGTGATCATTGCGAACGTAGACGGCGGCATCAATCAGAACCACCCCGATCTCATCAACAACATGCTCGGCTGCACCGGGACCACGTGTGGCGGCAGTGCAACGGATAACCACGGTACCCACACCGCGGCCATCATGGCCGCCGACGGCGCGTCGGGTACGCTGGACTCGTTCGGTTTCCTTCGCGGGTTGGGGCAGGCGCCGGGAGCCAATCTCGTCGAGCAGAAATACAGCCCCTTTTTCACACAGCCCGGCGGTATGTTGCTGCTCATGACCGACTCGCAGCGCAATGGTGCGTCGCTGTCGGGTAACAGTTGGGGCCCTTCGGGATCGCCGCAGGGTTACGACAACGACACGATGCAGGTCGACATCGGCGTCCGGGACGCCGACCCCGATGCGGCCGGCAATCAGGCACTGACCGATGTGCTCTCCTTCATGAACGGCAACGGCGGCACGAGTTCGCAGGGTACGCCCGACGAGGCGAAGAACCTCTTCAACATCGGCTCGACCAAGGCGCAGAACAGTGGTGGCTCGCAGATTCTCGCCATCAACGACATCTCGGCGAACTCGGCCCACGGGCCCGCGCTGGATGGCCGCACGATCCCGCATATGGTCGCGCCCGGTTGCAGCGTCGACTCGGCGCTGAGCAGCGGCTACGGGACCATGTGTGGCACGAGTATGGCATCGCCGCACGTCAGCGGCGCCGTGGCTGTGTTCATCGAGTACTACCGCGGCCTCGAAGGCTTCGTGACCGATCCGTCACCGGCGCTTGTCAAGGCGGCGTTCATCGCCATCGCGCATGACCTGGCCGGTTTCGACGATGCCGACGGCGGCACACTGGGCCACCCGTTCGACAGCAAGCAGG
>JAJDDX010000185.1 GCA_029260055.1 Phycisphaerae bacterium
GAACCTGCCCTGCTCGTTCGATTTTACGAACTTGCTGTGCGACTCCTCCTTCAGGAGCATCAACTGCTACGTGCTCCCGGGCGGCCCGATCGATACGACCGAGTTCGGCAGCGACAAGTGGTATACGTGGACGCCTTCAACCACCGGCCCGGTGGAAGTCACGATGTGTGACCAGGCCGCGTACGACGCCGCACTTGCGGTGTACGACGGCGGCTCCGACTGCTCCGTCTGCCCGACGAACTCGACCAACCCGCTGGTGTGCGGCGACGACACCTGCGGCATCGGTGGCGGTCCGCCGACCGTCACGTTCGACGCCGTGGCCGGTCACTGCTACTTCATCGCCCCCGGTGGTTGGCAGGGTGAACAGGGCACCGGCGCGGTCACGATCCGGTCGGACTGCGCCTGTTGCCCGGACCTCGCGTACCGCCCGATGCCCGATGCCCGCTTCGGGATCGACGAACTCGGAAACGACACGTCCCTGCCATGCACCACGACGGATGATTGCCTTGCCGGGATCAGCGTGAATAGCGAAGTCGAGTGCATCCTCGGCCCGGGCGGTGCCACTCCGGGTACCTGCTACGTGCGTCAGAACAAGTACATCTCGATCGACCCGAACCCGGCCAACGACAATTGGCCGACCGCCCGCCGCATAAGCCTCGACCTGGGCGGAGGTCAGACGCACGTCCTCGGCTGGATGGATATGCCGATAAGCAAGGCCGTCGCCGGTCCCGAGCCGTCGCCGCAATTGCTGTCGCGCATCGTCGACAATCCGGTCTATCTCGACTGGACTGCGCTCGACTCAGTCCACCTGGGCGACTGCGAGATCTCACCCGGAAACATCTACGCTGTCGAGGCGATCGCTGAGGCGTGTGACATCTTCGACCCGGCGTCTTACTCCGAGCCCTTGTCCCTCTCGACGCTCGCGAATTTCGGAGACGTGGCGGGTAGCGTCATACGCCAGCCACCTGACACCTTGCGGAACTTCAAGGACATCAACGCCGTCGTGCGCGGCTTCCAGAGCGTCCAGATGGAGCCGAAGGCGTGGCTCGATCTTCAAGGCCCGCTGGCGGCGCCGGAGATCCCTGACTTTTCAGACATCAGTTTCATCGACATCAACCACGCGGTCGCCGGCTTCCAGGGCGCCGGCTATCCGTTCGCAGTGCCATGTGACTGTCCGGGGCAAACCTGCCCGCCGCCGATACGCAATGGCGCGGAGACTCGGCAGGATTAGTCACAGGCCCGGTCGCAAGGTTGAGAGCTAGATAGGCGACGCGCGTCAGCAATAAGCGGCTAAACCGGTCTTTCCGGGACTGAACTCGCGTCGAGTTCGACGGTTTTCTTGTGCCAATCCCGAGTCAATAACGGTACAATGTGATTTATGTATAGTCTCACAATAAGATCAGCTATTGTGTTGACGCTCCTCGCCGTCTGCCTGAGCGCCACACCGGCAGCCGGCGACGAGACAGCCTCCAAGAGCACCCGGCCACCGCGTCGGGCGCTGGTCGGCTGCTGCATCATCAACCCCGTCCCCGCACCCGAGTGCATACCGTCGATCGAAGAGGCCGACTGCCTCGCGATGGGCGGCGTGCCGATCGCCAACGTCACCTGCGACGGTGCGCCATGCGACCGCGGCGCGTGCTGCTATCAGCCGGGGATCTGCCTGGATGCCGACGGCGTCGGTGAAACGTACGACAACTGCATCAACTTCTTCGGTGGAAGCTACCTCGGTGGCCTCCGCTGCATCGCGGACGATCCGTGTCCGATCTGCCCGATCGAGGACACCGAACATTGCCAACTCGACGACGGCGGGCACATGGCACTGAATGATCGGTTGCTCGGCGCCCGGTGGGCGGATGACTTCTCACCTGCGACCAGCGGTCCACTCGAACGAATCTGCTGGTGGCCGTGCTGGTACAACCCCACAGTGCCCGAGGAATGCTCCACCCCAGACTGCAAGCCCCACGACCACTTCATCGTCCGCTTCTACGCTGACGCCGATGGGCTGCCCGGCGCAGAGATCGGCTTCCCGGGAGGCGAACAGATCGTCGCGGACGCGAAACAGCAAGTCGACGGCTCCCGCTGCTGGCGCTACTCGGCACCCCTGTCGACACCCGTTGTCCTCACTGCGGGCGAATGTTATTGGATCGAACTCACCGGGCTAGGTGATGCCGGGACCGGATGCACCGTCTACTGGATGAACAACAACAGCTCCGGCAACGGCTACTCGCTGTTTGACCTCGACGGCGAGTACACGGCGGACGATGTCGAAACAACCATCGTCGACGAGGCATCCGACCTGGCATTCTGTATGGGTAACGGAATGCTGCCGCACGGCTGTGGAGAGGTCACCGGCGCTTGCTGTTATCCGGACCAGACCTGCGTGGACGACGTGCCGGTGGAAGACTGTCTGTCCGCCGAGGGAACCTTCTACCCGGGCGAGACGTGCGGGCCGGACACCTGCCCGATCCCGTGCGACAACGACGACTGCCCCAACGCATTCGATCTGAGCGAGGTATGCTGTGGCGGGCTTCCCTGTTCGTTCGACTTTACCAACGCGTTCTGCGAGCCCCGTGCCAGCGCTGTCAACTGCCAGGTGACTCCGGGCGGCCCAATCGAGGCGGCCGACTTCGGCGGCAGCAAGTGGTACACTTGGTCGCCGGATGTGTCGCAGGACGTGCGCGTCACGATGTGCAATCAGGCCAACTACGATGCCATCCTCGCGGTGTACGACGGCGGCGCCGATTGCTCCACCTGCCCGCCAAACGAAGCCAATACGCTGGTGTGCGGCGACGACACCTGCGGCGTCGGCGGCGGCCCGCCGGAGGTCGCGTTCTCGGCGATGGCAGGCAACTGCTACTTCCTCGCCATCGGTGGCTGGAACGGCGCCCAAGGCTCGGGCGTGGTCACGATGAGCAGTGCAACGCCGTGCCCGCCCTCCGCGGAGCGGCCGCTGCACGACAGTCGTTTCGGGGTCGACGGATCGGCGCAGGACACGATGCGCCCCTGCACGAGCACCGCCGACTGCCTGGAAGGCCTGCCGGCCGGCAGCGAAGTGGACTGCATCCCGTTCAACCCCCCATGCGCACCCGATGGGACGTGCTATGTGCGCCAGAACCGGTACCTCTCCATCGATCCCAATCCGTACAATGCCGGCGACGCGACGGGGCGCCGTATCAGCATAGACCTCGGCGGCGGCGTCACGCACGTGCTCGGCTGGATATCCGCGCCCACCAGCGTCGATGTCGTGGGCCCGGAGCCGTCGCCGCAGTGGCTATCGCGAATCGTCGACACGCCGGTCTATCTCGACTGGACAACGTTAGGCTCGGTCCACGTCGGCGACTGCGAGATCGTGCCGGGCCGCACCTACATCGTCGAGGCGATCATCGACTGGCACGATCCTAACGACCCATTCAGCTACTCCGATGCACTTGTCCTCGCCACAGCGGGAGCGTTCGGCGATGTCGTCGGCGCGACCATTGGGGACCCGCCTGACGGCCTCCGCAACTTCAAGGACATCTCAGCCGTCCTTCGCGGGTTCCAAAGCGTTCAGACGGAGCCGAGGACCTGGCTCGATCTGCAAGGCGGCACGCAGAGCCCGGACGTGCCGGACTTCAGCGACATCAACTTTGCGGACATCAACCACGCCGTGGGCGGCTTCCAGGGTGGAGCCTATCCGCTCGCGGAACCGTGCGATTGCCCCGGTCAGACCTGTCCGCCACCCGCGCGGGATGGTGCGGGCACACCGTCGAACGCTCCGGGCGTTCGGCCGCGGCTTCCTTGTTAGCAGGAGAATGAGGGAGGCTCGGTGATTGGAAATGCATGGCAGGAGGAACACGTGACGCAAGCTGACAACTCTGTGGACGGCGTACCATCGAGTATCGATCGGAGGAAGAACATGAGCGACCGCGCAATAAAATGCTTCATCGCGGGCTTGGTGATCGTGCCGTGTCTGGGCTCCGCGCAGGCCGCACTTGGCGAAGCGAAGGGCGAGCGCAGTGCCCGGGCCGTCCCGGCACATGGCACTGAGAGCAGCGGCGGCAGGGCCCTGGTCGGCTGCTGCGTCATCAACGCCGTCCCCGAGCCGGAGTGCATACCGTCGATCGAGGAGGCCGACTGCCTCGCGATGGGCGGCGTGCCGATCGACAACATCACCTGCACGGGCGACCCCTGCAACGGAACCGGCGCCTGCTGCCTGCCAGGAGGCGTGTGCCAGGACGGTTCGAACCCTACCGCGTGTGCGCTGGCCGGCGGACAGTTCGTGCCCGGTGTAACCTGCATCGCGGACGATCCGTGCCCGACCTGTGACATCGGCGACACCGCCCACTGCCAACTCAACGACGGCGGCTTCATCGTCCAGAACGACCGAATGCTCGGCGTGCGCTGGGCAGACGACTTCTCGCCGTCGACCACCGGGCCGATCGAACGCGTCTGCTGGTGGCCCTGCTGGTTCAATCCTAACGTGCCCGAAGAGTGCTCCGACGAAGCCGACAAGCCCCCGGACGACTTCGTCATCCGATGGTACGCCGACGCAGGCGGCCTGCCCGGTGCCGAAATCGGTATGCCCGGCGGCGAACCGCTGATCCCCGATGCGACCAGCCCGATTGACGCCAACCGTTGCTGGAACTACACGGCTCCGGTCACCACGCCTCCGATCGTGACAGCCGGCGAATGCTACTGGATCGAGATCACCGGAATGGGCGACCCCGCTACCGGCTGCACCGTCTACTGGAACAACAATAACAGCAGCGGCAACAGCTACTCCCTTAACGACCAGAACGGCGACTACACCACCGGCGACATGCAGTTCGCGATCGGCGACGAAGCTTCCGACATGTCGTTCTGCCTGGATAGCGGCCTCGAAGCCGGAAGCTGTACCCACGTGGGCGCCTGCTGCCTGCCGGATCTGACGTGTCAAGATGATATGCCGTTCGCCGATTGTCTCGCAGCCGGTGGGTGGTTCAAACTCGGCCGGCGCTGTATCGACAACATCTGTTGCGTTAGTTGCGATTGCCCCAACGACGAATGCGTCGACGCGATCGACCTGGATGGTCCAGAGTACTGCAACGGCGGAGGACTGCCGTGTACGTTCGACTTCGCGAACGTCGGGTGCGAGACGCGACCCACCGCCGTGAACTGCCAGTGTTCTATGCCGTGCCAAGACGGTGGCCCGATCGAGTCGATGGATCTAGGCAGCACCAAGTGGTACACGTGGAGGCCGCAGCCGGGCGAGTCAGGCACAATCCTGTTCGACATGTGTGGCCATGCAGCGTACGACGGCGCCGCGGCGGTCTACGAAGGTGGAGCCGACTGCTCCGAGTGCCCGGCCAATCTGGTGGACACGTTGGCCGCCCATGACGATTGCGGCACCGGCGGTGGCCCGCCGCGCTTCTGCTTCGACGCCGTCGAAGGCAACTGCTACTTCCTGAGCATCGGAGGCTGGAACGGCGAACAAGGCTCCGGCACGGTGGAACTCAGCCTGGACATCGACCCGTGCTACACGCCGCGCCCGATACCCGACGACCGATTCGACATCGAAAACGCAGTGCGCACCTGCACGACCGACGCGGATTGTAGCGCCGGCCTCCACACGGGCACCGAGGCAACCTGCATCCTCGGTGAAGGCGGCGCCACACCGGGCATCTGTTACGTACACAAGAACCGCTACGTCTCCATCGACCCGAACCCGGCAAACGCCGGAAGACTTACAGCGCGCCGAATCAGCCTCGACCTCGGCGGCGGCACCACGCAAGTCCTCGGCTGGGTCGGCCCGCCCGCCGAGCGAGTCGTAGCCGGACCGGAATCCAGCCCGCAATTGCTCGCGCGCATCATCTCCGCGCCCTACTACCGCGACTGGAGCGTCAACGACCAGGGCGTACCGTGGGCCAACCCCACCGTAAACGTCGGTGACTGCGCCACGTCACCGGGATGGACCTACATCATCCAGGCGATCGACAGCCTCTGTGACGAGCAAGTGTCGCAGCACTACTCCGAGGCGTTGACGCTGTCCGCGGTGGCTAACTTCGGTGATGTGACCGGCGCCAGCGCCGGTCAGCCGCCGGAACAGAGCCGGAGCTTCAAGGACATCTCGGCACTGACGCAGGGCTTCCAGGGCGACCAAAAGGTGCCGGCCGTCTGGCTCGACCTCACCGGACCGCTGGTTAGACCGGAGTGCCCCGACTTCGCCGACCTGAATTTCGCGGACATCCAGATAACGGTCAGCGGCTTCCAGGGAGGCGACTATCCCTATCCGCCGCCGACCGAGTGTCCGCCGGACGCGTGCCCTTATCCGTAGTACGGAGATGTGACGGATGACAACGTCGTGGCCAGTGCTGCTTGGGATGGGAAAGGCCTGCGCTGTCGCCGTGATCTGTCTCGGCTCGCTTCAGAGTGCGAACGCCACCCCGGCGGACGGCGGTGACGCGAGTGACCGAGGTGTGATCGTCGGCTGCTGCATCATCAACGGAATCCCCGCGCCCGAGTGCATACCGTCGATCGAGGAGGCTGACTGCCTCGCCATGGGCGGCTTGCCGAACGCCGACGTCGATTGCGCCACCGCACCTTGCGACCTCGGTGCCTGCTGCCTGGAGGATCTCTCCTGTCAAGATGACATGTCGTTCTTCGGTTGCCGCTGGGACGGCCAGTTCATGCCGGGAGCAACCTGCGCGCCCGATACATGCGCGAACCTGTGCCCGAACGATCAGTGCGTGAATTCTATCGACCTGAACGCCACCGGCTGCAGCGGCGGACTCCCGTGTACGTTCGCCACCGCGAACTTCGGATGCGAGAGGCGACCCGGCTCCGTGAACTGCCAGGTCACACCGGGCGGCCCGATCGAGGCCGCAGACTTCGGCAGCGACAAGTGGTACACCTGGACGCCGCAGCCGGGAGAGGGAGGAACCATCGTCGTCGATATGTGTGATGCAGCCGCATACGACGCGTTGGCGGCCGTCCACGAAGGCGGTGCCGACTGCTCGGCGTGCCCGATTAACGAAGCGGATACGCTAGCCTGCAATGACGACGGTTGCGGCATCGGTGGTGGCCCGCCCATTTTCCACTTCGACGCCGTCGAGGGCCACTGCTACTTCCTGCGCATCGGCGGTTGGAACGGCGAGCAGGGCTCCAGTGCGGTGACGCTCAAGTTCGCGCCGTGCAACACGAAGCATCCCATGCCGGGAAACCGATTCGACATTCAAAACACGGTGCGCGACTGCACGACCGATGCAGACTGCACCGTGGGCCTCAGCCCGGACACGGAGACAACCTGTATCAACGGCTGGGGGATGCCTGACACCTGCTACGTACACAAGAACCGCTACGTCTCGATCGACCCGAATCCGGAAAACGGCGGCCGCCTGACGGCACGCCGAATCTCGCTCGACCTCGGCGGCGGTATTAGCCAAGTACTCGGCTGGGTAGGCCCACCCGTCGAGCGGGTAGTCGCCGGACCGGAAACCTCGCCGCAACTGCTGTCACGCATCCTCTCTACGCCCCACTACCGCGACTGGAGCGTCAACGACCAGGGCCAGCCGTGGACCGACGCCACCGTAAACGTGGGTGACTGCGCCACGTCACCGGGTTGGACGTACGTCATCGAGTCGATCGACAGCGAGTGTAACGAACTGTCGCCGAACCACTACTCGCATCCGCTGGTGCTTCCCACGGTGGACTTCTTCGGCGACGTGGCCGGCGCCGCCGTCGGTCAGCCGCCGGAACAAAACCGGAGCTTCAAGGACATCTCGGCGCTGGCGCAGGGCTTCCAGGGCGACCAGAAAGTGCCGGCCGTCTGGCTCGACCTCGTCGGCCCACTGGCCAGGCCGGAATGCCCCGACTTCGCCGACCTCAGCTTTGTGGACATCAATGTAACCGTGAGCGGCTTCCAGGGAGGCAGCTATCCCTATCCACCACCGACCGAGTGTCCACCAGACGCGTGTCCCTATCCCTGATGCGGAGATGTGACGGATGACAACTTCACGCTCAAAACCGCTTGGTATGTGGAGGATCTGCGCCGTCACGGTGATCTGTCTAGCCTCGCTTCGGAGTGGCAACGCCGCCCCGGCGGACGACGGCGACCGCCGGGCGCTGGTCGGCTGCTGCATCATCGACCCCGAGCCCGAATGCATACCGTCGATCGAGGAGGCCGACTGCCTCGCGATGGGCGGCGTGCCGATCGATAACATCACCTGCACCGGCGATCCTTGCGGTGAAACCGGTGCATGCTGCCTGCCCGGAGGCGTGTGCCAGGACGCCTCGAACCCTACCGAGTGTGCGCTGGCCGGCGGTAACTTCGTGCCCGAAGCAACCTGTCTCGCGGACGATCCCTGCCCGACCTGTGACATCGGCGACGCCGCCCATTGCCAGATCAACGACGGCGGCTTCATCGTCCAGAACGACCGGATGCTGGGCGAACGCTGGGCGGATGACTTCGCGCCCTCCTCCACCGGCCCGATCGAGCGCGTCTGCTGGTGGCCCTGCTGGTACAACCCGAGTGCATCCGAAGAGTGCTCCGACGAAGCCGACAAACCGCCGGACGACTTCATCATTCGCTTCTACGCCGACGCGGGCGGCCTGCCTGGCGCGGAACTCGGTATGCCCGGCGGCGAACCGCTAGTCCCCGATGCGACCAGCCCGATCGACGGCGACCGCTGCTGGAACTACACGGCTCCGGTAACCACGCCTCCGATCGTGACAGCCGGCGACTGTTACTGGATCGAAATCACCGGAATGGGCGACCCCGCCACCGGCTGCACCGTCTACTGGAGAAACAACAACAGCAGCGGCAACAGCTACTCGGTGCGCGACCTCGACGGTGTCTATGAATCCAGCGACATCGCTGGGGTCATCGGCGACGAAGCATCCGACCTGGCGTTCTGCCTGGACAGCGGCCTGGGACCCGGAAGCTGTACCCACCGGGGCGCCTGCTGCCTGCCCGACCTGACGTGTCAGGATGATATGCCGTTTGCCGATTGCATCGCTGCCGGCGGCGTCTTCAAACCGGGCCGGGAGTGTATCGACAATATCTGTTGCGTGAGTTGTGATTGCCCCAACGACGAATGCGTCGACGCGATCGACCTGAACGTCCCTGACTACTGCGCCGGCGGGCTCCCTTGCACGTTCGCCTTCGCGAACTGGGGGTGCGAGAGGCGGCCCCGCGAGGTCCTGTGCCAGGTAACAGGCGGCGGACCGTGGGAGCCGACCGACTTCGGGAGCAGCAAATGGTACACCTGGACACCGCTGCCGGGCGAGGGCGGAACCATCAAGTTCGACATGTGTGGCCATGCCGCCTACGACGCGATAGCGGCAGTGTACGACGGTGGAGCCGACTGCGCCCAGTGCCCAATCGACGAGTCGACCCCCTTGGCATGCCATGACGATTGCGGCACCGGTGGTGGTCCGCCGTTGTTCTGGTTCGACGCCGTCGAGGGCCACTGCTACTTCCTGAGCATCGGAGGCTGGAACGGCGAGCAAGGCTACGGCACGGTGGAACTCAGCATGGATAACGATCCATGCTATACGCCGCGCCCCTTGCCCGACGACAGATTCGACATCGCCGGCGCCGTGCGCACCTGCACGACCGACGCGGATTGTAGCGCCGGCCTCCACACGGGCACCGAGGCAACCTGCATCCTCGGTGAAGGCGGGATGGCGCCGGGCATCTGTTACGTACACAAGAACCGCTACGTCTCCATCGACCCGAACCCGGCAAACGCCGGAAGACTCACGGCGCGCCGAATCAGTCTCGACCTCGGCGGCGGTCAGACGCAGGTACTCGGTTGGGTCGGACCGCCCGTCGAGCGCGTGATAGCCGGCCCGGAGACGTCTCCACAGTTGCTGTCTCGCATCGTCTCAACGCCCCACTACCGCGACTGGAGCGTCAACGATCAGGGCCAGCCGTGGGCCGACGCCACCGTCAACGTCGGTGACTGTGCCACGTCACCGGGATGGACCTACATCATCCAAGCGATCGATAGCCAGTGTGACGAGCAAGTGTCGCAGCACTACTCCGAGGCATTGGTGCTGTCCGCGGTGGATTACTTCGGCGATGTGGCCGGCGCCAGCGCCGGTCAGCCGCCGGAACAGAACCGGAGCTTCAAGGACATCTCGGCCCTGGCGCAGGGATTCCAGGGCGACCAGAACGTGCCGGCCGTCTGGCTCGACCTCGTCGGCCCGCTGGCAAGACCGGAATGCCCCGACTTCGCCGACCTCAGCTTTGTGGACATCAATGTAACCGTGAGCGGCTTCCAGGGCGGCGACTATCCTTACCCGCCGCCGACGGAATGCCCGCCGGACGCTTGTCCTTATCCGTAAACGGAGTGCTTGCGATGACTACCGCATGGTCGAAGCTACACCGAATGGGGAAGGTTCACACTATCACTGTGGTCTGTCTGTGTTTGGCAAGGAGCGCCGACGCCGGCTCCATGGGCGACGGCAACGCGGGTGACCGCCGTGCGCTCGTGGGCTGTTGTATCATCAACGACATCCCCGCACCGGAGTGCGTGCCTGCGATCGAGGAGGCCGACTGCCTGGCCTTGGGCGGCGTGGCGATCGCCGACGTTACCTGCGACGGGGCACCGTGCGAGTTAGGCGCCTGCTGCCTCGAAGACGCAGTCTGCAACGACAACCTAAGCGCCGGTATTACCTATCCCGACTGCGTAAGCCTCCTGGGGGGGACCTATTACGGCGGCCTGCGCTGCGAGCCGGACGCACCATGTACGGTATGCCCTCTCGATATGGCCGCGGATTGCCAGGACAACACCGGCAGCTACGGAGTCCCGATCAGCATGCAGCGCTGGGCCGACAACTTCACCGCAGCCGCGGACGGATCCATTACGCGCGTCTGCTGGTGGCCCATCTATCGTGATCCACTCGGCGGTATGCCGTGCCAGGAGCCCGATCTTCCACCCGATGACTTTATCGTCCGGTGGTACGCCGATGCCGGCGGTATCCCGGGCATCGAGATCGGCCCGCCGGGTGGCGAGGCGCTGATACGGGACGCGCGAATCACGACCGATACGCTCCCGGGCGGCTACCTCTACTCGGCACCTGTGACGACACCACCACCTGTAACTGCCGGAGAGTGCTACTGGATAGAGATCAGCGCATTCGGCTCGCCGGAGTGCCATGTCTACTGGCACACCAACAACGATGACGGCGACGGCTACTCCGTTACCGACGACGGGGGCTGGCAGATCACGCTGGACATCGGCGGCGAGAACCCGGACTTGGCGTTTTGCGTCGACGTCGGCATGCAGCACCCCGGCTGCGGCTTCTTCAGCGCCGCCTGCTGCTATCCGGACGACACGTGCGCCGACGACGTCATGGTGCTCGACTGCGTGGCAGCCGGCGGCATCTTCAGGCCGGGCGCGACGTGCGCCGACAGCCCCTGTCCACCGACATGCGTTAACCACGACTGCCTGACCGCTTTCGACCTGAACGCCACCGAGTGTAGCGCCGGTCTGCCTTGCACCTTCCCGTTCAGCAATCTGGACTGCGAAGTCCGCCCCGGCGATGTCCTCTGTACGCCCAACCCCGGTGGCATACCAACCGTGATCAACATGGGAAGTGCCAAGTGGTACACATGGCGTCCTCAAACGGGCGAGGCCGGCCCCGTCGAGGTCACGATGTGCGATCAAGCCGCCTACGACGCCATGCTGTCGGTCTATGACGGCGGCACCGATTGCTCAACCTGCCCTCCGGACTTCGGTACCCCGCTCGCATGCGGCGACGACACCTGCGGCATCGGCGGCGGCCCGCCAACCGTGACGTTCAATGCGGTACAGGGCAATTGCTACTTCCTCCGCGTCGGCGGCTGGAACGGTGAGCAGGGAACCGGCCAAGTCTCGATACTTCCGCCGCCTCCGGCCCGCCCCATGCCCGATGCACGCTTCGGCATCGCCGACGGAACAGACACAACGCGAAGCTGCGCGACGGACGATGACTGCCTCGCCGGGCTCGCCGCAAGCACCGAGGTATCCTGCATAGCTCCGCCGGCCGGCGACACGGGCGACGGAATCTGCTACGTCAACACGAATCGATACCTTTCCATAGACGCCAACCCGGCGAACGCGGGAATCCCGAGCGCGCGCCGGGTGAGCCTCGGCACAGCCGCCCTCGCCGAATGCACGTGCGATTACGAGTGTGTGCCTAACGGCGTTTTCAACTTCGTCGATCTCCAGTGCATGGCCGCCTGCTTCGGGCAGACGCCCGACACGCCCGGCTGTGAATACGCCGATTTCAACTGCGACGGCCTCATTGACCTTGCCGACTACGACCCGAAAGACCTGTCCGCCGGCGTGCTCGGCTGCCGCGTCGACGGCGGTAGCCCGGCTGAGTGTTGCACGGTTGTACCGACGCCGCTCGGCTGGATGGATGCGCCGGTCGCTAAGGAAGTCACCGGACCCGAGTCGTCGCCGCAGTGGCTCTCGCGGATCGTCGACGACCCGGTCTATCTCGACTGGGCTGCACTTGGCTCCGCCCACCTCGGCGACTGCGAGGTTTCGCCCGGACACACGTACATCATTCAATCGCTGCGCGAAGACGGCAACCCGAGCAACCCGGCCGACTACTCCGAACCGCTCGAACTGAGCACCCTGACTTACTTCGGAGACGTGACCGGTTCGTCAGCCGGCGATCCACCCGACACGCTTCGCACGCTGAAGGACATCTCGGCGGTGGTGCGCGGCTTCCAGAGCGCGCAGAGAGAGCCGAAAGCCTGGCTCGACCTCCAGGGGCCGCTGGCGACGCCGGATACCCCGGACTTCTCCGACATCAGTTTCACCGACATCAACCACGCGGTCGCCGGCTTCCAGGGCGGAGCCTATCCGTTCCCGGACCCGTGCGATTGCCCGAACCAAGCTTGCCCTTAGATCAGGAGCACGGAAGATGACGTATCGCGACCAACTCGGCAACTTAGGCACGCTCACAACGGCTGCCGCGATCCTCCTGGTCGCGCTGACTGCGACTCGAGGTGCCGAGCCGCCGAACGGAACTGACGAGAACCGCATCGTCCACCGCTCAGACGTCGTCAGCACCGAAAGCGACGAAGCGTCGAGCGTCACCATATCGTCGCCATCCGGACCGGCGTCACGAGAGAGCGGGTCCGTCGATGCCTACATCTCGGGCCGTGAGCCGGTTGGCGCCATCGTCGACTCGGCCACCGACGGCGACCGCGGCACAGCACGACCGATCGGCGGCGTGGCTGACGTGGACGATCCTTGCACGTGCGACCTCGACTGCGGCGACGGCAACCCCTGCACGATCGACACGTGTGACCCGGTCACGTTCCTGTGTGTCCAGGCGTTCGCCCCAGCCGGCGACCTGTGCGGTGACAACGACGGCGCGGGGCTCTTCTGCAACCAGGACACCTGCGACGGCATCGGTGCCTGCAACACCGGCGCCGGTGGCGGCGGGGATCCCTGCGAGGCGACGGAGATCTGCAACGAGATGGCCGATCGCTGCGACACCTGTGGCAGCGCAGGAGACTGCACCGCCGACACCAACGCGATCTTCTGCCTGACGGGCGATTGCGTGGCCGGACGTTGCCGCGGCGTGTCGGACTGTACGCCCGACGAGTTCTGCGACACCGACGGCGTCGCCAACGGCACCTGCACGATAGACACGAACGTACGTTGCTGTGCGGACGTGACGGCCTGTGCCCCGACGATGGTCGCAGATTGCGACAACGGCGGCGGCCCGGGCAGTGGGAACTACGCGCACCAGATGCCGTTCGACGACTGCACCTGCCCCAAGTACAGCAG
>JAJDDX010000186.1 GCA_029260055.1 Phycisphaerae bacterium
GATGGCGCCAGGCGTACTCCTGGGCGACGGCTGTCTTGCCCACCCCGCCGTCGCCGTGGGCAGCGGTCTGCTGCGTGACGCCGATCTGGTGCTCTTCTTGCAGCCGCGCGTGGATTTCGTCCAGTTCGGTATAGCGCCCGACGAACTTGTCGTTTCGCGGCGGGATGTTCCGCGGCGGCGTGAGGGTAAAGGGTGCATCGAGCCCGCCGCGCGCCTTGAACTCGCTATACAGCGCACGCAGCTCGGCCAGGATGGTGCTCGTGTCCTTCTCGATCACGTCGAACCGTGCCGAGAACTTCTCGACCCCTTCGTCGAAGACGAGTTGCAGGTGCCGCACGGCGTCGCCGATCGCCTGGGCTTCGAGCATCCCGGCGGCTGCGTATTCGGTGCCGAGCTGCGACTGGGTCAGTACCTCTTCGGTGTCTTTGCGGGTAGCGCCCTTCAGGATCGCCCGCTGCTCGGGGTTTGCCCTAAGGGCCACGAGCAGCGCGAACCGCATGGGCGCACGGACCAGCGCGGGGAGGTCTTCGTGTAGCTCTTCATAGAGCCACTGTAGTGCGGCTGTCAGGATACCCTTGCGGGTGGTGTCGTCGTGCAGTTCCATATCACGCAGCCTGCTGGGGCACTTATCCACAAGTGAGCATAGCGACTGGGTGGCGGCATAGCGAGTGTCGCTGCAGGATGTGGGTTTCCTGCAGATGTAGGGTCCGCTGCGCGGACCGGTTGTGCGTTGGCGTGCCGCGTCGTTTGGTCCGCGCAGCGGACCCTACGCTCGCTTCGCACGCGGGCGATCCGCCCAGCGCGGCTCGGGCCCGCCGGACGTAATGGCCGACAATGTGGGCTTTCGCGTGGTGGTGGAGTTGCCCTGATCGCCACGGTCAGCGCACATGTCGGCTCTGCCAATCGTAGGGTCCGCTGTGCGGACCCATTGTGTCTTTGCGTGCGGCCTGGTTTGGTCCGCACAGCGGACCCTACACTTCTTCAGGCCGGCACGGCGGCCCCTACGTTCCTTGCACTGCATGTGGCATGGCGTCGCCCAATCCACGGATTGCGCCACAACGCCCGAGCCCACGGATTGCACTCCGTGGATTGTACCGCTGACCCCGTACTCCGGATCATGGCGGTCTCCGCGGTGTAAGAACCTGTCGACGGGCCACGGGGCTACTTGACGGGTGGGCTAGACGCTCCTAATATATGCATTCGGAAACTTAATAATAGATTCGGAGACTGATGATGGCAGGTGATGACGTGTGCGTGGCGCTCCTTGCCGAATTGGGCATGACCGAGCTGGAGGCACAGGCGTACGTGTTCCTGCTCCAGCACTCGCCGGCGACGGGGTACAAGATCGCGAAGGGCATTGGTCGGTCATTCCCCAGCACCTACAAGGGGCTCGCCTCGCTCGAGGCGAAGGGCGCCGTCCTCGTCGACGACGGGGAGAACCGTCTGACCCGCGCCGTTCCGCTCGACGAGTTCATGGACCAGCTCGCGGCGCGCTTCTCCGAGAAGCGGCGTCTGGTCAAAGCCGCCGTCGAGCGGCTCCCCCAATGTCCGAGCGATACGCGCATCTATCAGCTTGCGTCCGCGGAGCAGGTTTTCGAGCGGTGTCGAAGAATGCTCGCCGAGTGTGAAGAGCGGGCCCTGGTCGAGTTGTTCCCGGGGCCGCTGGAGGCACTTCGATCGCCGGTCGAGGAGGCTGTGGCGCGCGGGGTCGACGTCACGGCTCGCCTGTACGAACCGTCCACGCTGGCGGGTGTTCGCGTGGTTCACAGCCCGTACGGCTCGCAGACGGTCCGCGGTTTTGGATCAGACTGGCTTGCGCTGTTCGTGGACGGGCGACAGTTTCTGCTGGCGAACCTCGTAGCCGGCGGCGCGGGCGTGCTCAACGCCGTATGGAGCGCGAACCCGACCGTCTCGCGTGTGCTCTACGACCACGCGAACTCCGACTTTCATCACTACGCGTTTCGGTCCGCCCTGTACGCCAACGACTCGGTCGACGAACTCCGCGCTGAGTACGAACGCTTGCAGGCGATCTTCCCGCCCGGGGGCGATCTGGGATTCAAAGACATGTTGGATCGCGTGACCGCTGCCGCACCCGGAGAGCCGGCGTAGATGGAGCGGGAATGACGTTCTCCGCGTCGGGCTGCAGCGCGATCGCGATGCCCGGGCGCGCAAACAACGAGCCAGAAGGAGCTATACCCATGCCCCGACCGAAGGCCATAAGAAACGCCGTACTGCTCGCGGCTTCAGCGTGCATCCTATCAGTGCAGGCGCCCGCGGCCCAAGCGCTGAATCGGGTGCAAGACGGCCCGCAAGTGGCGATGGATCAGCCTTCCGCTCCGGCGATGGTCGCGAGCGTCGAAGGGATCACTGAATACCGGTTGGGTAACGGTCTTCGCGTCTTGCTCTGCCCGGATCCGTCGCGCACGACGTTGACTGTGAACGTGACGTACCTGGTCGGCTCACGCCACGAAGTCCGCGGCCAGCACGGCATGGCACACCTGCTGGAGCACATGCTCACCAGGTCGACGCCAAGCTACGATTCGATCATGCAGGCGTTGGAGGATCGGGGTGCCCAGCAGAACGCAGACACGTGGTTCGACCGAACGCATTTCTACGAGACGCTCTCCGCCGGCAACGGGAACCTCGAATTCGTTCTGCATCTCGAAGCCGAACGAATGGTGCAGGCCAGGCTCCGTGCCGAGGACCTCGCTCAGGAGATGGCGATCATCAGCAACGAGTTCGAGTTGGTTGAGAGCGATCCGAAGAGGGTCCTCTCCGCGAGGATGAGGGCGGCGGCCTACGCGTGGCACGGTTACGGCAAGCCGACCATCGGCACGCTGAGCGACATCAAGCGGTATCCGATTCAGACGCTCCGGACGTTCTACGAGCACTACTATCAGCCCGACAACGCGGTGCTCCTCGTGGCGGGCAAGTTCGATGCAGGTCGCGCGCTGGGCCTGATCGTCAAGCACTTCGGCGCCATTCCAAGACCGTCGAGGACACTTGCCGACGCTTACACCGACGAACCGACCCAGCAGGGGCCGCTGTCCGTCACGGTCGAGGGCGCGGGCGATGTCGCGCTGGCCGGGCTGATGTATCACGTTCCGGCCGGTTCACACATGGAGACGGCTGCTCTGCAGATTCTGCAGGATGTTCTGACTTCTGAACCGTCCGGTCGGTTGCACCGAGCGCTTGTTGAAACGGGGATGGCGGTGCGCGTGAGCATTGACGACGATGCTCCCCCGTCCGCTCAGCCGGGCGTCTTGGGTATCGTGGCCGAGATTCGGAAAGACCAGGATCCGCTACGTGTGCAATCGCGGATGATCGAGGTCGTCGAAGGGCTCGCGATACACCGGATCACTGCCGTGGAGGTCGAGCGAGCCAAGGGACGCCGCTTGAAGCAGATCCGGCGCGGCTTGGCAGACACGAAACAGCTCGCGAACGATCTCACCGAGTGGATTGCCCTCGGGGATTGGCGGTTGTTCTTCATTCACCGTGATCGGTTGCGCGCGGTGACTACAGCCGATGTCGAGCGAGTGGCGCGGAAGTACCTGGTCGCCGGCAACCGGACGGCCGGTTTGTTCTCGCCTATAAGCGACCCGGTGCATGCGATGATCCCGCCGACCCCGGATTTCATGGAACTCGTGAGGGAGTATCAGAGCACGGAAGCGGTCGAAACGGGCGAGGCGTTCGTCACCACCGCTGAGCACATCGATAAGCGCACGCTTCATCTTCGACTGGAGCCGGGCATTGAGGTCGCGACGCTGCGAAAGGCCACGCGCGGCGGGCTGGCTGTGGCGAGGCTTCGCTTCCACTTCGGGAATGAGGAGGCTCTGTACGGCCATACGGAGGCGTGCCGACTATTGCCCGCGCTGCTCGAGCGCGGGACGACGAGCCGAGACTACCAGCAGTTGCGCGACGAGATGGACGGCTTGCAGTCTGACATCACGATTGGCGGCGGCGTGGGCACGTTCGGCGTGTCGATCGAATCGGATCGCGAGCACATAGCTAAGGCCATCGCTCTTGCCGCGGAGATGCTCCAGCGGCCGGCGTTCGACCCGATTCAATTCGAGATCATCAGGAAAGAGCGCTTGGCTCAGCTCGAACAGGGGCTTTCATCCCCGCAGGAGCGTTGTTTCAACACGCTGCGGCGGGCCATCTATCCTTGGCCTGTGGACAGCATTCACTACATGCCAACGATCGAGGAGCGGATCGAACGCGTGGGGGCGGTGACGCTCGAAGAGGTCAAGGGTATCCACAGGCGGTACTACGGTGCCTCTCATGTCGAGGTCAGCGTCGTCGGGAGCTTTGATCAAGGCAAAGTCCTGAGCACACTCGGCGAGCAATTCGGGACGTGGAAATCCCAATCCGGCTACGAGCGCATCGCCATGCCGCATCGGCCGGCCGATTCGCGCCCGCATACCATCAGCACGCCGGGCAAGCCGATGGCGGTCGTGGCCGTGGGGACACACCTCGAAATGCGTGACGACCATCCGGACTATCCGGCGCTTCGGTTTGCCAGCTATATGCTCGCCGAATCCACCAAGTCCAGGCTCTACAGCCGCCTGCGTTTTCGGGATGCGTTGTCGTACCACGTCGGTGGGGCTCTTAGAGCCGACAGCCAGGACCGGCGGACGAGTTTGTTCGCGTACGCGTTCTGCTCACCGGATCAGGCTGACCGTGCTCTGGACGCTCTGCGACAGGAGGTCGATTCGTGGATCGGTAAGGGCGTCTCCGAGGAGGAGTCGGCTAAGAGCAAGAGGAGTTACGCGGAGGAGTTCCGAAACCGCCTCGCAGACGATCCCTTCATCGCTGACCAACTTCTGGACAACCTCGAACTTAACCGCTCGTTCTCGTTCCAGGCGTCCATGCTCGCCGGGATCGAGTCCCTGACGGCGGTCGAGATCAACCGCGCCCTGAAGAAGCACCTCGGTGGCTTGCGGTTAGTCGAGATCAAGGCGGGGGATTTCGAGTGATGCCTGACGTACGAGCCATTGTAGTCGTCCATCTCGAGGGCGTGATCCGACGTGAGGCCGGGGAATGCTAAGGCTCTAACGCTGTGATCTTGCGGAGCGGCGGTGGCCAGAAGACGAAGTCGCCGCCAGGTTCGACTCCCGGCGCGTGCAGACCGCCGTTATCGACTTGGTTTAGGTAGACGCTGTGGAGCGTGAAGTCATCGCCGTCGCTCGTGGCGTGGTAGATTAGCGGCTTGCCACTGAACGAGTCGATATGCGGAGTCTTCGCAAAGTCTGGAACGAGGTCGGCTAGGGATTTCGGAAGGTGCCCATTGGCCTTGCGGAACTCGTGAATGGCCACGACACAGTCGACGGCCGTGCGGTGAAGGTTGGTGAGCTCGCGGTACATCGCGGCTTGGTATGTGTCGATGAAGCTGCATCCCTCCGCGGACAAGCCCGGTGCTGTCTGCATCGTCTCACAATAGCTCGCAAGGAACGCATCGCGCTGCTTCCATGCCTGATGGAATGGCCGTGCGTTCCACTCGCTGCGCAATACATCGAGCTTCTTGGCGACGGCAAGCTCCTGTTCGACCGAGTTGTTACGGATCGCAGTCCTCAAGTCATCGAGGCTTGTGTGCGGCGATGCTCTGTACACATTCTGCGGGAGTCGAGAGTTGTCCCAAGCCCTCCTACTTGAGAAGGACTCGCCCAAGTCGGGGTGCCGAGTGGAGTCTTCTGCCCACTCATGGCATGCCTCGACATAGTCCCGTGCCCGGAGCGCCTCGACCTCGTCGATTACTGCGTCGGGGCAGCGATGCTCGTCGAGGGCCCGGGCTCTTTCCAGAAACTTCGGGGCATCATCCCGGTAGTGACGGCCAAGTAGAGCGAGGAACAGTGCGGCCGCCTCTCGCTCAGGCCTGGTTGCCATCCCATGCTTGCCGCGAAACGGCAATTGCTGGAGATGGCTCGACAGACGATGCATGCGCACATTCCACTGATATGCCTCCTTCCATCGGCCGCGCCGAGCGCAGTCGTTTGCCTTGATCGCCATCAGGGTCGACAAGTACAGCAGTTCGGTAGGTATGGCTGTATTGGCGACCCTATGGAAGCGTTCGTTTCTGCCGTCGACTGGAACATGGCATCGGGTATACCGGGTAGCCTTCTTGATGGCTTTGAGTACCTTCTCGTTCGCCGTGAGCCAATCCTCGATCACTTCGGCATGCGCCTCGGACCATGCCGGAGCAGTCTCCAGTACGTGGCTGTTCATCTCGACTTCCCGGACGGCGTTCGCCCAGTCCGCATCGTCCGCTTCATCTGCCAGCTCACCGATCCAAACGAATGCGTCGTCCGCGCGGCGATAGTGCTTCCAGGCGTTGGGGCCCTTGAGTCGGTCGGCCGAGCGATTGACGTAGTCGACACGCTTTTCAGGCGGAATCGTGCCGGCGGCAGGTGCAGGCTCCGCAGAAAGTGTGACTGCGGCCAAGATGAATGCCAAGCCCATTCTGGTCTCCTTCCGCGGACGGTTGTAGCAGGTCGGGGCACCGGTGGTCAATGGTGGACCGTATGCGCCCCCTGGTCCGCACAGGTGTAGTGTAGGGTCCGCTGTGCGGACCAGTTGCGTGTTGGCGCGTGGCGTCCCCCGGTCCGCACTACTGGTTGCACGAGCGCGCAACCCATGGACTGCAATCCGTCGCCTTACCGGGCGTTCGTGGGGCGTCAGCACGATTCCAAGGCAAGTGTAAGCGTCGCCCTTTGTGGGCGGCGCCAAACGCCCGGTGAAGTTGACGCCGGGGACAAGCCCCGACGCTACATTTGGAGCGGCATCGCACAGGGACGCGTTTCATGGTATGCGCGGCGAACCCTACGCATACGCCCGGTCCGCACAGCGGACCCTACGCCAATCACGTCAGGATCAGTCGTCTTCGAGTTAAGGCTCCAGCGCTTCGATCTTGCGCAGCGGCGGCGGCCAGAAGACGAAGTCGCTGTCATCGTCGAGCTCCCTCCCGTGCAAGCCGCCGTCGTCGATCTGGTTGCTACCGACGCTGTAGAGCGTGAAGTCACTGCCGTCCTCCGTGACGCGGAAGATCATCGGTTTTCCGCTAAACGAGTCGATGTGCGGAGACTCGGCGTAGTCGGGAACGAGGTCGGCCAGGGATTTCGGCAGGTGTCCCTTGGCGTCGCGGAACTCGTGGATGGCGATGACACACTCGGTAGCGGTGCGGTAAAGGCGGGTGAGTTCGCGGAGCATCGTGAGTCGGTGGGTCTGGAGATCCCCGCAGCCGTACACGGCCAAACTCGGCGCCGTCTTTGCAGATTCACAATAGCGTGCATGGAACGCCTCGCGCTGTTTCCATGCCTGATGGAATGGAGGTTCGATCCACTCCTGATACAGGGTATCGAGCTTCTTGGCGACGGCCAGGTCATGTTCGACCGAGCTAGCCTGGATTGCAGCCCTCAGTTCATCAGCGTCTTTGAAGGGCGGTGTCCCGGCCAATGCCTCGACGGTCGGGACGTCCTGCGAGAGGGCGGTCCACGACGACAAGAACTCGCTGAGACCTGGGTGTCTGGTCGGGTCTTGAGCCCACTCGTGCCACGACTCGACATGGTCCCTTGCCCAGAGCGCCTCGACTTCGTCGGTTACGGCGACGGGACAGCGATGCTTGTCGAGAGCTCGGGCCTTTTCGAGTTGCCCCGGCGCATCGTTCGGGTAATGGCGGCTAAGCAGTGCGAGAAACTGCGCGGCTGCGTCGCGCTCACATGCTGCCGCCACGAGGTGCTGCACGTGGAACGGACGCTGGTGGAGGTGGCTCGCCATCCGGTGCGCACGCGCATTCCATTGATAGGCCTCTTTCCACTGGCCGCGCTGCGCGCAGTCATTGGCTTTCATCGCCGTCAGTCTTGCCAGGGGGCGGAATTCGACAAGTAGATCAGTAGAAACACCGTCATGCAGCCGGCGCCCCTTGGCTTCGAGAGGGACTTGGCATCGGCTGTACCGCGTCGCCTTCTTGATAGTCTTGAGCGTCTTCTCGTTTGCCGCGAGCCAGCCTGCGATCGCTTTGGTTTGTTTCGTGGACCAGTTCGGCATCAGGGTCAGTGTGCGTGTGTTGAGGTCCAGCTCATCGAGTGCGGCCGCCCGGTCCGGGTCCGCCTCGTCGATGCGCAACTGATAGATCGGGACGAAAGTGTCCATCGCCTTGCGGTAATGCTTCCAGGCGTTCGGGCCCTTCAATCTGTCCGCAAGTCGATTGACGTAATCGACGCGCTTTTCAGGCGGAATCGTGCCGGCGGCAGGTGCAGGTTCCGCAGAAAGTGTGACTGCGGCCAAGATGAATGCCAAGCCCATTCTGGTCTCCTTCCGCGGACGGTTGTAGCAGGTCGGGGCACCGGTGGTCAATGGTGGACCGTATGCGTCCCCTGGTCCGCACAGGTGTAGGGTCCGCTGTGCGGCCCCATTGTGTCTTGGCGTGCGGCCTGGTTTGGTCCGCACAGCGGACCCTACTAGTCTACGCCAATCACGTCAGGATCAGTCGTTTTCGAGTTGGGTGGTCTCGGCGAGGCCGGTGAAGCGGCGCGAGCCGATGGCGGCCGACGGCAGGCCTTCCGGCCAGATGCTGACGGAGATGCCGAAGTCGTCTTCTACGTCGTCCAGTTCGAACGACAGTGCGCCGTACCATCGTGGGAACTTGCGGATAAGCGCGATCGTGAAGTCGTGCGTACGGCCCCGTTCCAGGTCGAACAGCTCGCGCACCGCCAGAATGTGCTTCTCCGACATGCGGTAGTTCAAGTCGAAGGCGAGCAGGTTGGATCGCGTCTCGTCGATGTAGCGGAAGCCGACGAGGTAGCTCAGTCGCGGGCTTCGCTCGACGGCCAGCGAGAGATTGAACACGTCCACCTCGCCGTCGTTGAGGTCGTAGTTGAGCTCGGTGAGCAGCGCAGTGCGGTCGTTGACGCGCCACGCTATCGCGGCATTGAAGTAGTTCCGTGCGATGCTGTTTTCCGGCCGCGTGAACGAGGTGTAACCGTTGGTGACGGATCGGCCGGGCGCGTCGTCGAAGAAGCCGAGCTCCATATCGAGTGTCAGGAAGTCGACGGTGCGTCGCGTGTCGCCCGCGCCGCGTTTGGTCTGCCACCGCTGCCGCACGCCGACGGCGACGCCGTGGACGTCGTCGATCCCCTCGACCGTCTCATCAAAGAGGAACTGCTCCTCGGAGTCGACGTTGGAGGTGCTCGCCCACGCCGTGAAATCGGGTTTGATGATGTGGCGCACGCCGTCGATGTCGAAAAGCTCCGACTTCACATCGGGGAAGCTCTTCCAGAGATACATGCTCCCTCGCACGCCGACTGACCCGAAGATACGTGTGAGGTTGCCCTCATCCGGGGAATCGTCCCAGGCGGTGGCGCGGCCGGTGACGAACGGGACGAGGCGAAGCGGGCCCGCGTCGAGCGGCAGGCCGATCTCCTGTCGGGTGTCGCCGCGCATGACCGCGCCGGAGCTTCGCAGCACGGGCCGATCGTCGCGAAGCGCGGCCAGGAACTCGCGGAACGTCCGTGTATGTGCCGTGCGGTATCGCACGATTCCCGCGCGGTTTTCGCTGTGCCAAGTGGCCTTGTCCGCGATGGACTGACCGGCCAGGTGGAACGCGAAGTCGGGCAGGCGTTCGGTCTGGGTGTAGAAGTCGAGGATCCGCGTCTGGTAGTTGGCCGTGAATGCCCAGTTGTCGCGCTGCTTCTTGAGGCCGATGAGCGTCTCCTGCTCCTTCTCGTTCTCGAACTCTCGCTCGAAGAACTCTTCGAGGAAGGTTCCGTCCGAGATGTAGGAGAGCTCGAGCGACAGTTGCCAATCGTCTTCGAGGTAGTGGCGGTGGCGGATCAACGCTCTCCCGCGCACGTCGTGCTGTGCCGGGTCGGCGCGGTCCTGTGCCAGGTTGTCTACGTCGTCGTCGAACAGCAGGTAGGTCTTCAGCAGCCCGAAGTAGGTGTCACGTTCGTAGTCAAGGTCGACGCCGAAGGCGGGCCCGCGCTCGGAGAAGTAGTCGATACTCAGATTCGACGTGAACCCGTCGGGTCGTTCGAGCCCGAGCACGTTGAAGAGGTGCCAGTCCGTTTCGAGTTCAAGCCCCCAGTCGCCGCTATACCCGGCACGGAGGCTCTTGATGGCCGTCTCGCTCGTGTCGATGCTGCCTTTGGCATAGGGCCACCAGCCCACGCGGCGCCCCTCGATGTTGAAGGTGGCGTCGTGAATGCGGAAGCTTCCCGCGCGGATAGCGCCGCGGTCGCCCGTTGGTTCCGGCGGCGTTCGGTTGATCAGCTCGACTCGGCCTGCGCCGATATGGTAGTGCGGTGTATGGAACTCGCTGGTCGACACGACGGCGTTGTCGGCGCTGAATTGGCTCGTCGAGAGCTGCCGTATTTCGTTTGCCCGCAGGTAGATCGGCACATCGCGGCCGGCGATTTCGGCATGGACGACGGCGTCCAGGATCAGGGCTCGCTCGCGCGCGAAATCGTAGTAGAGACGCGACGCCCGAACGGCTACGGGCCCCTGGGACATCAGCACGTCGCCTTCGAGGTAGACGCCGTCAACCGCCACTTCCCCGAACGGTCCGGCCATGGTCTGACGGTCGGGATCGTCGTTACGTCCGCGGCGGCGGCCGGCGGGCGCGCTCGCGGCGGGGTCGCTCCCGAGGCCCGCCTGCCTGGCCTCCTCGCTTCCCTCGGGTAGGGTCGACGGCGGTTCAAACACGACGACCGAGTCGGCGCGGATTTCGAGGAAGCCTTGGCTGTCGGTGGCGCCGCGGGATAGGTAGGCGCCTCCGATGGCGGTGATCACTTTGCGGTCGTCCCGGCTGCTGCGCCTGAAGTCGCGGCACTGGAAGACGAGCGGCGGGCGAGGCTTCGGTTTGCCCTCGTCCGAGCCTAGCCCGGACGTGTCGAGTACGCCGAGCGAGACGTCGGCGTCGGACGGGCGGAGGTTTGCGTCGGCGAGCGCTTTTCGAATCGTGTTGCCCTCGCGGTAGACATCGCGATCGGCTGAGGACTGAAAAGCCAGGTCGTCCGCATCGAGCTTGATGTCGCCGAAGGTGTTCAGCGTCACGAACAGGGCCGGGCCGGAGGTGTCGGTTCCGCCGACTTCGCGGATTTCGGCATCGCCCCAAAGCAGCATCTCGATGTGGCGGTAGGGCTTGCCCTGGTACGCCCGGTGGCTGATCCAGACGACGGCCTCGCGGCTCGCGAGGGAATGCGCCTCGACATCCGCGTGGGTCAGCGCGAACCCGCCGAGGAAGTGGGCGGCGTCGGTGCCGTCTTCGTCCTTGAAAAGAAAGGCGAGTTCGCCGTCGAGTTTGACATCGAGTTCGGATATCCCACTCGGGACGAGTGGCTGTGTGACTGTGTCGGCAATCGGAAAGGGGTGTTGCCCGTACGCGCCGGCTGCCAGGCAGCAGGACACGACGACCCAGCCGAGCCTTCGCGGGTTCGTCATACGGGGTTGAACCTGTGGGAAAATCCTTGCCGCGACGGAGCCCGAAGGTTCCGCGCCTTGGTTCCGAAAGCCCGTCGCGGTAGCGTTTGCAGTATAGATAGGGGCGATGGGGTGTCAAACGGGCGCGCGAGCCCTGCTTTCCGTGTCGTCGGCACGGCATCGTTCGTGTGCCAGCGGATTCCTACAAAGTAGCAGTGTTCCTCTGCGCTACATCTTCCGACACCGGATGCGTGAACCTGGGGTGTTTCTGAGGCGACTTGACGGGGACGAGCGGAACCGGGCCACGGTTTGTGGCGTATAAGTGTGGGACGAGCCGATGAAGAAGTTCAGGCGCGGAGGTGGCTCGGCCGCCTCGGCAGGCAATATAAAACCCGGATTGCAGGCTTTATCTCGGCGTGATCCGCTGGTAGAATGTGCTACTGCTTTGCGGGAAAGATGCGCGGACGCTGACATCTACGGTTGGCGGTCGCTTAATAAACCACTCGCCGTCCAATCCCCCATTGGGCGGTACCCCAAGGCCCGGTCTACCCCGCCGGGCCACTTTTTCATCGGTCGGGGCCGCGAACCACTTTCTTTCAACCTTAGGTATGCCGCCGCGCGGCGGGAGCTTTCGCGCGCCGGCAGCGTGTTCGCGAGCGACGAGCTGGCGGACTATAATCACGCGAGCGGCGCTGATCTCCGCCTGCCGGGCCGGTGCGCCCGACCGGCGTTTACGCGGTTTCGGCGGCCATACCGGGCAGCCGGGGTCTTGGCCGATCACACGGCGGCACGACGGACATCGGGTGCCGTGAGGCATCCTTACAGTGAATGCGTGAGCCGGTAAGACGGCCCACCAAGACCATGGCACATTCCGGCCCGGGGCATCCCAAGGTTCTACGTTCCCTGCTTGCAGCCGTCGTACTGCTTGGTGGCGGCGCGGCTGTCGCCTGGCTGCTGATAGAGTTGAAGGCCGAGCCCGCCCGCCGGGAAGTGGCCGCCTACGCACCTGTGGTCGAGTCGGTCGTGCTCGAGGCGGGCGCGGTGACCGAGCGATTCGTCGGCTACGGCACGGCCCAACCGCATCGCATCACGAATCTCGGGGCGGAGGTGGCGGGGCGCGTCGTCGAGGTGGTCGGCCGGTTGCGTGCCGGGTCCGTTGTCACGGCTTCACAGGCCTTGGTCAGGATCGACGATCGTGAGTATGCGCAGCTTCTGAAGCGTGCGGAAGCGCTGGCTGCCGCCGATCAGGCGGCTGTCGACGGTCTCGACGCGGAGACGGAGAAGCTCGCGGCCCTCATCGACACGGCGAGGCAGGAAGAGCGCGTCGCGCGCAACGAATACATGCGCGTGACGGACCTGTTCGAGCGGCAGCTCGCCGCCAAGAAAGAATACGATTTTGCCAATCTGGCCTATCAGCAAGTACGCAGGGTGCTTCAGGCCTACCAGATGGAGGAATCGAAGCTCGGGCCTCGCCGCCGGCAGTTGCTCGCCTCCAAGGATGCGCATCTCGCCGAGGTCGCGCAGGCGCAGCTCAATATTGATCGGTGCAGCATCGCGGCGCCGTTTGCCGGAGCGATCAAGGCGCTGAACGTGGAGGTGGGGGACTGGGTCGGGCCCGGATCGATCGTCGCCACCGTTCTGGATACGGCTCGCGTCGAGATCGGACTCCAGCTTCCCGCGGCGGTGTACGACCGGACGGCAGCCGGGGCACCGTGCAGCGTCAAGTCGGAGAGCATGCCGGACGTGGAATGGCATGGCCGGGTCGCACGCGTCGCACCATCCGTGGATGAGCAGACGCGGACGTTTTCGGCTTATGTCGAGGTGGACAACACGCAGCAGAACCTACCCTGCATACCCGGGACGTTCGTCCGTGCCGAAGTGCAGGGACCGACCCATGCCGACGCGCTGGCAGTTCCGCGCGGCGCGATCCGCGATGACCTGGTGTTCGTCGCGATGGACGGCGTCGCTCGAACTCGCGCGGTCCATGTCGGTTGTTTCGTCGCCGACCGGGTGCTCGTGACGGGCGACGTGGCGGCCGGCGACCGCGTGATCCTCTCCCATTTGAGCCAGCTTCGTGACGGCTCCGCGATTCGCCTTCAGGCGGAAGAACAGGCGCCGGCCAAGGCGGCTTCGTCCGCTGCATCCGGCGGGCGGAGCGTCCTGCCATGAAGTCGCTCCCGCGCCTCAGCGTCGAGAACCCGGTCCTGGTCAACCTCTTCATGATTTCGATCATCGTGGGCGGCATCTATTGCGGCCTGACGATCATTCGGGAGATGTTCCCCGAATCTCGACCGAATCGCATCCTCGTGACCACCGCTTATCCCGGGGCGACGCCGAGCGAAGTGGAAAAGGGCATCACCCTCAAGATCGAGGAGAAGGTCAAGGACGTAGAGGGCGTCGAGAAGATCGTTTCGACGATCAACGAAGGCAGCAGCATGGTCCTCGTCGAGCTCGAGAGCGGGTTTGACGAGGTCGATCGTGCGGTCAACGACGTAAAAGGGGTGATCGACACCATTCCCGAGGAGGACTTCCCGGAAGAGGCGAAAGAGACGGCTGTCTCGGAGTTCGAGCCGAAGTGGCCGGTGATCAGCATCGCGCTGTTCGGCGAACTCGATGATCGCACGCTCAAGACCTTTGGCGAACGGGTACGTGAGGACGTGCTGGCGCTGTCGGATATCACGAACGTCGTCATCAGCGGGACGCGGAAAGACGAGATCAGCGTCGAGGTCAGGCCGGCGAAGCTGGCGGAGTTCGGGCTTTCGTTCATGCAGGTGGCGGACGCGATCGCGCGGAGCAACGTGGACCTTCCGGGTGGTCAGGTTCGCACGTCGCGTTCGAACGTCTCGGTGCGCACGCTCGGAGAGAAAGACCGAGGCGAGGACCTCATCGACATCGTGATCAAGAGCGACCCATCGGGACGTGTCGTGAAGCTCAGCGATGTGGCCACGATCATCGACGGTTTTGAAGACGTGGATGTCTTCGGGCGTTTCAACGGCTCGCCCGCCGTCAACGTGACGGTCTACAAGACTCCGGAGCAGGACGCCATCGCGATTGCCGCGAAGGTCCGTGCGTTGGTGGCCGGCAAGATGGGGCGCCCGCTTACGCGCGGATGGACCGATCGATTGCTCGCCAAGCTTCCGGGCGGTGACGAGATCCAGACGATTTACGACACCGCGAGAGCCAACCCCTACCCCGCCGGCGCCAGCGTCGAAACGCATACCGATCTGTCGCGGTTCATCGAAGGACGACTCGAACTCCTGACGCGTAACGGTGCGTGGGGTCTGTTGCTCGTGGCCTGCTCGCTGCTGCTGTTCCTGCATTGGCGCGTGGCGTTTTGGGTGATGATGGGGCTCGTGCTGGCTGTGATGGGCTCGCTGGTCTGCATGAAGATCTTCGGGCAGACGCTCAATCTGAT
>JAJDDX010000187.1 GCA_029260055.1 Phycisphaerae bacterium
ACGCGTCGTGACCCGCCCCGTCAACTACATCAACGCCGGAGCGTGGTTTTCAGTTTGTAGACGAGGACTTCGGCGGCAGGCGTTCGCGCGAAGAAGCTTAGCAGTTCCCTGGGCTGAACGAGCCCTCCTTCGACCTTTGGCTGGATGCGACCCAGAAGTTGGGCGAAGTCGACCTCCACGGAATCGACGCGGGTCGGGGTGAAGGCAGATTCGAACAGAATGCGCTCGTACTGTGTGAACGTCAGACGATTGAGCCACGCGGATTGGTGGATGCGTTCCGCGGCCTGATGTGCCTCCTCTTGTGAGAAGTTCTCGCCCGCAACGAGGTAATCCGGCAGGCGCTGCGGCGAAAGGATAAGGTGAGCCCACGGCAGCTCAATATCGGTGTGGCTCTGATGGGAGACGGTGGTGCCGTAGTGATGCCCGTTGAAACCGCTCCAAATGGGACTCCAGACGGACACCAGCAGTCCGCCCGGGCGGAGGACACGGTGCATCTCACTGAGCGCACGCGGCAAGTCGTTGATGTGTTCGAACGAGGCGAGCGAGTAGACAACGTCGAAGGATGCGGCTGGAAAGTTCAGCTCGCAGGCGTCCATCCTCACAAGGCGCCAGCGATCGCCCTCGCTGAGCGGCCTGTCTTCCACGTTGATCCCGATGATCTCGCGAATGGACGGAACTCGGTTGGCCAGTTCTTGGCAGATCTCACCCCGAGCAGCGCCGACTTCGAGGATGCGGGCGTGATCCAACTCAAGCGGGAGCAACTCCTCCTTGATGAACCGCGCCTGATAGTCGCGGAGCTGCGGGACCACGGTGGTCTTCAAGGTGGCGGACATTTGCGTGCTCCCATCCCTTCGTTTGTGGCTGAGAAGTTGTTTCGGATCCGCGCCAATCGGCGTGTGCCGTGATGCTGGCCAATGCGTCGGGAGTACACACAAACTGTAGTTCGGCGCCTCGACACAGTACCTTGCAGCTATCGGCGAAGCGGGCCGGCGCTCATGAGTGATTTAGTAGACACGCGGACCGGAACTCCCGATGAGCGTCGCCCAAGCGGCAATGAACACGCCGCACTGTCGGGTCGCGGGACAGCGTAAGGTCCCCGCGGCGACCTCGGCCGGGGTGTCGCGAATGCCGCTCGGCTCCGGGCGCAAGCGCTACTTCGGCAGGATCGACGTGTACGCTCGCCACGGGCCGACCTCGTCGCCATATTGGAACGCCATCGCCTTGGCGATCTGCGCGATGTGATTGAGGTCGTGTACGACCCACATCGAAAGGAGGTTGCCCAGCGTCACCTCACCGAGCGCCGGATGGCGAGCGCGAAGCTCTGTTTGTGGCTCGGTGACGCCCATGGTTCGAAGCACTTCGACGTTCTCCCTGCGCAACGACTCGAACTCGTCCAGTAGATCGCCGATGGACTTGCCCTTGCTCGCCTCGTACATGGCGTACCGATCGAACGGATCAAACGCCGGGGCATCGCTCTGTTCCAGGATGATCTTCGCTCGCGGAATCCAGTCCGTACGCTCGCCGTGGATCAGATGCCCCACCACGTCGAACGCGCTGAAGGTCTTCTCGCCGTAGTTGTTCATGATCCACGGCTCTGACAAGTCGGACAGCAGGGCCCGCAGCACGCCCGGTGTCGCTTGCAGGACCTCGACGGCATGGCTCACCTCGTATTTCATCAATCCATCCCACGGCAAGATGTTCCGACTGCGTTGCGGCGCTGTGCCACAAGATGGCGCCTGGCACTTGGGTCATAATAACCCGGATCACGAGGCTCGCCACCGGCCGACCGGCGAACACATCCGTACCGATAACTCGCGCCGGACGAAATCGGCACGCGACATTCGACACGTACAGTCGTCTGGGCGCCGTGGTCCGGAAAGATAGTGTCCCTGGCTCGCTTCGTTGCAGCCCCGTTCGCATCCCCGATGCGGCCAGAGGCCCCCTGTTTCATTCTGCAACGCCGCTGCTGGTTGGCTTACCCAATTGTATGCTGAAATGGCGCGGCTTGGCTCTGCGAGCCGGCGACCGGTGTCGGTGTACCGATTACCGGACCGACGGCACGCAAGCGCGGGAGACGCTACCCCGTGCCATGAGCCTAGCGCTGCAACGAGCAGCACCGTGCCGTTGCCCTGAGCGAGGGGCCGGATACCACGCGGCTTCGCCGCAACCGTGCGAACGGGTCATCGGAGTTGACGACGGAACCAGACGCTTCCCACGTGCCGATTGCGGCGGGGAAGCCATGTAGATGGGACGGCAAAGAACATGCAATCGTCGGTCGTGAAGCCGAATCAAGAACAGAAAGCCACAGTGGCCGGCGAAGTCATCAAACGCATCTTGTGCGTCTCGCTGATGAGCTGCCTTCTATACCGCGCGTTCGGGGCATACCAGCAAAGCCATGACTTCGGCATCGTCCTGCTGATGGCGTCAGAAGTCTTCACGATCCTGCTGATCGTGGCGGCCCGCTTCCCCAAGACCGTTACGCGCTCGCTCTACGCATCAGCTATCACCGTAACGACATGCTTCTACTTTCTGGCGGTCGAGCTGTCGGACGGCGTACGCATCGCCCCCGTGGCCCTCACGCTCACCCTGCAACTCGTCGGGCTGGGCCTCCAACTCTACGCCAAGTGCCACTTGGGACGTAGATTCGGCTTGCTGCCGGCCAACCGTGGTATCGTACAGTCGGGGCCCTACGGCATGGTTCGCCATCCGATCTACCTGGGCTATCTGATGAACCACGTCGGGTTCTTGCTCATGGTGTGGTCGCCTTACAACATGGTGGTCTACGTCGTCCTTCACTCGCTCCAATTCCTACGCATCTTCGAGGAAGAGAAAGTGCTCCGCACCGATCCGGAATACAACGAGTACGCTCAAGGCGTTCGCTATCGACTGATCCCGTGCGTGGTCTAGTCCGGCGGAACTGCTAAGGGCGACCATCGAACACGCCTTCGGCCTGCAGGCCAGGGGACCATCGTGCGTCGCACCGTGACCAACGCTGCGCGGCCTCCCGCAACGTCGCTCGTCGCTGCCGGTTGCTCGCACACATCAGGCCCGCATCAACCTCACGTTCCCCGCTTGATTCATCCCATGCGGCGACCCGCAGAAGCGGGACATTCTGCTTGAATCGAGGCCGCTGGAACCGTATCATGGACCGTTGGTCATCTGGCCGCCGGCCACTTGTCCAATGCCGAATTCCGCGCCACAGTTCCTACTTGGGGGCCGCCGTTGGACACGAAACGATCAGCGATGCGCTGTCCCAACAGCCTACTGTACGTACTCGTCGCTGCCGGGATCGCCATGAGCCCGCACCATCCTGCACAGGCGACGGACGTGCGCAGCGTCGACGGACCTGCGACGCAACACAACTTCAATGCCATCTGGTGGCCGTTCAACGCACACCACACAAACGACAAGATGCCGTCCGAAGCCGCAACTGCTGGTGAACCGGACTGCACGGCCAGCATCACACTCCCTGCGGGCGGCGAGACGTACGTAGCCGGCACGACAATGGAGATCGCGTGGCAGAGCCCAGCCACCACGGGCGATGTCAGCATCGATCTCTTGCGTAGCGGCGTACTCCACACACGAATCACCAGCCGTGTACCGCTTTCCGACGGCGGCATATCTTGGGAGATTTGTCCGCCGGCCGGCGACGCCGGCGATTACACCATTCGGGTCATGACCCGTGACTGCAATCCCGGACAGGAATGGCACACCAATCCGTTTACGATCACAGGCTCCGCGCCGGTGCCGACCGCCACGCTCACGTCGGACTTCGGCGGGCAGACGATCGCAGCGGGATCGACGCAGATCATCACGTGGGACACGACCAATCCGTGGGGCACCGTCAGGATCGCGTTGGAGAACTGCTGCCAACTCAACGATACGCTGGCTTGGGTCCCGATGTCGGACGGGCAGTTCGAGTGGACAGTCTGTACGTCGCTTCCGAATGATACCGATTATGTCATCACGATGATCGCCACCGACTGCAACCGCGACATCTGGGAGTTTACTGGAGAGTTCGAGATCGCCGGCGCGGTGCCGCCGCCGACAGTCACGCTGACCTGGCCTCCGCCGGGTGAGGTACTCCAGGCGGGCACGCCCCATACGATCACCTGGGACACGACCGATCCGGACGGCGATGTGCTGGTTAGGCTGTTCCGAAACGGCGCGCTCGTGACTAATTTCGCGTTCGTACCGATGTCAGACGGACAGTACGTGTGGCCGATCTGCGCCACTCTCGGCGACGGGGCTGATTATGCGCTACAGCTTTGGTCGTTTCATTGCAGCGGCAACATCGAAACCACCGGCGAGCCGTTCGAGATCGTCGGCTCGCTCCCGCCGCCCACGTTCACGTTGACGTCACCCGTCGAGGGTGAACAACTCGTGGCGGGAACGACGCACACGGTCACCTGGGACACGACCGATCCATACGGGGCCGTCAGTGTCATCTGGGATCGTCACGACGGATCGCCGCGCCTTCTGGTCGGTACGGCACGGATGGCGGACGGCCGAATTGATTGGGCGATACCGGAGTGCGCCGCGAACGACTTGAACTACTCACTTGAGCTGCGCGCCGCCCCATGCGGTCCCTACTTCCCGCCCGAACAAGTGTTCTTCGAGATCACAGGGGTCGTGCTGCCACCGCCGTCGGTTGTCATGACCAGCCCGCTTCCGGGCGAGCACATAACTGCCGGTATGGCGCACTCGATTACCTGGAACGTAACGAATCCGACCGGACTCGTGACGGTATCGATCGTCGACGACCGCGTCCTGGTGGCGTCCCTCGGCCAGGTCCCCATGTCGGACGGCGGCATCGAATGGGATGTCTGCCCCGGCGTCGG
The DNA here is from genome assembly GCA_029260055.1 of Phycisphaerae bacterium. Classification (GTDB taxonomy): domain Bacteria; phylum Planctomycetota; class Phycisphaerae; order UBA1845; family UBA1845; genus JADFOB01. The sequence goes on from JAJDDX010000187.1 coordinate 4,842, forward strand.
CGACGGCGACGCCTACAGCATTCACCTCCTCAGCTCATGCGGTTTCTTAGTCGACGGCGACGACTTCTCCATAGTGGGCTCATCCCAGGCGCCCGAGACTGCGATCACCAGCCCGGTCGGCGGCGAGACTTATCTCGCCGGGACCACGCAGACCATCACATGGGAGACAGCGAACGCCTTCGGGGACGCCGTCGTATTGGTGCAGCGCGATGGCGTTACAACCAGCGTGGTCGACGTGGTGCCCTACGCGACCGGCACCCTGGAATGGACGATCGACCCTCGCCTGGAAACGAGCGGGAATTACAGGATTGCCCTGGTTGATCTATCCTGCGGAACCTTCTTGCTGGCGGGCAACTTCTTCACGATCGAGGCGCGCCGACCAGGTGACGTGAACGGCGACGGTGACACCGATCTCGACGACCATCGCCTGCTCACCGGCTGCCTGCGCGGTCCGGCGGAAACCGTCGAGGTTCCCTGCCGCGAAGCGGACTTCACGGGTGACGCCACCGTCGATCTCGCCGACGTAGCCACACTCCTGGCCGGCTTCTCACCGTAGCCGAACGGGACGCGCCGCGGTATGCTCCGCAGCATGGAGTCCGTGCAACCGAAGCCTTCGAAGGCAGACCAGATCCTGGAGACGGTGCGCCGCTACTGGGGCTTCGACACGTTACGACCCCTGCAGGAAAAGGCGATTCTTGCCGGCCTGGATCAGCGCGACTCCCTCGTCGTCATGCCGACCGGAGGCGGCAAGTCGCTCTGCTACCACGTGCCCCCGGCGGTCGCTAACCGCACCGACATCGTCGTCTCACCGCTCATCGCCTTGATGAAGGATCAGGTGGACGGCCTTCAGGCATGCGGTTACCCAGCCGCCGCGCTGCACAGCGGAATCACGCCCGAAGAGCGCCGCGAAATCGAGGCCGGGATGACGGCCGGTCGCTACCGACTCGTCTTCGCAGCCCCCGAGCGCCTTCTCACCCCGTCGTTTCTATCGTTGCTGCCGCGCGACGGTATCGGGGCATTCGTCATTGACGAAGCCCACTGTATCAGTCATTGGGGACACGACTTCCGCCCCGAGTATCGACAACTCGCGACCCTTAAAGACCGGTTCCCCAGCGCCAGCGTGCATGCCTTCACCGCAACAGCGACGCCCCGCGTGCGCGAGGACATCGTGCAGCAACTTCGGCTCGATGATCCAACCGTGCTCGTCGGCTGCTCCGACCGCCCGAACCTCGTCTACCGCGTCGTGCCGCGCGTTGACGTGGCCCGCCAAGTGCTCCAGGTGATCGGCCGCCACGCCAAGGAGGCGGTCATCGTCTACTGCATCAGTCGCAAGGACACCGAGAACATGGCGTCCTCGCTGCGGGCGAGCGGCGTACGCGCGCGCCCGTACCACGCCGGACTGGATGCGGATCAGCGGCGCCAAACCCAGGACGCGTTCGCGGCTGAGCAACTCGATGTCGTGGCGGCCACGGTGGCTTTCGGCATGGGGATCGACCGCAGCAACGTGCGCTGCGTGGTACACGCGGGCATGCCGAAGTCCATCGAGCATTACCACCAGGAGACCGGACGCGCCGGGCGCGACGGGCTCGAGGCGGAATGCGTTCTATTCTACTCCGCAGCCGACGCGATGAAGTGGGAATCCCTCATTCACCGCAGTGCCGCGGAGGCCAGCGAACCGGCGGACGTCGCGGAGGCCGCGGTCGAAAAGCTGACGCACATGCGGCGGTTCTGCTCTACCGCGCTGTGCCGTCACAAAGGCCTGTCGGAATACTTCGGGGACACCTACGATCGTGACGGCTGCGGCGCGTGTGACGTGTGCCTCGATGAGATCGAAGGTGTGGCTGATGCGACGGTGACCGCGCAGAAGATCCTCTCCTGCGTCGCCCGGGTGGAGCAGCGGTTCGGCGTCGGGCACGTCGTTGACGTTCTGGTCGGCGCCGACACGGAGATGGTCAGACGCTGGGGCCATCAGGGATTGAGCACGTATGGCCTAGTGAAGGAGACGCCGCGCAAAGCCCTGACCAATATAGTCTATCAGCTCGTCGATCAGGGACTGCTCGCGCGCAGCGACGACGAATGGCCCACGCTGCAGTTGAACGATGCATCCCTGGCGGTGATGCGCGGTGAGCGCGAGGTCCGCCTGGTTCAGCCACAGATCAAAACGGCGCGCAAGACCTACGTCGAGGAGGCATCCTGGGAAGGCGTCGACCGAGGCCTCTTCGAGCACCTCCGCACCGTGCGCCGGGAAGTGGCCAAGGAGCGTGGCGTGCCCGCGTTCGTCGTCTTCGGCGATGTGACACTGCGGGGCATGGCCCGCCTGCGGCCAAGCTCGCGCGAGGCCTTGCGCAGCGTTCGCGGCGTGGGCGATCGAAAGCTGAAGGACTTCGGCAAGCGGTTCGTCGCCGAGATCACGGCCTACTGTAAGGCCCACAGCCTCGACATGGAGGCGGCGGCCCCGGACATGCACTCGGACGGCCTCCAATCGGACGACCTCACACCCGTGGCGGCAAGGAAGCCAAGCTCGGCACGTCAGGCCGCGATGGCGATGTTCGCCCAGGGCCGTAGTGTCGCCGATGTGGCATCAAACGTACAGCGCACGCCGGCGACCGTGCTCAAGTACCTCGTCGAGTATATAGAGGCTGAGCGCCCCGAGAGCATCGACGACTGGGTCGACGCGGACACCTACCGCAAGGTCGCCGAGGTAGCCGACGAATTGGGCACGCGGCGTCTGCGCCCCATCTTCGACCGCCTCGACGAGACAGTCCCCTTCGACACGATCCGCCTGGTAGCGCGCCACCTGGAAGTGCGGGCGTAGGTCGGCGATCCCCATGATCCTCCGTACTGAACCCGATCGGACGCCTGCTCCGCGGATACAAAACGGGGTCTGTGCTTGTATTCTGCGACCTGTGACAGTAAGATGGTTCGGCGTGGGCACCTCGATGGTCGTGGGCGAGGTTACGGAACACGCAGAACCATGCGTAGCACAAAGACCAGCACCTCATGCACACTGTGTGTGCCCAGGATGGAGACCTGTCGTGAACAAGTCGTCGCGGAGTGTTCCGCTGATATGTGTGTTACTTTTACAACTCGCACTCGTGCCGACGGTGGATGCCGCCGACGTGCCGATCCGTGTCGTCGCACTTAGCGAGGAGCACGCGCCGGGAACGCCGGCCGGCGCCGACTTCGCGCGTTTCGACAACGTTCAAATCGACGGTCAGAGCCACGTTGTTTTCAAGGGCACGCTCCACCGAAATTCCGGCGGCGTGACCTCCGTGAACGACATCGGCATCTGGCAGGACTCGGAGACCGGACTCATCCTGAGGGGACGGACGGGATCGCAGGCGTACGGTATGCCCGGAGACTACAAGTATCTCGGGGAACCGATCGTGAATTCGGCCGGGGCCTTCGCCTTCAAAGCGAGGACGACCAGCACCATCGTCGATCGCAACGCCGCGATCTGGGGTGGACTCCAACTGACCAAGGAAAGTTATACCGCTCCGGGCACCTCATCAAGGTTCGCTGACCTCTGGTACGAGACCCAGGCTTACTGCCAGAGCAAGTCCGGGAGAAAGGCGTTTTCGTCAGCCTATATGTCGCAAAGCCCTCCGTTGCTTCCAGACGGGGTCTGGGCCGAGGGGTCGATCTTCCTGACCGATGTGATCCTCAAGTCGGAAGTCCTCCCCGGCGTCGCGGACTCGCGTTTCAGCTTCTCGCGGCATGTATCGATGAATGCTCAGCACTACGTACTCCTCCACGCGAACTACTGGGCGATCCCGCCGGAACCCAACGGTTCGGGGCTCTGGATGAAGCGCGGCACCCCACTTCACCACATCGCCCATACCAACGGACAGGCTCCCGGACTGCCGGAGGGAGTCGTGTTCCAGGAGGTGCCGTTCGGGAGCTTGAACAACGCCGGTGACGTGGTCTTCCCCGCGAGGTTGTCTACCGCTTCCGAGCACGTGACGTACAACGACGATACAGGCGTTTGGTTCGGCACGCCCGGCGCCTTGCAGTTGCTCGCACGCGAAGGCGCACCGGCGCCCGGGACCGAGGAGGGAACCGTGTTCGGTCACTTCGACACCAATTTTGATCGGTCTGCCAGAATGTACGGCGCCGACGAGGCCGCGTTTCGGACCGTCGTCGAGGGGCCGACCGGGTCATTTGACGGGATATGGATCGGTCGGCCCGGCACACTGCGCCCGTTCCTGCTAGCTGGAGATCCCGCGCCCGATCTGCCGCCGGGCACGGTCTTTACGAGCCTCTCGTCCATCGTTGTGAACGAGAGCGGCAGCATGGCGGTCTTGGCCTACGCCGGCGGAACCTACGGCGTATGGGCACATGACAGCAGCGGCAGGTTCCGGCTCGCGTTGGCCAGGGACGACGTGCTCGAAGTACTGCCCGGAGACATGCGGATCGTCAACTCCTTCGAACTGCGTACCATCTCGAACGGACAGGACGGGCTCGGGCTGTCGTTTAATGCAAACAACCAACTCGCCTTGGTCGTAGGTTTCCAGGACGGATCGGACGGAGTCGCCGTAGTGGACCTCTTCCTCGACTGCAACGAAAACGGCACATCCGACGACTTGGACCTGGCGGACGGAGTTAGCGAAGACTGCAACGGCAACCTTCTTCCGGACGATTGTGACCAGGGCGATGCAGACGGCGATTCACGCTCGACGCTCGCTGACTTCGGGGCGCTCCAGACGTGCTTCACGAGCGATTCAGGCGGACCGATCGCCCCGTGCTGCAGCTACTTTGATCTCGATCGGGACGGCGACATCGACTATGTGGACCATGACATGTTCACCGACTTGCTGATGGCATCCGGACCGGGAAGGGACTAGGTACACGACTCCGAGCGAGCTGCAAAATGGAGGCGGGGCTCCGCGTGCAATCGGGCGAACGACGGAGAACCACTGCCACCTTACGCACACACGCCAAGCTCGGCCGCCCTCGCTTCTCCGAGTAGAGGCGGTCCCGGTCGACACAATCCGCCTGGTAGCACGGCACCTGGACGTGCGGACCTAACAGGCCACCGCAGGTTCCTGACGCCGGCACGCGGCCTCCCCCCTGCCAAGGGGTGACTCACGGGGGTCTGTCTGAACGCATGGAGCGAAGATGAGGCACCGTGCCGCCCCGTTAGCACGCCCGACTTCCGGTGGTTATGCGCAAAGAAACGGCGTCCGCCCTGCGGGCTCACGACGAATCGCGGCCCGCAAAGCGGACACTCAAGAAGTCCATGGATCTTAGCCACTAGGCTCTTTCGTCTGTCGGCGCTTCCACATGAACGCGCCCCAGATATAGCCTGCCCCTAACCAGAGCGGCAACGTCAGCAGGTGCGTAACCAAGCTCAACCAGAATCCTCGTTCGGGATTCCGAAGTAGTGCCATTACGACCGACCACGTTAGTGCCACGGTTAGGCCAAAACCAAAGACGCCGAAACGCCAGATGAACGCTGTTCGAGTGCTACTGGCCAAGTTTCTACTCCCTTCGTTGTCCATTCCCGAACTCACTCAAGGGACTCTATCAGGTCTCCCAGCCCTTCTGCCGCAATCCCTTGAACGAACCCACCCAAGTATCCGAGCATACCACCGGCGAGTCCACCTGCAATAGCCCCCGGACCAGCGCCGACACCGCCAGCGGCCGCGCCCGCGATGCCACCACTGACGGCGCCGTAAGTGGCCCCCACACCTCCACCGACGATTGCGGAGCATCCTCCCGCTTTGTAGTACCTTGGAATCCACGCCGGGATGGGCGGGGCGGGGCCAAAGTTGAAGCCACCAGGTGGGGTGCCGGCCCGATAGAGTGAACCACCGTGCCATGTGTCGGGCAGTCCGTAACCTGGAAGATGCCTGTCGTCAGCGAGACCGGATGGATCGATACGGAGTGCCGGTGAGCTTCTTACATACCCATACACGTTCGACCCGCCGCGTATCCCGATCGGATCGCGTTGCGGGAATCGGCCGGTGGCGGGGTCGTAGTAGCGAACCCCAACGTGCAGGTACGGAAACTCGTCGCGCTGCTGGTATCCGTGCGCCCCGGCGTAGCCGTAGCGGTGGTTTGTTCCGCTGATCCGCTCGCCGAAGGCGGTGTAGGCTGCTCGGCCCGTGGCCGCACCGCCGCTGTCCGACATCATCCGCGTCGAGCCGACCTGGTTCGCGTGGTAATAGCTCGTGTTGGCCGAGCCCGAAAAAGTCCACGGATCGACCGTGGCCATCCCCGGCTGGAAGGACCGAGCGTTTGTCGCGGTGATCCCGCTCAACGTGTAGTCCCCGTAGGGCTGATCGCCGTCGTAGTCCGTCCACGTCTCACCCACGATGGAGTAGTTCCACAGCTCCATCTGGGCCGGGTCCAACTCGCGATCCAGATACCGCTGCCGCCCGGAATCGTA
>JAJDDX010000188.1 GCA_029260055.1 Phycisphaerae bacterium
CCACGTCGTCGATGTTGACGCCCTCGAGCCGCAACGACACTTCGCCCGACCAACCCTGCAGGAACCCGCGCTGGAAGCGCTTGCCCAGGCTGAGCAGTACGCCGCCCTTGCTCTCGTTGTAACCGTCGCGCCCGCGCTCGAAGAGATAGCCGCTGAAGTCAAACCGAATCGGCTTATCCATCAGATAGGGTTCGGTAAAATCGATGCGAAACCGACTGACGTCCGTGCCGGGCTGCAACTCGACGCGGAAACGCTGCCCACCGCCGAAGAACGAGCGGAACTTGACGAACTCGTCCCAACTGCGCGGCGGATCGGCGAGGTCGAAGTTCTTGAAGTCCAACAGCACCGTCCCGACGACACCGCTGTTGCTGGTCACGCCGAGGCCGAACATCACGTCACCTGAGCGTTCCGCCTCGTGTACGTCGATGACCATGTCGCGACGCTCGGGGTCGTCGCCCACGGGGTAGACACGGGCGGAATCGAAAATACGCGTCTCGAGCAGGCGGCGCTCGGCCTCCCGCGCCTCGTTCAGATCGAGCAGATCGTCAGGAGGATAGAGTTCCAGGGCCCGCCGCACGACCTTGTCGCGCGTCCGCGTGTTTCCGCGCACCGCGATGCGGCCCACACGGAATTGCCCCGATTCCTCGACTTGGAACACGACATCGGCGAGACCCGGCTCTTCGCTGAATACGCGCATCCCGCGCACACGCGAGTAGATGTAGCCGAGTTCCCAGTACATCTTCTGAATGGTCGCTACGTCGCTGTTCATCAGGGGTTGCAGGACCGTCTCGCCCACCATCGACTCGAGGCCGTCGCGAAGTTCGTCCGACGAGAACGCGGTGTTGCCCTCGAACCGTATCGCCTCGATCTTGTAGAGCGTGCCCTCGACGACGGTAAACGTGAGCGTCAGGTCTTTGCCGTCAGCACTGAGGTCCCGACGGTAGCTCACGCGCGCATCGAGGTAGCCGTTGCCGCGGTAGAACCGCTGCAAGTCGGCCACGTCCGACTCCACACGCTCTTCGTCGAATTCACCTGTCCTGAAGATGCCAAACGCCGTCTTGGTGGCGACTTGCTTCTTGAGCTGCCCTTCGGTAAACGCGGACCGGCCTTCAAATACGATCTTCCGGACGCGGACCTGCACGCCCTCCTCCATCGTGAAGACCACCTCACCAGTCTCCTCGACTCGCTGTCGGTCGACCGAGACCACCACGTCGTTGTAGCCGCCCTCGCGATACATCGATCGAATGGCGTCACGAGCGCCGCGGATGGCGAACCAATCGACCGAGTCGCCTACCTTGATGGCCACGACTTCCGCCAGTTGAGATTCGCGGAAGGCAGTGTGACCGTGGTAGCGCACAGCCGTCACGATGCGCCGTTCGACGATCTCGAAAACGACGCGAGCGCCCGCATCCTCCTCGATCAGCCGATACCTGGCTGACAGGAACTTGCCCGTGCGCAGCAACCTGCTGACCGCCTGATCCAGGGCAAGCTTGTCCAGCGGATCACCCGCGCGCACGCTCACGATGTCGGTGACGTAGCCCACGTTGGTCCGCGCCAGGCCGCGCCATTCGATGGCTGTAATCACCGATTCGCCGCCTTGCTGGGCGTAGGCGAACGGTGCCGCGATGATCCAGAGGGCGAAGCACCATCGGCGCAGTGCAACGCACCTACCGGCAGGGTATGAATTCATGCTCAAGGGTCTTCTCTTTTTTTGCGTCCCAACCGCGCTCGAGCCGGGGGACGACATTCCGCGCCAACAGAAGCGGTCATGATACCACCGCCGACGAGCCTGGAAAAGTGTGTACCAGGGCTGAAAATGAGGCTTGTTCGGGGTCGTCCGGATCGCAAGCTAGAGCGGCTGGGTGGCCCATGTCCTTTGGACATGGGGGAGACGATGACGGGTGCCCCGAAGCCTTGCGATCTTCCGACGCCAACGGACGGTGAGCATCGCCTCCCCCACCTCCGAAGGAGGTGGGCCACCCGCCGCCGACGCTACATTTGGAGTGGAAGCGGTCAAAGCAGCCTGGAAAGATGCGGAAGCGAGAGAATCGTCAGAACGGCACGCGATCTTGCCCAGCCGGCACATAGGGCTCGGGCACCAGCGCGAGCGGCGAGAATCGCGTGAGCTTCTTGTTGAATTGCAGATCGATGCTCCCGACCGGGCCGTTTCGTTGCTTGGCGAGTATCAGCTCCGCCTTGCCCTTGGCCTCTTCATCCTCGGGCTTGTAGTACTCCTCGCGGTGGATCAGCAAGATCACGTCGGCGTCCTGCTCGATGGCGCCGGACTCACGGAGGTCGCTCATCATGGGCCGCTTGTCCTGCCGGCCTTCCGACATGCGGTTGAGCTGGGCCATGGCGATCACCGGGATCTTCAATTCGCGACCGAGGCTCTTGAGCGATCGGCTGATCGCGGCGATTTCCGCCTGGCGGCTCTCGGAGCCGGGCATGTGCATCAGTTGCAGGTAGTCGACGTAGACGGCCTGAATGTCGTGTTTCTGCTTGAGCCGGCGTGCCTTGGCCCGAAGCTCCATGGCCGTCATGCCCGGCGTATCGTCGATGTAGAGCGGCGCTTCCTGGAACTCGTGACAGGCGTTGAGCAACCGAAAACGCTCCTCGTCGGACAGCATCCGCCGACGTAGCTTCTGCGACTCGACGCCCGCATGACCGCTGACCAATCGCTGAGCGACCTGATCGCTGCTCATCTCCATGGAGAAAAAGACAGCCGGGCGATGTTCGACGATCGCGAGGTGCTGGGCCATCGTCAGCCCCAGCGCCGTCTTACCCATCGACGGACGGGCGGCGATGATGACCAGGTCGCCGCGCTGGAACCCGCTGGTGTATTCGTCGAGCGCCGGGAAGCCGGTGGGGATGCCGGTCATCCCGCCGCCCTCGCCCATCTCGAGTTGATGAGCCAAACGGATGACCGCCTCGCGCACGGCTTCGGTCTCGCCGCTGACGCGCTTCTCGGTGACCTCGAAGATGCGCTGCTCGGCCATGTCGAGGATCTCGCGCGTGTCATCGATGCCGGAGTAGGCCTGCTCGGAAATCTGACCCACCGTCCGGATCAGATCGCGGAGCATGCCCTTGTCGCGGACGATTTTCGCGTAGTACTCGGCGTTGGCCCACTCGGCGAAACTCTCGGCGAGTTGGATCATGTAGTCCTGGCCGCCCACGAAGTCGAACAGGTCGCGCCGGCGAAGCTCGTCCGAGACGACGATCAGGTCGATCGCCTTTCCCGGATCGTCATACATGTCGACGAGGAGTTCGAAGAGCTTCTGGTGCGCGGGTAGGTAGAACCAGCCGGAATCCGGCCTGGAGATGATCGGAACCACTTCTGCGATGGCGTCCCGGCTCATCATCATCGAGCCGAGAAGCGCCATTTCCGCATCGAGGTCCTGCGGGGGGACTCGTTCGGGGCGCGACGCAGACGTGGAAGATGCAGGGGCCGACGCCATGCGCACGCCCCCGGTGTCCGATGGCGGACTATTCTTCGGTGCCTGCGCCATCCGTACCGGCCTCCATGCCGGAATGCGTGTCATCGGAAGCGGAATCCTCCGCGTCCTCTTCACCGTCTTCCTTCTCGCGCACGACCCACACCTTCACGGAAGCACGCAGGTCCTCGGCGAGTCTCACATCCACCGTCACGTTGTCCAACTGCTTGATGTGCTCAGAAAGGACGACCTGGTCGGCGTCGACGTAGTGGTGCTCCTCGATAAGCGCCTCGGCGATTTCCTTGGGACCGACGGAACCGTAGAGGTGGCCCTGTTCGTTGGCCTTCGCGCGAATGGTAACCTCAACGTCCTGGAGCTTCGCAGCGAGCGCCTCGAGCTGCGCGCGCTGGTGAGCACGTTCCTGCTCGGCGACCTTGCGCGCGTCGGCCAATGCACGGATGTTCGTCTCGGTCGGCTCGGTGGCGAGCCCGTAGGGCACGAGGTAGTTACGCCCGTAACCCGGACGCACGTCCACGATGTCACCGACGATCCCGAGCTTCATTACGTTCTTACACAAGAGCAGTTTCATGGTCCGGTCTCAATCCTAATCGAGTCCCGCCTGCGGCAGGATCACATCATACTACCAAATCCACCATACCAAACGCAGCCATCAGCCGCGCCGATAGGCCGGCTGCGACCACCACCCGCGGAGCGCCGAAAGTTCACAGCCGCGCCGGATGAGCTAAACGCCGACGCCTGAAAACCTTGTCCGCACTTGCGCGTCTGACGGGCGGCGAGCCCGTCCGGCGGTCAGCGGCACGCATTTTCGCCTCAAAAAGCCGCACGCAACACACAACGCACAACCCGCCGCGGCGAGTTAGAACGGAATGTCGTCGT
>JAJDDX010000189.1 GCA_029260055.1 Phycisphaerae bacterium
GCACGCCATGGGGCCCGACGAGAAGATGTCCTACACCGAGCACTGGCTGTGGGACGCCAAGGCCGGGAAGTTCCGCACGTGGTACTTCACGGACTGGGGTGAAGTCGGCAACGGCTGGGCCACGGTGAGCGAAGACGGCAAGACATTCACCGTCAAGGCCACCGGGCGCAACCACGAGGGCAAGCCCAGCAAGGGTGAGGGCACCCTTACTTTTACCGACGCCAACACCATGGCATGGAGTTGGGCCGAAACGGGACCGATGGGCAGAATGGAATTCAAGGGTACGTCCAAAAAGGTGAACTGACGTCGGGCAATCGGAAAAGGATTGCGTATCGATGCGGCGCCGGGCTCGGCTCCGGCGCCGCGAGTCGGGGGTGCATTCGGATGAGTAAGGGTATGACGGCACAGATTTCGGACCGGTTCACAAGACACGCCGCGCGCGACCGTACGACCCGCACGAGGTCGCCGCGCTCGGCGCTGGCACGCGCCGTCATAGCGACGGCCGTGCTTGTCGCGTCATCGGCACCGTTGTGGGCGGAAAGCGTAGCTGGGCAGAGTGACCTGCGCCCGCTCCGGAAAGTCGATTTCGACCTGGACAAGCTGAAGAGTTGGGGCACACGTACGTTCACCTATACCATCGAGGACGATGGGCAGATGCACGAACTCGGCACCGTCACGCTCGAGACGAAGGTGGCCGAAAAGCGTGTCACGCATCACGACGTGTGGAAGCTGCGATGGAAAGAGAAGGACATCGCCCTCGATGTCGAGATGGACTGCGCGGCGGACATCTTCATGCGGCCGGCCACCATCGTGGCTAAAGGGCACGGCTCGGGTGATTCCGGCACGTTCACTGCGAAGATAGGCGACGAGGCCGGTGACGTGACGTTCACGGACGACACGAAGAAGCGTTTCGACTTGCCGCCCAACACACTGACGGACATGGCGCTGTTCCGCGTCTTCACTCTGCTTCCGCGCGTCGAGGGCGCGGAATTCCTTGTTGCGCGGTTGCTGGAAGCGTCGGAACTCAGAATGAAGGGGCCCGGCTTCATCAAGGCCGTCGGCACCGACAAGATCAACGTGGGCGGCAAGCCGAAGACGATGTTCAAGTTCACCTATTCCCGCGGCGATCGCGTGATCATCGAGGCATGGGTGGACAATGCGGGTGCATGCCGACAACTCCGCCTCGACCGGCGAAAGACCCTGACGGAAAAGCCGCCGGCCACGACCGACGAATAGTGCCTGCATTCCCCGTAGGTGCGACGACGCCCCAAACGCGCGGTTGCCGGCGGCGCAGCCCGCGGATTATCACGACCGGAGGACACACACATAGATGGCTGACGAGACGCACGACACCCTTACGCCCACGGCCCGCACAACGCTCAAACGCCAGCCCGGCAAGGGCTCCTATGACCGCAAGCTCATCTACTCTATCCTCGATGAGGCGCTGATTAGCCATATCGGGTTCATCGACGATGGCGTGCCGTTCGTGCTACCGACGAACCACGTGCGCATCGGCGACCGCTTGTGTTTCCACAGCGCTATCGCGGCAAGAAGACGGGTGTGTCTTCTGGGCGGCTCACCGGCCTGCGTGACGGTGACTTTGGTGGATGGCCTGGTACTGGCTCGCTCGGCGCTGCACCATTCCATGAACTTCCGATCCGTCGTCATTCTCGGGCAGGTGTCGGAAGTGACGGACACTCAGGAGAAGACGCGCATCCTCGAAGCGCTGGTCGACCATGTCGTACCGGGCCGCTCCGGCGAGGTGCGCAGCCCGAGCGTGAAGGAAGCTCGTGCGACGGCTGTCCTCTCAATCCCGATCAACGAGGCTTCAGCCAAGGTCCGGACCGGACCGCCCAACGAAGAGGAGCGAGACTACGCACTACCCGTGTGGGCGGGCGTGATCCCGACGGCGTTGACCGCCGGCACCCCGGTGCCTGATCCCAAGCTCGCGCCCGGCATTGATCCGCCCGCCTACGTGACGCACTACCAACGTCCCTCACCCTCATCCACAAGCCAATCCTGAGCGACCGGCTTCCCAAAAAAAGACGCGTTGCACAGGCCGAATAGCCCGTGCAACGCGTCGCTTGTGGCCGCATGTCGCCGGACCGCCTTACGGTCCGGCGTAAGCCGTTACGGACAAGGCGTCGGACAGCCGGTCGCCGAGTACGGCTGCTGCTGGAACGCCGCGACACCCTGATTGATGTCGTTGAAGTTGATCTCCCCGTTCGGGATACACGGATCCAAGTTCGCAGCCTCGAACGTCACCAGCGTGAAATCGCCCTGGAACGCCTGAACGATCAGGTTGATGTCCACGAAGTTGACCAAGCCGCTGTTGTCCACATCACCCCAGGCCCAAGTCGCCGCGGACGATGTGGCCGAGCTCGCGCCGCCGGCCAGCTCGACGCTGGCGGTATACGTCGACTCGGGGATGATCTCCTCGCCGCGCACGTGGACGGTCGCCCACGTAGCCGGCGTCAGGTAGACCGGCGTATCGGTCAGGTACCCGTCGGCATCGGCGTACTTATCGAGGCACGTGTGATCCGGCGACGTGATGCGGATCGCCACCGTATCGCTGCATGCTTCCGGCACGACGGCGATACTCTTCGGCGATTCGTCGGTCGCTTGCGGCGTCGCGGCGACGTGCGTCACGAAACCGGTTCCGGGATCACAGGCGTCAGCCGTGCAGTCGCTGCCGTCGTCGATGGCTTCGATCGCACCGTCGGCCGGGTTGCAGCACTCCGTGCCCGCATCGAAGTTGTCGGTGTGGCTCACGCTGCCGTCGGGATTGCAGGCGTCGTCCGTGCACTCGTTGCCGTCCGCGATCTGCGTGACCGCACCGGTGTCCGAAGCACAACACTGCGTGGCCGGATCGTAGTTGTCGGTATGACCGACCGTGCCGTCCGGGTTGCAGGTGTCGTTGGTACACGCATCACCGTCGTCGATCGGCGTCAAGCCGCCCGCGACCGGATCACAGCACTGGCCACCCGGCGTCGTGTCGGTGTTGATGCAGGTGCCGAGTGCGCAACTGTCCGCCGTGCAGGCGTTCGTGTCGTCGCACGCCGCCACGGTCACGATCGAGAGGAATGCGTCGGCACTTACCGTCGTGCCGAACACGTTGGTGATCTCGACGGAGTAGGCCGCGACATCCGCCGCGCCGGCGCCGACGATGCTGTAGCTCGACGAGACGGCTCCGGGGATGGAGACCGCGTCCTTGAACCACTGATAGTCGAACGGAGGCGTACCGCCGACCGACACGCTGAAGTTCGCCGTCTCACCGTCGCACACCGTTTGATCCTGCGGATCAGCCGTCACGAACGGCGGCGAATCGACCGGCATGCACTCGATCGCTTCGATTCGAAGCGCGTCGAGGCCTGCCTCGTTGATACTCTGCGTGCCGGAATCGTTGGCGGTGAAGCGGAACATCATGTTCGTGCCCAGCGTCACGCCGGCGGCATCCAAGTCCGCTTGCGTAATCTCGTGCGATCGCCACGCGAGACCGCCGTCAGTATCATGCCTGGCGATCTCGCTCCAAGGCCCCACGGCGCCGTTGCTACTGATCTCGACCAACAGGCGGTCCTGTCCGTCCTCGTTCGTGAGCCGGAGGAAGTAGTCGTAGCTGATCCTGAGCCCGCCGTCGGAAAGGTCGAAGATCGACGACAGGAGCAGGACGGCACCGTTGTCCACGTCGGTGTTGCCCACCACATTCTCCGTCAAATAACACTGTCCGCTGCCATCTGAGTCCGAGGTCGGATCATACTGCCAGCCGGGATCGTTGACGGGTACGCCACGCTGCCACCACCCGTTGGTTGCGCCGGCGTTCTGCTCGGTCCACCCTGGAGCGGACTCGAAGTCGAAGGCTGCCACCTCGATGGTGCCAGCGCCGGCAAACGCCGTGAAGGCGGTCGTCGGAGCATCGGCAGGATCGGACACGCTCCCGCCACCCTGAGCGTTGGCGCTGAAGTAGTATGAAACCGCCGAGCCGCAAGGCGCTCCCGGCAGGGTCGCTTCATACTGGTTCGGAGCAACTTCGTTCATCGGCTCGGTCGTGTACGCGCCGGCACCGATTCGGTAGCTCACCGTACCCGAGCCGGGCACCGGATCGCCCACAAGGGCGACGGCGTTGACGGCGATCACCGTCGGCTGATCGGGCGTGATGAACTCGGGGCGTCCGGTCGGATACTCGAACATGAAGGCCGCCAGCGGCGGGCAATCCATGTTGTGAGCGCCGAAGCCCGTGCAAATCTGATTGTAATGAGGCGTTCCGTTGTCGATCGTCCCATCGTCGTCATCGAGCACCAGGAAGTCGATGGTGATCTGCGGCGTGATCGTGTTGCCGCTGTGCATCGGGATCGAGTTCACGGCGAGGTAGGAGAGAACCTCCAGGTAGTCACTGGGGTTCGTGACGACCAACTCGTTGCGCGTGTCCCATACACATCCGGAGAGCAACTGACCACACGTATGAATGGTTCCGGAGCACGGGTATTGCATCGTGTTGTCGGCGTTCCGAAGCGGCGTGTCGCAGTCCGAGACATCCGTGCCGTAGAAACCGTATCCGAGCCCCGGATCGTCCTGCATCAGGACGGAGATGACATCGCCCATACCCTCGCCGTACTGGCCCTGGCCGCTGCCGCCGGCTTCGATGAGATGGTGACCATACTCGTGGAAGATGACGCTGGACCACGCCGTGTTCGGCGCTCCGCCGCCACGTGCGCAGAAGTTGATGGATCGCTCTCCGGGGGAATACCAGGCGTTCTGCGGGCAATACCCGTCCGTCCGGTTCACGGACACGGGGAACTGCGGACGGTTCGCCACTTCCGGATAGGTCGGATGGTTGGCGACGACCCAGTCTCGCACCAGGTTGGCGTTGTAGTACCCGTTGACCTCGGCCAGCGTATGCTCGGTGTTCGGCACGTTGTGCGTGAAGTTCGCCGGGCCGGGAGGCGTCACGGTCTCGGCGAAACTCGACTCGGCGCCCAGATAGTTGGTCACCACGAACCAGAGCCCCGAAAGCGTCGAGCGGACCGTCACGTCCGTCGAGCCAGCATTCGGTATCACGAAACTGCCGTTGCTGTCGGTGTGGGCATCATTCCCGCCGTCGATGGTCACGCGGGCGTAGGGCATCGGAACGGGGAACGCAAAGCCGCACTGTTCCGCGCCGACACCGGTCGTCGCCGCCCCGGTCACGGCACCGTTCACGTCAACGTGCACGGTAAGCATCACCTTATGCAGAATCTCACCCGTAACCGCATCAGCGACGAAGAGCCACTCATCCGGATGGTCCTGAACCGACGCGATGAACTCGACCGCCAGCTTTGGCGCGGCCAACACGTCAGCCGTGCCGGCGAAAACGACCTGCCTGGGCTCGCTGAAATCCGTAATCGTCGGCTCATCCTCGAGCGCCGCGTCGAACGCGCGCTCGGCGTCGATATCGGCGGCAACCGGAAGGACCAGGGCGCTGACATCACGCAGCGTGGACTTGGCCATCACAGCCGGGTAGCCCGCCTCGTTGCGCACGAGCACGCGGAACTCGCTCTCGAACACCGGAAGGTCGCCCACGAACTGCGAGAAGTAGACCAGCGTGAACTTGTACTGCCCCGTGGCCTTGTCATACCCCAGTTGCATCGTTCGGCGCGTCGCGTCGAAGTAGGCTTGGGGCTCCAAATCTTCCGGAGCCACGCCCCAGACGTGCGCCTCGCCCATGCGAACGCGCTCAGCCGACTCGATCGCCGAACGCCCCGTCGCGATGGCACGCCCGTAGACCGAGCGCAACTGCCCGTTCTCCACGTGTGCGCGGAGGCCGGGATAACGCTCGAGCATCTGCCGCGCGCCGGCTGACAACTCGCTGTTGTCCGCCGCCATGCCCGGCGTAGCTACCACCAATAAACAAACGATAAGAAGTATGCCCGGTAGGTGCTTCACTTTCGGCCTCCCGCAACTAAGACCAGGTTTAAGATTCCCAGGGACCACCCTAGGTTACTTATAACGAAAACAGGAGCCGAATTAAAGGACCTAGATCAGGACGCTCGACGAATCCGATCAAGCCCTTATCGGCTCCCTCGGATCAATAGGCATGCCCCGAGAACCTTTGCCATGTAATGGCACCGGCATAAGGCGGAACGTCCGAAAATCCGCGACAAGTCGCAGATGAGCGGAATTCTGACAGCCTGACCGTGCGGATAGGCTCATTCGAAGGAGTACATGTTCCGTTTCGCGGGGTCGACGAGGCCGGCGACGTTGTATCGCTCTGCGGCACGTGCCAGATCGTTCTGGAAAACCCGAACCTCGCTGGGTGCGGCCTCGCCGGCCGCCAAACCCACGGCCGCGTCGTGAATTGACTCGACGAACGCCCGAAACTCCGGGTCATGGCTCAGCAGAAAGCCGTCATCGGGACGCCGCAGACCCCGCCGGTTCCGGTGCTCGCTGAACGTCGCGCCGAGGAAGTACAACATGGCACAGCCGGTCATCAGATCGAAACGGCGGTTCGATCGGTAGCACGCGTGGATCATCAGATCCAGAAGGCCCGCTTCACGGTGGATGGCCTCGCCGTAGGCTCCGAGGCGCGCGGTACGCTCAGGACCGGGATCTGTCGATGCCAGGATCGCCGCGATCCGCTCGATGCCCGACAGCGCGTGAGCATTGCCCGCACTGTGCAGCGGGTCGATGAAGCACGCGGTGTGAGGCAACATCGCCCAATCATCTCCGGCCACACGTGAATAACGGCGCTGAAGCCGGTCTGTCGAAACCAGCGGAGTCACCGGCTCGGCCTCCGCGAATTGCGCGGCGATGGATGGGTATCGCGCGATGAGGTCCGCCCACTCGTCGGCCGGCAGCAGCGAGGCGTCCCGTGGATACCGATCACAATCGAGGACGAGACCCGCGCTCGTGACTCCGTTGTCGAAACGAAGGACCCACATCCAGCCGCCGTCAATGATGTGATGCAAGGCTGCGTCATCGCAAGGGAACGGATGAGCGTCGATTCGACCTCCACGCTCGGTGTAGACTTGGTGCCACGGCTTGACGCCACGGAAGTGCGCGAACACCGAGCGGCTGTTCGTCTTGATGGCAGACACGTCGTTCGCGATCCCGAGCGCCCGCGCGAGGGCGCCACCGCCTCCCGACGCATCGACCACAAAGGACGCCTTCAGTTCGACAGTCTGCCCTCTCCGGATCCCGCCGAGTCGCCATGGCCCAGCCTGTTCGATCGCCGTAAGTTCCGTGCGATCCAGAAACTCGATTCCCGCCTCCCGGACCTCGCCGGCGAGAAAGGCATCGAAGTCGGCACGAAGCCAGTGCGTGTCGGCATGCTCAGTGTCCGGATTGGCGGCGACGAGAAGTTCGGTTTGGTGTTCCGGGCTCGTGCGATAGACCTCGCCCTCAGTGTGATGGAAGTAGCTGAAACCGCGCTTGCAGCCGCAAGTAAGCGCAGGATACGCCCTCTTCCACGAACCGTAATTACAGAGCGGCAAGAGGCGAGGAAGATCGTAGCGCTGAGCCAGGTCCGCGAGAACGAGGTTGGCGAGCGGCGTGGACGATTCACCGATGGCGAAACGCGGATGCGCCCCGCGTTCGATCACGATCGGGCGCATCCCGACGCGCTGCATCAGGAGTGCTGTGAGGCTCCCGCCGAATCCGCCGCCGATGATGGCTACATCGTACACAGTGTCTGACATCGCTACCCATCACAGACACAGCTCACCGCGCTGTCGACTTGCTGTGTCAAGTTCATTCCGGTCAAGCGTTGAACACGCGCCAACGAGCAGCGCGAACACGTCGCAAGCTGCTGGATATCCCAGAGATCGGAGAAGACGCGGCCGCCGCCAAGCGATAGGCCGTGTTCGACCACGGTTTCGAGCGACTGAAGCGTCGGCGGTGAGAAGAGCCCTTCGGACGCCAGCGCCTCCATAGCGCCATTGCCCGCCCGCGTCGGGATGACCACGCAGCACTCGACGCCAATCGAAAAGGCATATTCGATCGAACGCGTCGCCCACGTGACGCCCTGCGACTCACCTTGGAACGGCGTCCGAAGAAGGATGAACGCCCGGACGCCGATTCCGTGGTCGACAAGGAACGTGGTCGCTCGCTCGAAGTCGGCCAGGGCCATGCGTTTGTTCAGCCGTGGAAGAACCTCTGGGTCGACCGTCTCGAGTCCCATGGCCACTTCAAGCCGCGGTCTCAACCGCTCGCTGAACTCGACACAGCGCCGATTGATCAGATTGGGGTGGCTCTCGACAATGACGGTCTCAAAACTCGAAAGCAGGTCGGCTACCTGCGGCAGTTCCTCCCGCGGGACGGCCAGGCCGTCGAAGAAGCTCCCGGCGTTATAGAGCTTGATGTGCCTGGCGGGCGCTACACGCGGAAGGGCCCACCGCACCTGCTCCGCGACGGCGCCGGTCGGCGTGCGCTGCAAGGTCGTGTTCTTCCAGAGATCACACATCAAGCAGCGGAACGGGCACTCCTTGTTCGTGATCAGGACCGTCGCCACATCCTCAACGGACCCGTCGGGCATGAACTCGGGCTCGACGAGGCAGGCGTAGGGCCGGAGCGGATCGACCACGTTCCGCGAGCCGCGCCGCGCGAGCACCCATGCATCATCGATGGCCGGACCGTCAGGAGGCGAAGGCGGCATTGAATTCCCGCCGGTACGCCCACGGCGATTCGGGGAAGCGATCATCGAAGCCTCGCGCCTCGATCGCGCCGCGCTGGAAGCGGCGCTTCTCGAACACGGGCATGGTAAGACCGGTGATAGCCTCCACGCCGCGCGACACGATATCGCCCTTCAGGGCGTACAATCGATCATGGTGCCAATCCGTCAGCTCGATGAAGGGAATTCCCTCGGCCACGCGAACGACGTTCGGCAGCATGTACGGGCTGAAGCCGGTAAACCCGAAAGCGGACACCGGCGCAAACGTGCGCGTGCAGCCCCGGCTAAGCCCACCGGAATAAGTGAGCGAATGCTTGATCGCCTCGACCCCCCATCCCTCGTGATAGAGAAGTGGGTTGTTCAGCACGCTGCGGATCGTCAGCTCCGGATTCTCCTCGATGGGGTAATCCTTGAGGTTCTCGTCGCCGCCGTCGCCGTCCACCAGGTAGGTCCATTCCGGATAGCGCTCACGAATCCCCTGACACATCGCGTAGGTCATCGCGCCCGCCTGAATATCCAGCGGCTTGTAGTCCTCGGTGACGCGCACGGCTTGCTTGTAGTCGATCGCGTCGGCTGACACCTCGACCGGCTCATGGAACAGTTGGAGGTCGACCGCTTCGAGGAAGCGCCTGGCTTGATCGAGGTCCGCCCCGCCGCCATCCACGCTGAGCGTGAACGCCTTGAGCCGCGCCGGGCTCTCGCCGCGGCTCACGAGAGCGTGATAGGTCAACAGGAATACAGCCCCGCTGTCGATCCCGCCCGAGAAGCTTACGCCGATCGGCGCATCCTTCGGGACGCGGTCGAGCCAACGGTTGATCTCGTCGGCTAGCACGCCCATATACGCGCGCCCTATTTTGTAGAGATCGGCGGGCAAGGCGTTGCGCTGCGGGGTCAGGAAACGTGTGTAGGTCGGGCTCGGATCGGGACAACCGACCAGGGCGACCTCGGTGATATAGTGAGCGGGTACCATCCGCGTATAGCTCGGGTGAAACTGATCCGCCAACCCTTGCTCGGTAAGCCACTGGCGGATCGTGTCAATTCGGTGCGCCGCGACCAGTGCCGGGCCCTCCGCCCGCTTCGCCACGAAGTAGCGCAACGGAACGCCGAGCGACCGAGCCATGCGAACGATGTGGTCCCGCTTGGCCATCAAGGCGAATTGCCCGTCGATGGCGTCGACATCCTCGGACACACCGGCCAAAACGCGTGCCCTCGCGTCTTCGACGGTCATGTTGAAGATCGTGTTACGATCGGGTTCGGTCAGATCAACCACTTCGCGCAGAGGCTGTTGCTGGATCATCATCTGCTCCCGTTTCATGTGGCCGTAGCGTGGCGTCGTGAGAACTCGTGTGTCGCAGCATAACGCTATCCCCGGAGACCCGCCAGGGGGTCCGGCGACCCGCGGTTGGCGCGAGGGCGTCCCGCAAGACCTGTAGCGAAGACGCTGAGAAGCGCTCCTGCGCACGACTGGACAAGCGGCCCACAGTCCCGATGATATACGGCGTTCAGGACGAGTAGGTGCAGGGGAGAGAAGCATGACGACGAAAGTGCAAACCGTAACCCTAGAAAGCCTAGAGCCCGCTTCGGTGTGGCGCTTCTTCGCCGGCATGTCGAACGTGCCGCGACCGTCGAAGAAAGAGGAACGCATTCGCAAGCACATCCTTGACGTGGCCAAAGAGCACGGCCTCGCCGCGCGGGAGGACCAGGTCGGCAACGTCATTGTCGATGTCCCCGCGACGAAGGGGCACGAGGGTGCGCCCATCACCGTCCTGCAAGGCCACCTGGACATGGTCTGCGAGAAGAACAGCGGCACCACGCACGACTTCGACTCCGAACCCATCCACCTCGTCATCGACGAGGACCCCAAAGGCGGCGAGATCATCGTCAGAGCGGACGGCACGACGCTCGGCGCCGACAATGGAATCGGCGTAGCCCTGGCGTTGGCGGCTGCCATCTCACCGGAAGTGACGCACGGCCCACTCGAACTGTTGTTCACGCTTGACGAAGAATCGGGCATGACGGGAGCCAAGGGCTTGACGCCGGAGAGCTTCAAAGGGCGGCGGCTGCTCAACCTCGATTCCGAAGAAGATGACGCGCTGTACATCGGGTGCGCCGGCGGGAGCGACATCAATCTCACTTGGCGATTCAAAGCCGTAGCGCCGTGCGAGAAGTGCGAGTGCTGCCGAGTCGTCATTTCCGGCCTGCGCGGCGGGCACTCCGGTTGCGATATTCACGAAGGGCGCGGCAGCGCGATCAAGCTCCTCACCAGAGCGCTGCGCCGTGTGGATCGCGGTGGGATGCAGATCGGCATGCTCTCGGGCGGCAGCATGAGAAACGCCATTCCGCGTGAGGCCGAGGCGATCATCTGCGGACCGGCTGACACGCTCTTCGAGTTAGAAGAAGCGGCCAACCGCACCCGCAAGGAAGCGATCCGGGAATCCGGCGAAAACGACATCACGCTTCGCATCGAGCCCGCCGCCCACCTGATGCCAGAGCAGGTTCTGAGCACTGAAGACACGCAAAGGTTGATCGCCGCCTTGGCAAGCCTGCCACACGGCGTGCTCGGCATGCACCCCAAGGTGACGGAACTCGTGGAAACGTCCAACAACATCGCCACGTTGAAGACGGATCGCATCGCGGATGACGGCGTGATACAGATCGATGTAGGCGCACTGGCGCGAAGCTCCTCGTCTTCACGTTTGCATGCGGTACTCACACAGATCACGGCCATCGGAAAACTCTCCGGCGCCTCGGTCAACACCGGCAACGAATATCCCGGCTGGGACCCGAACCCCGACTCGTCGACGCTGGCGACCTGCCGGCGACTCTACTCGAAACTCTTCGAGGCGGAACCGACGGTCATGGCTATCCACGCGGGCCTCGAATGCGGACTGATCGGTGAGCGTGTCGGCGATATGGACATGATCTCGTTCGGGCCGCGCATCGAAGGCGCGCACAGCCCCGACGAGCGAGTTTACGTAGCTTCCGTGCTAAAGACCTGGGGATATCTCAAAGCAGTCCTGGCGGAACTCGCTCGAACCTAGCTCCCCGCCCCGCCACTTTTTGCCGTAGGCGACCTTCGGGCGGTTGCCGATGCGGCTGGAGGAACATCTTGGGAAGAATTCGTATCGGCACCGTGGCCATGGTGATCGCACTGGCTACCTGCGCTCATGGGCAAGAAGCACCCCGCGCCTTCGTCAACGCGTCGCTCATACCAATCCAAGGCGATGAAATCGCAGACGGCACGATGGTCGTACTCGGGGGCAAGATCATTGCGGTCGGACCGAGCGTGAGCATCGCAATTCCCGAAGGCACCGAGGTCATCGACGTAGCCGGCAAGGTGCTCATGCCCGGCCTGATCTGCACCCACAATCACATCGGCGGCATCGGCGGCGCCGACTCCTCCGGGCCCATTCAACCCGACGTGCGCATCTACGATTCAATCAACATCCACGATTCGGGCTTTCGCCGGGCCGTCGCCGGTGGACTCACAACGCTCAACCTCATGCCCGGCTCGGGCCATCTCAACAGCGGCCAGACCGTCTACGTGAAGCTCCGCAAGGCGCGCACGATCGAGGACATGGCTATCCGCGACGACACAGGCTGGATCATGGGCGGGCTCAAGATGGCCAACGGCACCAATTCGCAACGAGCAGCCCCCTTCCCCGGCACGCGAGGCAAGTCCGCCGCGCTCGTGCGCGAGCGATTCGTCAAAGCCATCGAATATCGCGAGAAACTGGCCAAGGCCGCCGGCGACGCAGAGAAGACCCCGGCCCGCGACATCGGGCTCGAGGCACTCGTCGAGGTGCTTCAGCACAAGCGCATCGTACACCATCACACGCACCGCCACGACGACATCATGACGGTCCTTCGGCTGGCCAAGGAGTTCGACTTCCGCGTCGTGCTACACCACGTCAGCGAGGGCTGGAAGGTGGCCGACGAGATCGCAGCCGCCGGCGTGCCCTGTTCGGCGATCGTAATCGACAGCCCCGGCGGGAAGCTGGAAGCCCGCGAGCTGTTCCTCGAAACGGGCGGCATCCTAGAGCGAGCCGGCGTGCTGACGGCCTTCCACACCGACGACTGGATCACCGACTCCCGCGTCTTCTTGCGAAGTGCGGCGCTGGCTGTGCGTGCCGGTATGTCGCGGGAAGGCGGCTTGAAAGCTCTCACGCTCGCCGGCGCTGAGATGCTGGACCTCGACGACAGAATCGGATCGCTCGAAGTCGGAAAAGACGCGGACTTCATCATCCTCAGCGGCGATCCACTCAGCGTATACACCAAGGTACTCGAAACGTGGATCGAAGGCCGGCGTGTCTTTGATCGTAGCGATGCCAAGGACCGCCTCTACGCCGTCGGCGGCTACGGAGCGGGACACAACCAAGTGCCCTACATGTGCTGCTTCGAACACGCGGAGACAAACTGATGAACACCCACTTCACCCGCATCGGTGCCATGGCGCTGCTTGCCGCGCTCACCTGGACATCGACTGCATCGGCCCAGATAGCGGTCAAAGGCAAGGTCGTCCACACCATGGCGGGCGAGCCCATCCGCAACGGTGTGGTCGTGATCGCCGATGGGAAGATTACCGCGGTTGGCCCGGCTGCGACGACGCCGATCCCCGACGGGATGCGCGTCCTCGAAGCCGAAGTAGTCACGCCCGGATTGATCGACGCGCACAGCACCGTAGGACTCAGCGGCATTCTCAACTACGCCCACGACCAGGACCAGCTCGAGCGTTCAGCGCCCGTGCAGCCGGAGCTGCGCGCCATCGATGCGTACAACGCGCAAGAGGCGCTGGTGGATTGGGTCCGGAGCTTCGGCATCACGACGGTCCACACCGGCCACGCGCCGGGCGAGCTCATCTCCGGCCAGACCATGATCGTCAAGACGTTCGGAAAGACGGTCGAGGACGCGGTCATCGTCGAAACCGCCACCGTCGCCGCCACGCTCAACTCGACGGCGCGGAAGACTGGCAAGGGCAAGTCACCCGGCACGCGCGGCAAGATGATGGCGATGCTCCGGCAGGAGTTCATCAAGGCCGGCGAGTACGTGAAGAAACGCGAAGCCGCCGAGGCGGACAAGAAGCCCGATCGCAATCTGAAACTCGACGTACTGAGTCGCGTGCTCGCACGCGAGCTGCCTCTGATGATCACCGTGAACCGTGCGCAGGATATCGCCAGCGCGCTGCGCCTGGCTCGTGAGTTCAACCTGAAGATCATCCTCGACTCGGCGGCTGAGAGCTATCTGCTGATCGACGAGATCAAGCAAGCCGGCGTGCCGGTGCTCGTACACCCGCCGATGATGCGCGCCTTCGGCGAACTCGAGAACATGACATTCGAGACGGCCGCCAAGCTCAAGAAGGCGGGCATTCCGGTCGCCTTACAGAGCGGATACGAGAGCTACGTGCCCAAGACGCGCGTGGTGCTCTTCGAAGCGGGCATCGCGGCCGCCAACGGCCTGTCGTTCGGTGAAGCCCTCGGCCTCATCACGATCGACGCAGCCGGTATCCTCGGCGTGGCTGATCGCGTCGGTTCGCTCGAAGTCGGCAAGGACGGTGATGTCGCCCTCTTCGACGGCGACCCCTTCGAGTACACCTCCCACTGCATCGGCGTAATCGGCGAAGGACAAATCGTCAGCGACATCAAACGCTAGCACGCCAGACGACCACTGATGGGTGGCCCATGTCCTTTGGGACATGGGGGAGACGATGACAGGTATTCCAGGGTCCTGCCATCTTCCGTCGTCAACGCTTACTGGACGCCGCCTCCCCAACCTCTGGAGGTGGCGGGCCACCCGCTCTCGACCGACCGATGAAGGGTGGCATGGGCAAGCAGCAGCTTGCCCGTGTCCGTCGATGGCCAAGGCACACGGGCAAATCCCGGCGCGCCGGGACCCATGCCACCCGCCGTCTGCGACAGCAAGCTATAGTGCTCGCCCAGACGACCGATGACGGGTGCCACGGACAAGCAGCAGCTTGTCCGTGCTATCGTGCGATTGCCCCTGATCCGAAGGCCGAGCCAAACAACGACACACGCTCGCCTTGTGCGAATTTGTCGATTCCAGCCGATCCGCCGCCTACCCACAGCCGACGCCACACTCAAACTGTGGTACGATGCCCACCAGTCCGACCTCGGTGTCGGCGCAATCATCTATGACTGGAGACCACGCGATGTCACATCGGCACACGACCTGCGGCGCGGCGCTCGCCCTCGTGGCGTTCTTTTATGCAATGCCCGCCATCTGCCTCGCGGGCGAGACGGTCGATCTGCGACCCAAGCTCGAGCCCGGCAGCACCTACTACATGGAAATGGTCCGCGACAACGAACAGACGAGAGGTGAAGGTCCCTTCGGCCCGGCACGCACCTCGAAGTCGCAGCAGATTCGCGGCTTCATGCGGAAGATCGAGTCGCGCTCTCCGGATGGCGGCGCGCGAGCCGTCTTCACTTATGATCGAGCCAAAATGGAGCAGGAGTCGTTCCGCGGGCCCGTCGGATTCGACACCGACAAGGACCCCGGCGGCGAGACGCCAAACCCGATGGCAAACATCGGCCGGCCCATGATGGGCAAGTCGTTTACGCTCTACCTCGACAAGACCGGCCACGTCACGAGCGTCACCGGCATGGAAGAGATCTACGAAGCGATCGAGGAGCTGGCGGCCGGCGCCTTCATCTTCGAGGGTATGCAGGACGAATTCACCGCCGAGGCAGTCAGCTTCGTCCTGGGTGACGACCGGATGGCCCTCTATCCCCTCAAGACCGTCTCGACCGGCGATACGTGGACCAAAACCGTCCGCTTCGAGAACATGTACATGGGCAGCCTCGACTTCAAGTACAAGTGCAGCCTGGTGTCGGTCAGCGAAGTAGGCGGCCGAAAGGTCGCAGAGGTAGCGTACAAGGGCTCGATCACCCAACCGGACGATGCCAAGCCCGGCATTCGAGTCTTCAACATGAAGATGGACTTCGAAAGCGGCAGCTTCACCGGCACCGCGACCTTCGACGTGCAGCGCGGCCACTTCACCAAGCAGGTCACCAACAGCGAGATGGCCACCAACGCCTCGATGGTGCTCGGCTCGATCGACAAGCCGATGGCCTTCAAGCAGAGCTACAAGGTCGCAGAGACGATCCGGTTCATGTCCCCGGCCGCACGTGCGAAGCAGAAGGCCGAAAACGAGAAGCTCGGCGTAACCGAACGAGCCGAAGCAGAGAAGGCCGCGGCAGAAGCCAAGGCCAAAGCGGAAGCGGAGAAGGCCGAAGCAGAGGCCAAGGCGAAACCGGACGCGCCGTCCGAGGGCGAGTAGGTCCGCCGCGCAAAGAAGCGGGCGCCGCGAGGCGCCCGCCATACGCATTTCCAGACTGAAAGGACCCGTCAGAGAGGTCCGCCTACCCCAGATCAAACGCCATAATATGCTTGCGGTCACGGACGTAGAGCGTCTTGCCGACCAACGTCGGCGCGGCCCAGGCGTAGCGCTCAGCCACCGTACACTTCGAGATCACCTCGAGCCCTTCGGGTGACAACTTGGCCAGTGCCAACTGCCCGTCCTCGTCCAGGATGATCGCCTTGCCGTCGCCGTAGGAGAACGTCGATTTCGCGAAGCCCCGCTTGCGCCAGACAACCTTGCCGGTGTGAATATTCACCGCGCCGACAAACGCCGGGCCGAAGTCGCCGGTGGAGGCATAGACATAATCGCCGATGCGGATCGCGTTGCCGTGATGAATACGAATCTTGCGGCCGTACCAGACCTCCTCGGCCTTGGTCTTCCCGCCCTCCATCGTCAGCTTGATACCGTGGCTCCCGCCGCCGTACGCGGAGGAGCAAAAGAACATCCCGTCCCCGGACCAAAGCGGCGAACTCAGGTACGCACCGTCGAACTTCAACTCGGTCTGCCAGAGCACTTCGCCGTTACCGGGATTGACGCCGACGAGGTTATGTCGCGCGGCCAAGACGAGTTGCTCCTGTCCGCCGAACTCGATCAGGATCGGCGATGAGTGGGTCACGTCGAAACCCTTGTTCTTCCAAACGACCTTGCCGTCGGCTTGGTTGAACGCGACGAGCGTCTGCCGCTTCGCCTCAGCCTCACGGAATTCGTCGGTGAGCTGCTGACCCATCGCTTCTTCACCGGGGGCCGGTGCACCGACCGGCACGATGATCGTGTCTTTGTACGCAATGGCGCTGGCGCAGAAGCCTCGCCCGGGCACCGTGCCGCCTTCGTCCTTGGCCAGGTCGTGTTTCCAGAGCACTTCGCCCGTCCCCTTGTCGAAGGCGTGCAGCACCGCGTTGGCCCCGATGGAAAAGAGCCGATTGCCGGCGATCAACGGCGTCGACGACGGGCCGGGGCCGAACTGCGCCATGTTCGGCGTGAACGGCGAGACGTTCTTGTGTTCCCACCGCGTCTCGCCGGTCGCGGCATCGAGGGCAACGGTGAACTCGTTCTCCGTCTCGCCATCGCGATACATCGTGTACAGCGTGTCGCCGTCGACAAGGATGGTCGAGTAGCCATCGCCCAACTCACGATGCCAGAGTTTCTTGGGGCCCTCTTCGGGCCATGTCTCGGCAAGCCCGGTGGAGGACGAAAGAGAGTCGCGGTTCGGGCCGCCGAACTGGGGCCACTGTGGGGCTGACTTGACCGCCGCCGCCTTCGCCGACTGCGGGCTCGAACAGCCCGTCACCGACATCGTCGCCAGTGTCATCGCCACGGCCATGCACCCGGGCACAAGCAGCCGGCTCAGTTGATTCTCGCGTTTCATCGATTCTCGCCTTTCTTTCGAATAATACGTCATAGCCGGGTCTCGACCCTCCGCAGTCCCTCGTCCACGCGTCCCGAACGCTCGCAGCAGCGCCATCACGCGATGCTGGCAAAGCCGGGTGCCACTGGTGGCTTGCCACCAGTGCTGTAGCGCCGCCCCTTGTGGGCGGCGCCCGATGCTCCTAGACGTCCGGCACCGCTTAGTCTCCGCGTGCAGTCTTGGCGCCGAAGCAGTAAAGCATGCCATCGAGCGTACCGATCACCAACCGCCCACGCGCAACGGCCGGCGAAGCGGAAATCGCGGAGCCCGTTTCGAAACGCCACGTCTCCTTCCCGTCTTCCAACCCAACGGCGTAGACGTTCCCATCGGCCGAGCCGATGAACACTCTCTTGCCCACAATCACCGGTGAGGAGTCGATCCTCCCCTTCGATGCAAAGACCCACCGCTCCTTACCGCTATCCATATCGAGCGTGTGAAGCCGCTTGTCGCGTCCGCCCACGACGGCAAGCTTGTCAGTCACGGCGGCCGACGACATAAACGGGAATTCCCTCTCGGCGTCCTCGAACACCCACAGCAGCTTGCCCCGCGCACGGTCGATCCCAAGCACCTTGCCGCCATACGTACCGACAATCGCGCGGGAGCCGCGGACCGCCGACGACGCCCCGGACACCGAACGCATACTGACCTTGGTCAGACTCTTGCCGTCAGCCAGGCGCACGATGTGAAGGAACTCATCACAGCCGGCCGCCACCACGGTGCCGTCCGCAATCGCCGGCGTGCCGTGTACTCGTCCGCCCGTCTCGAACTTCCACAGAAGCTTGCCGTCGGTCGCGCCGAGGCAGTAGATGAGTCCGTCGTACGACCCAAGGACGAGTTTGCCGCCGTCGTGGTTTACCGATGAGATGATCTCGCCGCCGGTCTCGAAGGTCCATTTGCGCTTGCCGGTTCTCGCATCGACGGCATGCACGATGCCCTCGCTATCACCGAAATAGACAGCACCATCGATCACGGTCGGGGATGACTGGATCAGGTCGGCTGCGGCGTACTTCCACTTCTTCTTGCCGCCTACAAGTTCTAGCGCGTAGAGATTGCCGTCCTCGCACCCGACATACACCGAGTCGCCGACAATCGCGGCGGTAGAAGAAATCGCTTCGGGCGCTTCGAACTTCCAAAGCACGTCCAAGC
Source organism: Phycisphaerae bacterium (assembly GCA_029260055.1). Classification (GTDB taxonomy): domain Bacteria; phylum Planctomycetota; class Phycisphaerae; order UBA1845; family UBA1845; genus JADFOB01. The sequence goes on from JAJDDX010000189.1 coordinate 18,568, forward strand.
GATCGGGAAGCAGGCAGCGAGCCACGCCGGTCTGCCGCGAATCGCCGCGGAACATCGGCCAATCGGCGCCGGCAAGGTCATCCAAAGCGAGAGTCGGAGCCGCGAGCAAGACCGAGCCGACAAGCAGCACGATCACTCGTATAGCCCATACGGGGCGGCGGATTCGTCGCGTCACTCTCTTCAAGACTCGTCGCCTCCGGGCGGCTGTGCGCCCCTCGTCTGCGTGCGCGTTCCCTCGGCGATCAGCTTACCATGCCCGCCCCGCGGCGCCGCTTTCCACGGCGCGCTAAAGCTTGTCCAAAATTGTCAGGCGGCGGGTTCCGTGAGTGCTCGCCGGATGGGGACGGGGATGGCGATCGACACGAACGAGCCCTCGCCCCATGCGCAGCAGACGGTCTTCATCGTACCCACGGCCAGGCGCCGCCCATCGCGAGTAAACTCGATCTCGTAGATGACGGACTTCTCGCCCACCTCGGTTACGCAAAGCCGGAGCATCACCTCATCCTCGAATCGGATCGACTCGAAATACTCGCAGTTGACGGAAACCCTGGGCCAGATGATGGTCCGCTCGCTCTCGCACGTCAGCACACTCATCTCACGCGACCGCCAGAACGCGTGCTCGCACTCCTCCATGATCCGGAGGTAGTTCGAGAAGTGCAGCACGCCGGCAAGATCGACTTCGGCGAACTGCACGCGCCGCGCCATCGTGAATTCGACAGCCATATCTTGACCCTGCGACTCCGACTCCGCTGGAAGGAGCGCGGTGGTAGCTAATCAGCGTACGACGAAAGCTCCTCGGAGCATGTCCTGATCGAACTGCGGCGGCGCTTGCCCCTGCGAGGCATATTCGTACAGCGCCGCAAGCAGGATGACCTTGGCCGCCGAGGATGCCACTGCCAACAGGATGAGCAACAGAACCGTCACCGCGATCCCGATGATCAAGCCGGCCTGCCCGACAACGATGCCGACCACGGTGGGAATCAGCGCAGCGAGGAATAGCAGGAAGCCGATGAGACCGAGCCCGAAGTTCGCAACGATCGCCTCTCCCCACGCCTCTCGGAGAATCGCGAGCGATCGCTTGATCGCGTCAACCGGCCCGACCTTCTCGACCACGAGGACCGGCACGACGAAGTATGTGGTCACCGTCCAGGCCATCCCGAGCAAGCCGGCCACCCATCGCCCGACTCGCTGGGAGCGGTCTTCGATCATTTTCAAGGCCGTACCAACCGTGGCTGCCACCAAGGCCCAGGCGAGAATCTGCGGCGCACGTGAGAACGCAGCGCCGAATCCGTCCGCCAGCGTCGGATTGCCGCCGCGAAAACGAATGACCGCGCACGCGACCATCGCCGAGTTGAAGAACGTGATCACGAAGTAGTTCACGAAGTAGAACGCAAAGAGAACCAGATAGGCCAGTGGATCCTCCGACGTGGTTTCTAAGTTCTCCGTCGCGGCCCCGGCCCCTTCAGTCACGGCCTCCAGTTGCCCCGTGAAGTAGAGCGGAAGAGCGAAGCTCCCCAGCACGAGCAGGCAACAGACACCGCTTAGAAGCGGAAAAACAAGTAGCTCCTTGTCGAGCAGCAAGACGCGATAGCTCTGCTTCGCGAGTGCCCAGCCGTTTGAGATGCGTTCGAACATGCGCTGACCTCCAAATCTCGCCGAATGGCGCTGCGTCGCCCCCTTGGACTCACTGCCCACCTTCGCCGCAAATCGCGAAGAGCTTCCTGCGGTTCGCGATGTACAACACGCCGTTAACCGCTACGGGCGTGCTGTAGATCGAGTTGCCCATGTCGTTTTCGGCAAGTACTTTCATCTTCGTGCCGTGCGCAAGCACCGCCATCTCGCCGTCCTCGTCGCCGATCATTACCTTACCATCCACGATGTAGGGTGAACCCCAGACAGCCGCGAACGTGTCGTACTGCCAGTGCCGCTTGCCCGTCTTCACGTCGAAGCAATTGAGAAAGCCGGTCAAGTCAGCCGCGTAGAGAAGGCCGTCGGCGATGGCGACCGTCGAGAGCGTCCGGTTGAACGCCTTGCCTCCGACGTGCCAGACCTTACCGCTCTCGGTGATGTCACCGCGTTTGGTGGCATCAATCGCGTAGAGGTGACCCGGTCCGTCTCCGTACTCCGGATCCTGCCCTGACGCCAGGAACACTTTGTTGTCGTAAACGACCGGCGTGGCGATGATGCTGTTTCGCGTGCCTCGACCGCCGGGCACCCACTTCGAATCCTTCGGGTTGAGGTCGAACTTCCACAGCGGTTTGCCGGTCTTGGGTTCGTAGCCGTAGCACCAGCCGTCGCCACCGGCAAAGACCACCTGAGGCTGCCCGCCGATCACGCCGACAGCCGGCGAAGACCATTGCCCGTGAAGGACCTTGTCACCCGGATCGCTCCGCTGCCACAGCACCTTGCCGGTCTTGGCGTCGACGGCGATCAGGTCGGGCGCGTTCGGCGACGGCAGCTTCTTGTGCCCGTCGTCCACACCGTTCGACGTCGACACGAATAGCACGCCTTTGAACGGCACGGGTGAGCAGGTCGCGAGGTTGTGCGGAAAGACCTTCAGGTCGTCGAACATGTTCAAGATCCAGACGAAGTCCGCGTCCTGCTTGTCCTTGTACTTCTCCCCTTTGAACGGACCGTCGTTCTTGCCGTCGAGGAAGCCGTCGGCGTCCGCGCAGACCAACTCACAGCGGTTGCTGACGTAGTAGATGCGGTCGCCGTCGACCACCGGGTTCGAACAAATACCTTGATCCGGCCAATCGTTCACCGAGCCGGAAGGAAGTTTGTCGTGCGTCGCCTGCCAGAGGAACTTACCCGTCTTCTCGTCCAGGCAGACCATCACGCCCTTGTCGCCCTCGATACCGGGCCGAAGACTGCCGCCGTTGTTCGTTCCGATGAAGACGCGGCCATCGACGACCACAGGTACACCGTACGTTTGCGTCCCGAGCGGGGCGACCCATTTGACGTGCTTGCCGCTCTTGATGTCCCATTCGGCGGGAATGCCCGTCTCGCCCGAGACCATGTTCCGATCGGGCGACCCACCCCACATCGGCCAATCGCGTGTGCTCGTTTTGGCGAGCGGCTCGGCGTGCGCTGCGGCACCGACAAGAAGAAGAACCAGGGAAGCCAGAACCGGTAGCGATCTGCTGTTCATGCTGAGAATCCCGACAATTTCGGTTACAACCGGCACATCATCCGCCTTGCCCAGCGGCGCCGCAAGCGAACGCCTTGGCAATCCGCGCAAAGCCCCGGCATCAAAGAACGTGCCCTGGCAGCCGGTCCGAAGGCCGCCAGGGCACGCGATAACTCTTCATCTATCGAGCCGCACGCCGTTCGCCGGCGATCTTAGCCGCCCGCGCAAGGCGACTGACCCAGCGTGGCTCCCATCCACGCGTCAAACGCGCCCGCACCGTTCAGCAGATCGACCACGACGAGAATGTCCTCAGGTGACAGGTCGCCGCTTCGATCCGCATCGGCCCGCGGCAGTTCGCACGAGTGCCCCGCAGCGCCGTTGATGCAGTCGATAACGCCGAGGATGTCGGCGGGATCGGTCGTTCCGTCGCCGTTCACGTCACCAGGTAGCGACCCGATGCAAACGCTCGTCCCGCTGTCGAGGTGCGTGAACGTGGTCCATGCACCGGGAGCGATGGGCTGATCCAGGTTGATACGAACCGTGTCATCCGCGAGCACGTCGATTCCCGTAATCGTCGGCGCAACGCCGTCTGATCCCCACTCGGTTACCAGCAGGTCGTCGGGCGTCACCGCGGTCGTCGGGGCCGCGTTGAACCCCACCACGATCGAGTCCCACCCTTGCGTCTGGGCGGCGTCGTACATCGCGTGTGGCTGACGGGCGTCCACGGCTCCGTTGGCAGGCTCCGTCGCCGCCACGTAGGCCGAGGTATTGCTGGAGGTGAAGCTGCCGTTGACGGTGCACTCATAGGCAAAGACCATGCCGCCGAGCAATCCCGCGCCGCGCCATTCCTGGATCGTCGTGCCTTCGTTCACGCTCACAAACTGGACCGTTGCGGTCGAGCTGCTCGGCAGGATGAACGGCGACTCGATACCGAACGGGCTCAGGTCACCGGTGAAGTGAACCGCGTAGACATCGTTCGTCGTGAACTCGCCGGTCGTCCGGTCAAACGTCCCGCCAAGGGAGGCGACGATCTCGACCGTGATATCGCCCGTACTCACGCCACCCGGCAGGCTGAGCGGTGCGACGTTCTGAGTATAACTGAGGAACCGTGCGCTACCGGCCGACGGATCGACCTCCAACTCGAAGGTGGTGTCAGCCACCTGAGCGCTGCTGGCTCCACCCGGAAAACCGAAATCGAGCGTGAAGTAACTCTGCATCGCGGCATCCTGCGTGGCACTAACGACCATCGGCGCGGCGAGCGCCGAGGTTCCGACCAGCATCGACACCACTGCGGCGGCCAGCATCAGTTGACGTGTGTTTTTCATGATTCTCCAACCCGTATAGCGAAAGTTCCTGTTCATCGGACCGTGTTCCTTTCGAAAGTGGAGGCTGCTGCTCGTCGAGCATCGTCGTGCAGCGCAGCGCCGTTCGCGCCACCGCGCCCGACATACCAAGTCACGCCCCAAGCACTGTGCGAAGACGAATACTAACGTCGACACCGCGCCTCGGCAAAGACCGCCGTGGCATCCGCGGTGCGCGTCGCCTTGCCAGGGAAAAAGCCTAGAGATTTCCCACGGCGCACGCAACCGGTCGCCACCGGTTAGACATCTTCCGACAACTGTGAATTCCCTGAACAAGGACTGCCGCCCAAAAAACGACCACACGCCGACGTACAGCCCACACTTGCCGACATGTTGCCCCACGGGGCGCCAGGGCGTAGGGTGAAGCCGTTGCGGCCGCCACGCCGCAAGTCCGTCGCCGTCGAAACACCGGGAGGCCGCCCAGGGATGAGGGTTGTTTACCTTGCCGCCGGAGCGGGAGGCATGTACTGCGGGAGTTGCCTCCGTGACCACGCTCTAGCGCGTGCCCTGATCGCCCAAGGCCGCGACCTGACCCTCATCCCCCTCTACACGCCGCTACGGACCGACGGGCGGGATGTCAGCGTAAACCGGGTCTATTACGGCGGCCTCAGTGTCGCGTTGCGACAGCACTTCGGATATCGAAACGAGCCGCCGCGCTTCCTCCGAAGCATCCTCGATTCCCCTGCGTTGCTACGCGCCGTATCACGCTTCGCGGTTGACACGGACCCGAGTCTCGTCGGCGAACTGACGCTGTCCGTCTTGCGCGGGCCGGACGGCCTGCTAAGCGGCGAACTCGACGAACTCATCGACGCACTTCGCGAGATGAAGCCCGACGCAGTAAACATCCCCAACCTGATGTTCGTTGGCGCCGCCGGCCCCATCAAGGCCGCCCTCGGCGTGCCCATCGTCTGCACACTTGGAGGCGAGGACCTGTTCCTCGACGGGCTCGAAGAGCCGTACCGCGATGAGGCGTACCGCTTGATCCGCTTGCATAGCGGCGACATCGACGGATTCATCGCGGTCACGCAGTACTATGCGGGCCACGCGGCCGATTGCTTCGATCTTCCCGACAACCGCACTCGAGTGGTTCCCATGGGCATCGACGCGACCGGCTTTGAGGCTTCGACCAACAGGCCCAATCGCCCGTTTACGATCGGCTATCTGGCTCGTATCTGCCCCGAGAAGGGACTCGCCAACCTGGCTGAGGCCGTCATCAGCCTTCTACAGCGCGGCCACGGTTGCCGCTTGCTGGCCGCCGGGTATCTCGCTAAGTCGGATCGGAGTTACCTCAAAACCGTTCGGGAGACCTTCATCGCCCACGGTCTGCCCGATTCGTTCGACTACGTGGGCGAGGTGTCGCGGGAGGCGAAGAGCGAGTTCCTGCGGACAATCGACCTGCTATCCGTGCCGACGGTCTACCATGAAGCCAAGGGGCTCTACCTTCTGGAGGCAATGGCCGCGGGTGTGCCGGCGGTTCAGCCCGCGCACGGCTCGTTCCCGGAGTTAATCAAGGAAACCGGCGGCGGAGTGTTGTATGATCCGTCCGAGCCCGGGGCACTACCCGGCGTCATCGAGCACCTGATGGGTGACGACACGCTTCGAGCCGAACTCGGAGCCGCGGGACGCGAGGCCGTTCGCACGAAGTTCACCGACGCTCTGATGGCACAGCGAACGTGGTCAGTATATGAAGAGTGTGCGGCGCGATCCGAACAGGGATGATTCGACATGTTGCAGATACGCTCGGTTGGAAAGAGCTATCCGACACGTAGCGGTGGTATCGACGTGCTGCGCGGCGTGGAGCTAACGCTCAACGCGGGTGAGTCCTTGGCTGTCATGGGACCATCCGGATCGGGCAAGAGCACCCTGCTCAACATCATCGGCACGCTCGAACCGCCCACGACCGGGACGGTCATGATCGGCAGCAGCGATCCGTTCGCCCTGCCGGCTGATCAACTCGCCCGCTTCCGCAGCGAGCAGATCGGCTTCATCTTCCAGGAACACCACTTGCTACCACAGTGCTCGGCTCTGGAAAACGTGCTGTTGCCGACGTTGGCGACGTCTGCAAAGGGGGATCGGTCCGCGCGCGCTCGTGAACTGCTTCAGCGCGTCGGTCTGAACGATCGCCTGGAACATCGACCGGCGGAACTCTCAGGCGGAGAGCGGCAGCGCGTGGCCATGGCTCGCGCGCTGATCAATGAACCCGCGGTCATCCTCGCCGACGAGCCGACGGGCAACCTCGATGAGGCCACAGCCGAGCGCGTCGTCGATCTGTTGCTCGAACTCCATCGCGGCGCACAGCGCGTGCTTATCACGGTCACACACAGTGAGGCCGTCGCTTCGCGGTTCGATCGCCGTGTGGTACTCCGCGACGGGGCACTTCAAGAGGCGCCGGGAGGCTAGCCGTGCGACCCATCGCCCTTTCCTTCAAGAGCCTCTGGCATTACCGGCGCACGAACCTCGCCGTGTCGGTGGGAGTGGTCACCGGAGCAGCCGTCCTGACGGGCGCGCTCCTGGTCGGCGATTCGATGCGCGGCAGCCTAAGGGACACGGCGCTCGACCGACTCGGGAATGTCGACTTCGCCATTCGCTCTCCCCATTTCTTCCGCGCGAACCTCGGCTCGGATATCCAATCGGGATCGCAGGGCGATGCGGCCAAGGCGATTGCACCGGTCATCCTGCTTCGAGGCGGAGCCACCCACATCGAGTCCCGTGCCCGCGCCGAGCGGATCGACGTGCTTGGTGTCGACCAGCGCTACTGGGCTCTCGATTCCGCCGAACGGGACGGCGAGTTGACGGAACTCGCCGGGCGGACCGCCTTCTTGAACGAGAGGCTCGCCCGGCAGATCGGCGCTACCAAGGGTGATGATATCCTCGTCCGCATGGGCAAGCAGGACCCAATCGCCACGGACAGCGTACTGGGGCGTAAAGACGCCACGAGCGCCACGCTTCGCGTGACCGTTGCGGGGGTGACTTCGGACAGCGGGCTCGGCGGCTTCTCGCTCAACCCGCAGCACCATGCGCCCATGAGCCTCTTCATTCCCTTGTCAACGCTCCAGCGGGTGCTCGACAAACAAGAACGAGCCAACCTGTTGCTGGTGCAAAGCGGCACGGAGTCCGCAACTGATGACGACCCGCTCGAACGCCTGACCGGTGATACGTCACGCGCGATCAAGCTGGAGGACCTGGGCCTTCAGATCAGAAGCAACGACGATCTCGCGCACATAGCACTCGAATCCGATGCGATGCTGCTGCCATCCGCCGTCGAGGATGCGGCCCTCGCCGCCGCTCGCACGATCAACGCACGCGCCACACGCATCCTGACCCATCTCGCAAACAGCATCACTCTGGACACCGCGGGCGGGTCTTCCGCGGCCGCGAGGACCACGCCCTACTCGACCGTCGCAGCCATCGAGCCCGGCTTCAATGATCCGCAAGCCTGGCTCACCATCGATGGCACGCCGGCCGCCATGCCGCAGACCGGCGAAATCGTCCTGAACGAATGGGCTGCTGACGACTTGGCTGCCAAGCCCGGTGATAGAGTCAAATTGAGCTACTACGTCACCGACGAGGCCGGCCGGCTCGGTACTGCTACGACTGTTTTGACTCTCCGCGGCATCGTCGAACTCTCCGGCGCCGCGAGTGACCCAAACCTGACGCCGCAGTACCCCGGCATCACCGACGTGCGCAACATCGCCGACTGGGACCCGCCCTTCCCGGTCGACCTCGAGAAGATCCGCGACAAGGACGAAGCATACTGGGATGCACACCAGGCCACGCCGAAGGCTTTCGTCTCACTTCAGGACGGGCGGCGCCTCTGGGCATCGCAGGGCGAACGCTTCGGATCGATCACGTCATTGCACATCCACCCGCAGCCGGGCGTCCCACTCTCCACGCTCGTCGAGCAGTTCCGAAACGAGTTACTCGCCCAACTCGATGTCGGCCGCGTCGGCATCACGGTCGATCCCGTTCGCCGCCGTGCGCTCGATGCCGGCGCCGGAACCACCGATTTCGGCGGGCTCTTCATCGGCTTCAGCTTCTTCCTGATTCTCTCGGCGTTCATGCTCATCGCACTTCTGTTTCGCCTTGGCGCCGAACGACGCGCGAAGCAGATCGGCCTTCTACTCGCTGTCGGTATGACGCCACGGCAGACTGCGAACGTACTTCTGATCGAAGGGGTGCTGGTAGCGGCGCTCGCTTCGGGGATCGGACTTCTACTCGCCGGTGGTTACGCCTGGCTCATGCTCGCGGGGCTGCGCACGTGGTGGGCTAGCGCCGTGAACGCACCGTTCTTGACGCTCCATGGCACCATCACGAGCTACGCCGTCGGCTACGTAGCGAGCGTGGCCGCCGGCACGCTGTCCGTAGCCTGGGCGGTCCGCGGGCTCACACGGCAGCCGCCGAACGTCCTGCTATCCGGCGCAACCCAGGCCGACTCCGCCATCACCGTCGATCGACAATCCTCCCGCGCCCTTCCAGTCGCTTCTCTCTTCATCGTGGTCGCTCTGGCACTCGTCGCGCTCCACCTCGCGACCGAGCGCCCGTCACAGCAGATCGCCTTCTTCGGTAGTGGCGGTGCGTCGCTGGTGGCGGCTCTAGCCCTCACGACTTGGATGCTACGAAGCCGACCAACCGAACTCACCTTGAGACCGGGACCGTGGACGCTGGCTCGATTCGGTATGCGAAACGCCCGTCGCCACCCCACAAGAAGCCTACTCACCGTCGGGCTTATCGCGTCCGCCACCTTCCTGATCGTGTCGCTCGAGGCCTTCCGCGTCGACATCGACCCGGCTGCCGGCGATCGAGAAAGCGGCACCGGTGGCTTCACGCTCTACGCTGAGTCGGCCGTCGGTCTGCCGTACGATCTGAACGACCCGCAAGGCCGGGAGCGGCTCGGCATCGCGCCTGAAACCGCGACGCTCCTCGATGATGCCGTGATCGTACCCTTCCGCCTCCGCGCCGGGGACGAGACGAGTTGCCTGAACCTCTACAAGCCCGCTCAGCCGCGCATTCTCGGCGCGACCGATGCCATGATCAAGCGCGGCGGCTTTGCGTTCGCGTCAACGCTCAGGGAAGGCGACGACGAGCAGCGGAACCCGTGGCTCTCGCTGGAGCAGACCCTTGACGACGGCGCGGCCCCCGCCATCGGCGATGAAGCCGCGGTCAAATGGCAACTCCACCTCGGCCTCGGAAAGGACCTGCCCGTCATCGGTCAACGCGATCAGGAGACACCACTCCGGTTCGTTGCGTTGCTCCAGGGCAGCGCTCTGCAGGGTGAACTCGTCGTACCTGAGGCTCGATTCCTCGAACTCTTCCCACACACGAGCGGCTACGCCTTCTTCTTGATCGATGCACCGCCTGACCGCGCAGCCGCCTTGAGCCTGGCACTCGAGCGCGATCTCGAACGCTACGGGTTCGACGCCGGCTTCACCGCTGCTCGCCTCCGCGACTACACGGCCGTTCAGAACACGTACATCGGGACGTTCCAAACGCTCGGCGGGCTTGGACTCGTGCTCGGCACGCTCGGGTCGGCGGCTGTGCTTCTGCGAAACGTCTGGGAACGGCGGTCCGAACTCGCTTTGATGCAGGCGCTGGGCTTCACGCGACGATCCTTGGGTGTGGTGATCATGGCCGAGAATGCCACGTTGGTCGCAGTCGGCCTCCTCGCCGGGATCATGCCGGCGCTCATCGCCGTCGCCCCCTACATCGCCCGGCGCCCCGACTCGTTGCCTTGGGCATCGATCGGGATGACGCTGGCAGCCGTATGCGTCGTGGGTATGACAGCCGGCGTAGCGGCGTTGGCGTCCGCGCTTCGCGCTCCGCTGCTCAGCGCGCTGCGCAGCGAGTAGGCCGGCTTCACCCGCCTTCCATCTGCTGCGACAGGCACCCGCAGAATGCCGGCGTCATCTCGCCCATGATACGCCGCCGCATCCTTGCATTGCACAAGCCCAACTTGCTACACTCGCGTGCGTCGTTCTAGACAGGAATCGAGACTGAGGAGGAAGAAGCCATGCAACGTAGGTCGATCCGCGCGCTCGTCACAGTCGTGCTGGTTGCCGGAGCCGCGTCAGGAGCCCACGCAGCCACGGTGACTCTCGACCCGGTCAAGGACAACACCCTCTACCAAGATGCTCTAGGCGCAACAAGCAACGGCGCGGGCGCTCACTTCTTTACCGGGCAGGTCTTCAGCGGCGATCTTCGACGCGGAGTCATCGCTTTCGATATCGCCGGCAGCCTCCCTAGCGGCGCGGACATCACCGGCGTAACCCTGACCCTCTACATGTCGAAGACTCACGCGTCATCAGGCGTGACCGAGATCAGCCTGCATCGTGCGTTCCGCGATTGGGGCGAGGCTGCCTCGGATGCACCACAAGAAGAGGGCGAGGGTGCGGCCGCGCTGGCAGGTGACGCCACATGGCTCCATGCCTTCTACGACACCGACTTCTGGGAGACACCCGGCGGAGAATTCGCTCCTGTTCCCAGCGCAACTCAGGCCGTTGACGCCATCGGCTTCTATACCTGGGGCTCGAACGAAGGCATGGAGACCGATGTGCAAAGCTGGCTTGACGAACCGGCGTCCAACTTCGGCTGGGCCGTCGTCGGTGACGAGAGCGGCGAGCCGCCTACATCCAAGCGCTTCGACACGAGAGAAGAACCCATCGCCGGCTATCGTCCACAGCTTACCGTGGAATACACGCTCGGGATTCCGGTTGTCTCCACGTGGGGCATGATCGTGTCCGCACTGCTCACGCTCGTGGCCGGGGCGGTGCTCTTTGGACGCGCACGCCCGGCGCCGGCCACGCTGCGCGATGCTGGTTGAGGCCTTCTTCCAATGAGTCGGCGCACAGTACTACTTGGCGCCGCGGCTTGCCGTGAATCGGTAACTCGTTAAGCACCCATCACTTACTGCATGCTGTTCTCCGGACTCCATGAAGACACCCCAATCCCCCATGCCATCCTCACCCCTTTGAACACACACCTCCAAGTGAGAGCAGTGCCAGCGCGCGGCATGGGCGCGCCGTACAGTACTAGTGCATCCGGAATCACAGAGGAGGAAGTGTCAAAACAAGCGTGACGCTGGCGCTCGCAGTTGATATAATGCCGCGCTGGCCAATCGACGTCCGTCGCCGTCGTGGCAACCGAAAGACGACCCTGAGCTTCGGGCCGATGGGTTCTTCAAGTCGCTCCAAAAAGTCTGACGAATCCGTATTCGGGTTTGCAGCCCCTGTGCCCGGCATGTCGAGCTGCACCAACGCACTCCGTAGCTCTCTGCTCGTCGTTGCTCTGGCGAGCGGCGCTTGCTTGATGACGGCGGCCGCGGTGAGTGGGCGAGCGCATCCATGGCTCACGCTCGTGGCCCTTCTGCCGCTGTTCCGTGCCATCCAGGTACTGCGCCCCTCGGCGGCGACTCTCGCCGGCGCTTTCTTCGGAGCGTCGCTGTGCGCCTTCCTCCTCGCCGGCGGGGTCATGCACGCATCCGGCGTGCAGCCGTGGCTGCTCTTGGTGGCAGCCCCGGCGCTGTATGCCGGGCTCGGCGCCGCCCTGACGCGTCGAATCGGCTTCAAGCCGTTCGTGCTTGCCGTGGGTTGGATGCCGATCGAGTTGGCACTTCGGCCGCTAGCCCTGCGCTACGGCCTGCTTCCCGGCGCTGCGGCGGATGGACTATTGCACGTCGTCGTCGGCCGGGCCTTCGGCTACGTCCTGGTTGCCTTTCTGCTCGCGTACGCCAGCGCGTTTCTTCTGGCTATCTTGACTCGCTTCCGGTGGCAACTACGCCGGAACTTCGCGCGCCCGTGGACCCTCGACTTTACGTGCCCCCTGTTCTGGCACGTCACACGCGTCTGGCACGGTCGCGATGCCGTCAGCCCGGCACACGCACGAGCCCCCCCGACACTTCGCCTCCATCGATTCGCTTCGCCTTTAACTCGATGACCTGTTGAGTCAGTACAGATTCGCACGTCGCGTCGAGGGCGGGAGTACGTCCCGCGGCTACCGACGCGTCGAGAGACCCTTTCAGAAGGCTGCAAGACATGAACTACCACAAACGCAACTTGCTCGTCACGGCGTGTTGCGCCGCGGTTCTCATCTTGACCGCCGCAACCGCCGCCGGCCAAGACATCATTCCACTGGGACAAGACTGCTTCACTACGCCAAGCGACGGCAGTACGCAGTTCAATTTCGGCGGAGCCGGCACGCCGATCCCGGCCGATTTCTTCGGACCCGGCAGCGACCCGTTCGACGGCCAGGTCTGCTTCCAGGGACCCGGCGGATTTCCGGGCGACACTCTTGTTGATCGCTTGGCCGACGCCGACGTCACGTCCGGGAGCGCCACGATTGACATTCAGCTCGTGCAACTCACCTTGCTGAGTTGCCAGCCCATTACGGTCACCTACAACGGCGGGCAAGATCCCGAGCAGTGGGACGTGACCGTCAGCTTGGTCAACCCGCAAGCAATCGGCCAAATGACGATCTACAAAACGGTGCCGGAGGGCGGCACCTTTGATTCGGATCTTCCTGTCGACCCGTTCTTCACCTTCACGTTGGTCGGCCCGCCCGGAACTCAGTGGACCATGCCCGGGATCCCGACCATAATGCAAGCCCGCGGCGTACCGTGGCGAACGGAGGACTTGCCGGGAGTCACGTGCACACCCGGGTTCAGCCCGACGCTGTGCCACGTCCCGGACACTATTGACCCGTGCTGCGTAATCAGTTGCCACGCGAACCCGGACGACCCGCTCCATCCGCACTGCATCATCATGCCCGACTGCGAGCCGTGCCCGCCCGACCCGGATTGCACGCCCGGACCCGGCGACCCGATCCCCGCCGTCTCCGAGTGGGGCTTGGTGGCCATGGTGCTGCTAGTCCTCGGAGCCGCAACCGTCGCCTTCAGGCGACGACTGGCCGGTTAACGGATACACAACGCCCCGAACGAGAGATTCCTGACACTACCGAATCCACAACCGCCCGCCGGCTCTCGAGTGAGCCGGCGGGCGTCTTCTTGTGACGTCCATCCACACATCCTTCCAGGCCGAACGGCAGACCGGGCTTGGAGCGCTTCGATCAGCAGGGCGGGAAGCCGCCCCGAAGAAGTGCAGGCGATGACAAATCCCGCATCAGACTGCCGCTCCCGCCGTGTAACCAATGCAAAGGCGGAACAACTGTCACAAGAAAAGGAGCAGAAACATGGCAAGAGAAAAACTGCCCGGATTGCGCACGCTCGGGTTCGTACTCATCGCTGCGGGGGCGATCTGGATCGCCGGATGCAACGTCGATATAACCGGCGTCGGCAGTCCGTCCGGAAGGATCGACCTGTCCTTCACCATCGCGGGCAAGACCATCACGCTCAGCCTCGGCTCAGCCGGCATCTTCCCCGTCGGGCCGGGAATGCAAACGACCAACGTCGCGAGCCTCAAACCATTCGACGAAGCGCCCACCGACACGCCATCCACGGCGGTAGCGCGCCTGCTCAGCTCCAGCGTCACGATCCTGCCGCCGGATAGCAACGGAGACAAGCGCTACGCCTATCAACTCGCCTCCATAAACGGAACGGCGAACCTACACGTCCTGATCGCCCCCGGCGACGACGCGCTGCCCTGTAACACCGGGGTCAGTATCGGCACGTGGACGATCACCGCCGAAAACGGAGCGGTGTCGGACATCAGTGAAGATCTGAACCTCAGCCACGCCGCGATCGGCGCCATGCTCGGCAACGACATCAAGGTATGCATGGAAATGCAGGCTGATTTCGAAGCGTCCGTCCATGTGGACCGCTTCTTCCTGGAATTCGGACCCGACGATGACGTGGAGCCCCCGATAGGTGGGGCCTGCTGCTACGCAGAAAACGATGGCAGCCAGTCCTGTATTGACATCGGCTCGATAGGTATCCTGGACACGGCCGAGGATTGCATTCGCGTCTTCGGCGGCGTACCGCAGGGCGAAGGCACGTCATGCGCCACCGTAACCTGCGACGATCCGTTTGAGGCATGCTGTTTTGACGACGGCAACTGCCTCCAGATGATGCCCGATCGCTGTCTCGGGTTCTGGCCTGACCCAGGCACGCCGCAGGGACCGGGAAGCACTTGCGGCAACGTCGAATGCGAGGCAACGCAAGGCCCAGCCGAAACGGAGGCCTGCTGCTATTTCGGGGACTGCCTGGGAGACCTCCATCCCGACACTTGCAGGATGGGCCGTGGGGAGGCTCGCGGACTCGGCTCCACATGCGCCAATACGGATTGCACCGTAGACGCCACGGAAGCCTGCTGCCTCACCGATGGATCATGTGATGACGCCACGCGCGAGGATTGTGGGTCGATGGGCGGCATCCCGCGCGGCGTGGGCACGCGATGTGCTGACACCGTTTGCCCTGCCACAACCGTGGCGTGCTGCCTTCCCGATGGATCATGTGCCCAACAGACCAGCACCGCATGCGCCACCGCCGACGGGACAGCCGGCGCACTGGGCACCACGTGCGCGGACGTGACGTGTCCCGAGCCTTCCGAACCGAAGTGGGTCCTCGTCGACACGATCACGAATAGCGCGGATGCTCCCACGGTCTACACGAGAACCGACCGGTACGAGGGAAGCGTGACGACTTACACGATCACGCCGACGAGCATATCAGAGGTGGCCGTCCAGTTTGAGCGAGGCGTGGAGGAATTCAACACGACGCTCACCTCGACCTTCGACGGCCCGCCGCAAGAGCTCGTCCCGGGTGAGACGGTTCAACTGAACGTCGAGTTCTCGCACAGCGGCTGGGCGAACACGGAACTCAGCGGCGCCCCGGCGATCCGGTTCGAGCCCAGGGGTGACGGAATCGCACGCGTCGACGGGGACGGCTCGTACTTCTACGGACCTTGGGCGGACGGCTTCACGGGCGAAAGCACCTGGACGAACGAGTTTAGTGTGCCCGCTGTCCATGACGGTGAAATCGCAATCATAGCGGGCTGGTGGAACTGCAGTCCGTGCAACATCGTCTGGGTCTACGAAGCGGAGTAGATGCGGCATGGCCCCGATCAGTGCGATCGGATGGCACCGTTTTGACTCGTCATCGAACAGAAAACGAAGGCCAAGGACGTGTTGCGTCAAAGGAGCTGCGCAACACGTCCTTCGGTCGGCGCAGCGCGCGGTACAGCGGCGCCCCGTTCACGACCAGGAGCGTCATTTTTCTGAACTCGCCGGCGCAAGGCCATTCCCCGTCGCCGACCAGGGGAAGTCGAGCGCAACTAAAGTAGTTTACTAGATTTACATACTCCTGCTGACGCCGACCCCGAGCTTGCCAAGCACCCGACGCGCAAAGTAGCAATTCACAACACGATTATTGTTTTGACAAACATCCCCAAGGCCCACTAACCTACCGGGTGTTGGCGGTTGAGGCGATTCTACCCCGCCGCCTGACGTTCGTTTTCGGCCAGCGTGGGTTTTCCGCGTGACCCTTCGCGGGGGGCCAACGGACAGCACCTCGCTGACTGACATCTCTAATAGGTCGGTGTTTAGAACAGGAGCGGGAAGGATGCATGTCTCAAGGACCGTCCAGACTTTCGGCACGCTGTGTCTCGTACTTGTCACCCTGTTTGCGGTCGGCACGGCGAACGCACAGATGACGGATGAGGAGAAGGAAGCGCTCACTACACCGGGCGCGGAGCAGCCGGGACTTCCTCTCGGCGTTACGTGCAGCGGCGATGCCGCAGCGCTGTTCTACCCGCTCGACGGGACCTACACCCTCGTCGACTTCTTCGGCGACGGCTGCACCGGGTCAGGCTGCGCACAGGGTCCGGACCAACACAACGACGACGACTCCGCCGGTGTAGCCATTCCGTTCACGTTCGACCTGTACGGCAGCATGTGGAACTCGTTGTTCGTGAACAACAACGGTAACCTGTCGTTTGGGACCTACTTCTCGACCTTCACAGCCGAGGGGTTCCCGATCGCCGACTTCCCGATGGTCGCTCCATTCTGGGGCGATGTCGACACCGGCAACCCGTCGAACTTCATCGGCGACGTATACATGAAGCTCTTCGACGGCAACGGCGACACGAACGATGAAACGCTCGTCGTCACATGGGACAACGTGGGCTACTACAACGAGCACGGCGACCTGCTGAGCACGTTCCAGGTGGCGATTTCCGACGGCTCGAACCCCGTCATGGGGCTCGGTAACAACGTCTGCTTCTCCTGGGACAACATGTGCTGGACGACCGGAGACGCCTCTCAGGGCACCGGTGGATTCGGCGGTGTGCCCGCGACCGTGGGCGTGAACAAGGGCGACGGCGTCGAGTACATCCAGATCGGTCGGTTCGACCACGAGGGCGTAGACTACGACGGGCCGTTCGGCAACGCCGACGGCGTCAGCTACCTCGATTACTCGGTGACCTGTTTCAATATCGGGGAATTGACGAACATCGCGCCGATCGCGCAGGGCTTCCCGGCCGGCAACAAAGTCACGGTCGATGCGTCTCTCAATGAGGTTGTCGATCTCACCCTGCAGTTCATCAGCCCTGAAGCGGGGCAGACCGTCACGGTCGGGATCGCCGACGTGAACGGTGCCCAGGCGGCCGGCTTGGCCATCGCCAACAATTCGCCGCAACTCGAGGTGGTGACGGTAGACCTCGATT